>JAEYZR010000371.1 GCA_023427945.1 Pseudomonadota bacterium | reverse complement strand
GCTGTGAAGCTGGCCAGTGAACATGGCGCCTCGCTGTCGCAAATCGTGTTGTTTCGTGGCGTCCCTTCGGTCGTCCTGCTGCTGATCTATGCCCGTGTGGGCAGGCTGTCGCTGATGCCGGTCAGTTGGCGCCTGCATGTTTTTCGCAACGTGTCGGGCGTCATTTCCATGTGGCTGGGTTTCTTTGCGTTGTCCATACTGCCGCTGTCCACTTCGACCAGTCTGAGCTATACGGCGCCCCTGTTCATTGCCTGCTGGATGATGGGGCCTGGCGGCCAGCAACGCGACCCTGTGCGTATAGGGGCCGTGGTGCTGGGATTTCTCGGGGTGCTCGCCGTGCTGCGCCCCAGTCTGGGGGCCGACCAGATGTTGGCAGCCCTGGCCGGTGTGGGGTCGGGGGCATTTGCCGCGGTGGCCATGATGCAACTGCGCCAACTGGGCACGGTGGGCGAGCTCGAATGGCGCACCGTACTCTATTTTTCCCTGGCCGTCTGTCTGACCAGTTTGATCGCTCTCGGCCTGGAAGGTTGGGCCTCGCTGGACATCACCGCCTATCTTGCCCTGGGGGCAGTCGGCCTGGCGGGTCTGTGCGGGCAACTGGCCGTCACGCGTGCATTCGGCAGGGGGTCGGCATTGCTCACCGCCGCGCTTCAATACACCACCATCATCTTTGCGGCACTGCTGGGCGTGGGATTCTGGGGTGATTATCTCGATATGATTGCCTGGTTCGGCATGACGCTGATCATCTTTGCCGGATTACTCTCGGTTTGGCGCACCGTGCAGGAATCGCGCAAGCCATCAGCGCAGCGTCAGGCAGCCGTCTCGAAGGCGCGCTAGGATGTGGTGTAGGGCGTGCATGTCGTATGCACGTCAACGCTCTAGAGGCCGTCATGCCGCAACATTTGATCTCCACAGCAGAACTTGCTGCCCGATTGGGCGAGCCGAATCTTGTCGTATTCGATGTTCGTCACAATTTGACCGACCCTCATGCAGGCCAGCGTGAATACCGCGCTGGTCACATTCCCGGCGCGTTCTTTCTCGATCACGAGCAAGACCTTTCGGCCGCCCGCACCGGCCGAAACGGCCGGCATCCGCTGCCCGAGCGCGCGGACTTTGCTGCCGTGATGTCCTCCAGAGGCGTGGGCCCCGATACCGATGTGGTGGCGTACGACGCCAGTGGTGGCACGTTTGCCGCGCATCTCTGGTGGATGATGCGCTGGCTGGGGCATGTGAACGTTCGGGTGCTGGACGGCGGATGGCAGGCCTGGGTGGACGCCGGATATTCCGTCACGCAGGAAGACACTCAACCCGCGCAGCCAGGCTCGACAGCCTGGGCCAATCCGGGTGAATCTGCCATACCGGTGGAAGACGTGCTGGCAAATCTGCCGACGCAGGCCTTCACGCTGGTCGATGCGCGGGCGGCCAACCGCTATCGTGGCGAGGTTGAGCCGCTGGACCCCGTGGCTGGGCATATTCCAGGCGCGTTGAATCGCCCCAGTAACGAAAACCTGCAGCCGGACGGCTTTTTCAAGCGTCCGGACGTGCTGGGCCAGGAGTTCGACGCTTTGCTGGCAGGGCGGCGGGCACGCGACATCGTGCATCAGTGCGGCTCGGGAATCTCGGCATGCCATAACCTGCTTGCGATGGAAATCGCCGGGCTTTCCGGTTCCCGGCTTTATGCAGGCTCATGGAGCGAGTGGTGCGCCGACCCTGATCGGCCGGTCGCCAAAGGCTGAGAATATCAGCCCTGCTCGCCCATGATCTTTCGATACCACTCATGGAAGTGCTGCATACCGTCTTCCATGGGTGATTGGTAGGGGCCTGCTTCATTGGTCCCGCGCAGCATCAGCGCGCGACGGCCGGCATCCATGCGCTCGGCGATCTCGTCGTCTTCCACGGCAGTTTCCATGTAGGCGGCGCGTTGCGTGCGGGCGAACTCCGGCTCGAACGCAGCAATTTCTTCCGGGTAGTAAAACTCCACCACATTGATCGTTTCCTGCGGACTCTTGGGGTAGAGCGTGGACAGTACCAGCACGTGCGGGTACAGCTCGATCATGTGCGTCGGAAAATAGGTGACCCAGATGGCACCAAAATCGGGAGCGTCACCCGAACGGAACTCCAGTACCTGGTCATGCCATTTCTTGTACGTGTCCGAGCCGGGCTGGGCCAGTGCACTGTTGACACCCACACGCTGCAGGCTGAACCAGTCGCCGAATTCCCAACTGAGATCCTCGCAGGCCACGAATTGGCCCAGGCCCGGATGGAAGGGCCCGACGTGATAGTCCTCGAGATAGACCTCGATGAAGGTCTTCCAGTTGTAGTTGCACTGATGCACCTCGACGTGGCCGAGCACATAGTCGCCAAAGTTGAACTCGGGGCGCGAAAAAAGACCCGCCATGTCATTGGCGGGGTCGCGCGGCCCCTCGAACAGCAGGCCATGGCAGTTGCGCAGACGGAAGCGCTCGAGATTCATGCAGGGCGTGCTCTCGAACTGGGGTGCACCCAGCAATTCGCCTTCGTTGTTGTACGTCCAGCGGTGCAAGGGGCAGACCATGTTGCCGCCCGTTGCGCTCAGGTTGCCGTGCGAATTGGCCGGGCTTGCGCCAGCACCAGGCGCACCGCCCAGCATGATGGACTGTCGGTGCCGGCAGACGTTGGAGATGAGTTCCACGCCATTGCGGTTGCGAACGAGAACCCGCCCAGCGTTTTCCTGGGCGAGCGTACGCCAGTCGCCAAGTTCGGGCACGAGTTTTTCGTGGCCAACATAGAGTGACGACTGCTTGAAAATGACGTCCATTTCCTTTTGGAAACGCGTCTGATCGAAGTAGGCACTGACGGGCAATTGGGTGCGCGCGGGCACCAGGTGTGCCATGCGACCGATGTCGGTCATAATTCCCCCCGCTCGGATAAAAATGCCAGCACGGTCAATCCGTACTGGCGCGAAGAAAATTCGGATCTGGCCGAAAATAGACCTTTAATTGTACCCTAACCCGATTTTCCGGGTTGTCAAATCAGACCAGACGGACCAGCCATCGATGCTGTCGCATCAACCAGGTCACACCGGCTGACGCCAGGAAAATGAGGGCCGCGAACAGCGGGATCTCCCAAAAATCGCCAGGTCCCGGACCAGGGCTATAGAGATCGAGGCGCAGGGCCAGGTCGATCAGTGCGGGATGAATAAGGTAGATACCAAATGTAAGGGGGACCCAAGCGGCCAGTTGAGGTAGCCGTGGGCCATTGAGCACCAGGTGATACACCGCGATGGCCATGATGGGAACCGTCACGCTGAAATTGCTGTAGAAATAGGTGTTCAGGTCGTTCGGGCTGGACATGGCATGAATGCCGATGGCCGTTGCCGCGATGCTGATGACCAGCAACAGCACCGCGTAAGGCAGGCGCACGTGCCCATCGAAAAGCAGTCGTCCCAATATGAAGTATCCCAGGAACGGGGCGAACCAGGTCAGAAAGAAGCCTGTCTGTTCGCGCCCATTGGCCATCGCACTCTGAACCACTGCAATGCCTAGGATCAGACCCACCGCGAACAGGCGTGTGCGCGGGCTGCTGGCCAGGTAGGCCCGGCGCACGAACGGGGTGAACAGATAAAGGCCCAGCAGCATGTACAGATACCAGAGGTGGTAATAGGGCTTGCCGTTGACGACCGTCTGTGCCCATGCTGTCCAGGGCACATCGGCCTGGTCCAGGTGTGCGGTCACTACCCGCCAGACGAGATAGAACGCCGTCCAGAACACCAGCGGCAGGATGATGCGGGCCATCCGCCTGCCATAAAAAACGCGCAGGGGAGGTGCCGTTGCGGGATCCAGCAGCAGGGCGCCGCTGATCATCACAAAAACCGGCACGCACCAGCGCATGGCCGAGTCATAGACGTTGGCGGCCGTCCACGCGAGCGTTCCGTGAGCGCTTTCATCGGACAGCCCCTGGGACGCGCAGTGCAGCAGCACCACGGCCAGAGCGGCCAGCCAGCGGGCGGTATCGAGTCGTTGAAAACGGTCTGTGGGTATCTGCGTGTGCATGGGTGGGCACCCTACCAGAGCGCAGGTTACCGCCATGTATCTGGAGGTTAGCTGATGCTGCATGGCATGCGCAGCGGATGACGCAGGAGCCCGATCCCGATCTCGTACAATATTCGGTTCAGACGACTAAGTAATTACTGGAGGCCCGAGTGGCTACAACGCGCAAGAGCACTTTGCCCGCCGGCGACGATGTCGGGGCAGAGTCTGTGCCGCAGGATTTCGAGACGGCCCTGGCCGAGCTCGAGTCACTGGTGGCCACGATGGAAGACGGCGGGTTGCCCCTGGAAGCCTCGCTGGCTGCCTACCGCCGCGGCGTGGCGCTTTCGCGGGTGTGCCAGGATCGCCTCGCACACGCCGAGCAGCAGGTCAAAGTGCTCGAGGGTGAGCTTCTCAAGCCGCTTGATGCGGGTGTCTTGAACGACGGCGACAGCTCGCAATGACTCAGTCCGCATTGAAGTTTGACGATTGGCTGGCCGCGCGGGTGATGCGCGTGGAGCAGGTGCTCGACGAGCAGATGCCCGCCGAGGATGACGAGCCGGCGGTGTTGCATCAGGCCATGCGCTATGCGGTGCTGGGCGGAGGCAAGCGGGTGCGGGCGGCGCTGGTCTACGCTGCGGGTCAGGCGGCCTGCGCGGGCGCGCCTTCGAGCGTCATCGAAGCATCGCTTGATCGGGCCGCCTGTGCCGTCGAGCTGGTGCACGCCTATTCTTTGGTGCACGACGACCTGCCTTGCATGGACAACGATGTGTTGCGCCGGGGCAGGCCCACCACGCATGTCCAGTTCGATGAGGCGACGGCGATGCTCGCGGGTGATGCGCTGCAGCCGCTGGCGTTCGAGCTGCTGGCTGAAATGCCGATCGCACCGGCGCTGGTCGTGCAGGCGGTGCATATCCTCACTCGCGCCAGCGGCAGCCAGGGCATGGCGGGCGGTCAGGCCATCGATCTTCAGAGCGTGGGGCGTCCGCTCAGTCGCGACGCCCTGGAAGTCATGCACAGCATGAAGACAGGTGCGATGCTCGAGGCGAGTGTCGCCCTGGGTGGTATCGTTGCCGGTGCCAGTTCGAGCGTGCGCAGCGCCCTCGACGTGTATGCTCAGTCGATGGGGCTTGCGTTTCAGGTCGTAGACGATATCCTTGACGTGGTTGCCGACACGGCGGCACTTGGCAAGACGGCGGGCAAGGATGCTGCCGAGAACAAGCCGACCTACGTGTCGCTGATGGGTTTGCCGCAGGCGCGAGAGTTTGCAGAAACACTGCGCGTCGCCGCATTGACCGCGATCGAGCCTCTGGGATCCCAGGCATCGCGGTTGGCCCAGCTGGCTGACTTCATCGTCATTCGGGATCGCTGATTGCTGCCCCTTCTGGTGCGCCGCCCGGACCTCATAACGCAAAGATGATCTAGCATGACACCTATTCTGGAACGCATAACTAGCCCTGACGAGCTCAAGCCGCTGGATCGGCGTGAGCTCAAGCTGTTGGCAGATGAGCTGCGCGACTTCATTCTCAATTCAGTCTCGATGACTGGCGGGCATCTGTCCTCGAATCTGGGCACGGTCGAATTGACGATCGCTTTGCATCACGTGTTTCGCACGCCGCATGATCGCATCGTGTGGGACGTGGGGCATCAGTCGTATTCCCACAAGATTCTCACGGGGCGACGCGCAGGCATGGGTGGGCTGCGCCAGGCGGGCGGCTTGTCCGGTTTTCCCAAACGCAGCGAGTCCGAGTACGACGCATTCGGCACCGCACACTCTTCCACATCGATTTCCGCTGCCTTGGGCATGGCCGTCGCCTCGCGTAACGCGGGGGTGGAGCGTGCCCATATCGCCGTGATCGGCGATGGGGCCATGTCTGCAGGCATGGCTTTCGAGGCGATGAACAACGCGGGCGTGACGCCCGATGTCAATCTGCTGGTGGTGCTCAACGACAACGACATGTCGATCTCCCCGCCGGTGGGCGCGCTCAATCGCTATCTGGCGCGCCTGATGTCGGGGCGTTTTTATGCCACCGCCAGGAATGTCGGCCGTGCTGTGCTTCAGCATGTCCCGCCGGTTTTGGAACTGGCGCGTCGGTTCGAAGAGCACGCCAAGGGTATGGTCACGCCGGCCACCATGTTCGAAGAACTGGGCTTCAACTACGTCGGGCCAATCGATGGTCACGACATGGATGCACTGGTGCCCACCTTGCAGAACCTGCGCGAACTCAAAGGTTTGCAGTTTCTGCACGTGGTCACTCGCAAAGGCCAGGGCTACAAACTGGCCGAAGCGGATCCCGTGCTCTACCACGGGCCCGGAAAATTCGATCCAGCCGTGGGTATCGTCCCCTCGGGCAAGGTCGCCAGGACCACCTTCACCCAGGTGTTCGGACAGTGGCTTTGCGACCAGGCTGCGGCCGACGAGAAACTGGTGGGTGTGACGCCCGCCATGTGTGAGGGCAGCGGTCTGGTGGCTTTCCAGCAGCGCTTTCCCACTCGCTATTTCGACGTCGGCATCGCCGAGCAGCACGCCGTGACGTTTGCCGCAGGTCTGGCCTGTGAGGGCCAGAAGCCCGTTGTCGCCATCTATTCCACCTTCCTGCAGCGTGGCTACGATCAGCTGATCCATGACGTTGCCCTGCAGGATCTGGATGTGACCTTCGCCCTGGACCGCGCGGGCCTGGTCGGAGCGGACGGTGCGACGCATGCTGGCAATTACGATATTGCGTTCTTGCGCTGCATCCCGAACATGGTGATTGCGGCACCTTCCGACGAGAACGAAGCTCGTCTGTTGCTCACGACGTGTTATCAGCACCCGGGGCCTGCCTCGGTCCGTTATCCGCGTGGCGCAGGCGTGGGTGCCAGTGTCAATCCAGCGCTCACCACCGTGCCTGTGGGCAAGGCCGTGGTCAGGCGGGAAGGGCGCCGCATTGCCATCCTGGGCTTCGGTACCCTGGTTCAGGCGGCACTGGTGGCCGCCGAGGCACTGGATGCGACCGTGGTGGACATGCGTTTCGTCAAGCCCATCGACCAGGAACTGTTGAGCTCGCTGGCCAGGACGCACGAATGCTTTGTCACGGTCGAGGAAGCGGCCATCATGGGTGGAGCAGGCAGCGCCGTGACCGAATATTTCAATGCCCAGGGCATACAGACTTCGGTGCTGCAACTGGGGCTGCCCGACCGCTTCATCGACCACGGCGACCAGGGCAAATTGCTGGCAGAACTTGGCCTGGATGCGGCCGGAATCGAACAATCGGTCCGCAAGCGGTTCTTGTAACAGGGGTGGTTTCCAAGGGGCGTGATTGTCGCGGCATACCTACGGTCAACAGGGTTATGCCTGCGAACGCTCACCGATTGCGCCATAATTAGCCATTCTTCTCATTATTTCAGGCCAAGGCCCGCGGCCTTGGCCATTCAGGCACGCAAGCTATGAACTCTCCAGTCGACTCCATCCTCGTCATGCCGGATGTCCAAAGTTTCACGGATACCCGTCACATCCTCATCCAGCGAGTGGGCATCCGTGGGGTCCGTCATCCCATGATGGTGCAGGCCGGTGACGGTTCGGTACAGCCCACGATTGGAAACTGGACCCTCACCGTTGCACTGCCCGCCGAGGAGAAGGGCACGCACATGTCGCGTTTCATTGCGTTGCTCGAGAAATACCGTTCGGTCGCTCTCACGCCTGCGCTGTTTCGCCAGATGGCCGCTGAAATGCTGCCGCTGCTGCACGCCGAGCGTGGTGACATCACGGTGGCTTTCCCGTATTTCATCAACAAGTCCGCCCCCGTGTCCGGCGTTCAAAGCCTGATGGACTACGAAGTGCAGTGGGTGGCGCGGGCCCAGGGTGACTCGGTCGAATTCGAACTGATCGCCCAGGTGCCGGTGACCAGCCTGTGCCCGTGTTCCAAGGCAATCTCCGAATACGGTGCACACAATCAGCGCTCGCATGTCACCGTGGCCGCGGTGCTCGATGGTGAGGTCGATCTCGATCACATCATTCGGGTAGTCGAGTCCGAGGCTTCTTGTGAGCTTTGGGGCCTGTTGAAGCGTCCCGACGAGAAGTTCGTGACCGAGCGCGCCTACGAAAATCCCAAGTTCGTCGAAGATCTCGTGCGCGACGTGGCGGCTCGCATCAGCGTCCAGCCGGGTGTCGTGACCTACCGGATCGAGGCCGAAAACTTCGAGTCCATCCACAACCATTCGGCCTACGCAGTGGTCGAGGGCTGATACTGACTGTTGTAAAAGAGGGCGGCAATGAAGGTCTCATTGCCGCCCTCTTTGCATTTTTGGTGTAGACAGGCGATAATCGCTGGCTTATCTTTGCCCGACCCCTTTGGAGCGTTGAAGTGGCGGGCTGTCCGGTAGTTCGGATATCCTCAAGGAGTTTCACAATGCGTCACTACGAAGTAGTGTTTATCGTTCATCCTGACCAAAGCGAGCAAGTGCCCGCCATGGTCGAGCGTTACCAGACCCTGGTGACCTCGCAAGGTGGTGCCGTGCACCGTCTGGAAGACTGGGGTCGCCGTCAGTTGGCCTACCCGATCCAGAAACTGGTCAAGGCTCACTACGTTTGCCTGAATATCGAATGCGGCCAGTCCACGCTGGACGAACTCGAACATTCGTTCCGCTACAACGATGCCGTGCTGCGTCACCTGGTCATCCAGACCAAGGCTGCTCCCAGCGCACCCTCGCCGATGATGAAGTCGGTTGAGCGCGAGGAAGCTCGCAAGGCATCGGCCGAAGCGTCGGCTGTTTCGGAGTAAATCCCGCAAGGGATCTGGTCAGAACATTAAGTGAATCGGCTGGAACTCAGCGCACAGGTGCTCGAATGCGAGCCATTGCGCCACACTCCGGCCGGTGTGCCAGCGCTGGAAATGCTGTTGCGCCACGAATCGATCGTCACGGAAGCCGGGCTGGAACGCCGGCTGGACATGACCATATCGGCGGTGGCTCTGGGCGATCTGGCACTCATGCTGGCCAGCACGCAGCCCGGATCTGCGTTGCATATCGAGGGCTTCATCGCTCCGGTGCGCAAGGATTCGGTCAAGCTCAGGCTGCACATGCAGCGGGTCCGCGTGCTGAATCCAGGTAGCAGCCCTCCGGTCGCTTAGTGTTCCATTTCTGATTATGTATTGCGTCGGGCTCCAATGCCCGGCTGTTGATAGAGTAGAGGCACATCATGGCTTTCTTCAAAAAGAAAAACGACAAGCGCAAACCTATGCAGTCGCCGCTGTTCAAGCGCCGCAAGGTCTGCCGCTTCACCGCAGCAAACGTCGATCACATCGACTACAAGGATGTGGACACCCTGCGTGACTTCATCCAGGAAAACGGCAAGATCATTCCGGCTCGCCTGACGGGCACCAAGGCGCATTATCAGCGTCAACTCGACACCGCCATCAAGCGCGCGCGCTTTTTGGCTCTGTTGCCCTACACCGACAACCACAACTGATCCGGGACACCATCATGCAAATCATCTTGCTCGAAAAAGTCGTGAACGTGGGTAACCTCGGTGAAGTGGTCCGTGTCAAGGACGGCTACGCCCGCAACTTCCTGATCCCCCAACGCAAAGCCCGTCGTGCAACGGCCAAGGCGCTGGAAGAGTTCGAAGCACGCCGTGCCGAACTCGAAAAAGCCCAGGCTGAAAAGCTGGCTGCCTCGCAAGCCGTTGGCGAAAAGCTGAATGGCTACAAGCTGGTCGTCAAGCAGAAAGCGGGTGTCGATGGCCGTCTGTTCGGTTCCGTCACCAACGCCGACATCGCCGATGGCCTGCGCAAGGAAGGTTTTGAAGTCGAGAAGGCTCAGGTTCGTCTGGTCAACGGTGCATTGAAGGCTGTTGGTGAGTACGAAGTGGCCGTCGCGCTGCACCCCGATGTCGTCTCCGACATCGTGGTACAAGTCGAAGGCGAACTGGCCTAAACACCCAGTCGCTGGCCGAAAAGCCGACCGGTCGCATGTCGACCGGGCGGCTTTTTTCTTGTTAGGAGTCCGTGCGTGGCAATGTCCCCCTCATCCCGTCCGCAACCGCCAGCACGCCCTCAGCATGTGGATGCGCCTGCATCCCTGGCTCAGTGGCTGGCGTCAGTGGATGCCTCAAGGGAGCCCTCGGTCAGCGTCATCGATATCGAAGGCGTGAAAGGTGTGGTCAAACGCCGTCGCCCCGGACTGGGGCGTGGGGTCAGCTATGCATTGCGCTATGTGCGCGCGGCCGCCCTGGGGGCGGGCTGCAAGCTGTTTCTCGGAGAATGGCCGGCGCCTGGCGTTCTGGTGCACAACGGACTGGCTCATGAAGCCAGTCGACTGCGCCTCATGGATCAGGCCGATTGGCGGGTTCCCCTGGTATGGTCTTACGCGCCGGGTGAGCTTGTTCTCGAATATGTGGGTGATGACATGCCGGGCGTGCTCAGGCGCGCTACGCCCGAGGGGCAGCGCTGGTTCGCCACGGAAATCGCGCTCGATCTGGCGGCATTTCATGCCCGGGGCCTGTGGCACGGAGGCGCCCAGGTGCGTAACCTCACCTGGCACCACGACGAGATCTGGCGCATCGACTTCGAAGAGAATATTGGCGCGGCGCTTTCGCTGCCATTGGCGCAAGCCTACGATGTCTATCAGTGCCTGTCTTCGCTGGTGGCCTTGCGTGGCCTGTCCGATGATGTCGCCCTGGATCTGGGCACGCGGATGTTGGAGGCCTATCTCTCGGCGCAACCGAACGATGCGGTACGCGCCGCCCTGAGCCGTATGGCCCGCACCATCTGTGGTGCAGCACGCGTGCTGCGGCCCGTGCTGGCCTGGGTGCCGGGGCGCGACGTGCAAGGATTTTTCAGGGTAGCCCACTGCCTGCGGTTACTATAGCAATCATGAACGAAACTCCAGATTCCTCCCTCGATTACCTGCGCGTACCGCCCCATTCCATCGAGGCAGAGCAGTCCGTTCTAGGTGGCTTGCTGCTGGATAATCAGGCTTGGGATCGCATCGCCGACGTGCTTACCGAGGACGATTTCTATCGTCACGATCACCGCCTGATCTGGTCCCACATGGCCCGTCTGATCAGTCTTGCACGGCCTGCGGATGTGATCACCGTGCACGAATCGCTGGTGAGCGGGGGCAAAAGTGAAGACGTCGGCGGCCTGTCCTATCTGAATGCGCTGGCGCACAACACGCCCTCGGCGGCCAACATCAGGCGCTATGCGGAAATCGTCCGCGAACGTTCGATGTTGCGCAAGCTGGTCACCATTGCCGATGAAATTTCTTCGGCGGCCTTCAATCCGCAAGGCAAGGAGGCCCGGCAGTTGCTCGACGAAGCCGAATCCCGGGTGTTCCAGATTGCCCAGGAAGGTGCGCGGGGCTCGGCCGGTTTCCAGGAGATCCAGCCCTTGCTCACGCAGGTGGTCGAGCGCATCGACGAGCTTTACCACCGCGATTCCGATTCCGATGTCACGGGTGTGCCTACGGGCTTTGCTGATCTGGACAAGATGACCTCCGGCCTTCAGCCAGGCGATCTGGTGATCGTCGCAGGTCGTCCATCGATGGGTAAAACGTCGTTTTCCATGAACATCGGTGAGCACGTGGCCATCGAGCAGGGCCTGCCTGTCGCCGTGTTTTCAATGGAAATGGGTGCCGTGCAACTGGCCATGCGCATGTTGGGTTCGGTGGGCATGCTGGACCAGCACCGCATGCGAACCGGCAAGCTCACTGCCGACGACTGGCCACGCGTGACCCATGCCGTGCAACTGATGCAGGACGCTCAGGTCTATATCGATGAAACGCCGGCACTGACGGCGATGGAGCTGCGTGCGCGCACCCGGCGGCTTGCGCGCCAGTGCGGGCAGCTAGGCCTGATCATCATCGACTACATCCAGCTCATGTCAGGTAATGGCGGCGAGAACCGGGCGACGGAAATTTCGGAAATCAGCCGTTCGCTGAAAGGGCTGGCCAAAGAGTTGAATTGCCCGTTGATTGCGTTGTCCCAGTTGAACCGGAGTCTGGAACAGCGGCCAAACAAACGCCCTGTGATGAGTGACCTGCGTGAATCAGGCGCTATCGAGCAGGATGCCGACGTGATCCTGTTCATTTATCGTGACGAAGTCTACAACCCCGATTCTCCCGATAAAGGCTCGGCCGAAATCATCATCGGCAAGCAGCGTAACGGCCCGATCGGAACCGTGCGCCTGACCTTCCAAGGCTCCAGCACACGCTTTTTGAACTACACCGCCGGCCAGACCTACTGATCAGCGATGCAGCCGGTCAGGTGGCCTGCCCGAGCCCGGGCAGGCCCGCATCAATGTTCGACTTCGCCTTCGTCCAGTGGCCTGCGACCATATCGCGAGGCGAGCACCGCGCACACCATCAACTGGATCTGGTGGAACACCATCAACGGCAGCACGATCGCACCAACCGCCCCGCCCGCGAACAGGACCTGGGCCATGGGCACTCCGGTCGCCAGGCTCTTCTTGGAACCCGCGAACAGCAAGGTGATCTGGTCGGCCTTGTTGAACTTGAACAGTCGTCCGAGCAGGATGGAGATGCCCAGCGCGAAGGCCAGCACGACGATGCAGATGAAGATCAGGCCGAACAGGGCGCCCAGGGGGGTGTCCTGCCACAGGCCCTCGTTGACGGCTTCGGAAAACGCGGTGTAGACCACCAGCAGGATCGAGCCTTGATCGACGATCTTCAGCGCCGATTTGCGCGCGGCAACCCAGGCGCCAATCCAGCGGCGCATGAACTGCCCCAGCAGAAATGGCAGCAGCAGTTGCACCATGATCTTGATCACCGCGTCGAATGAAACGGGTGCTGCCCCTGCATTGGCAATGACGAGACCGACCAGCAATGGCGTGACGAAAATGCCAACCAGACTGGATACGGAGGCACTGCAGACGGCGGCCGGCACGTTGCCCCGGGCGACGGCGGTGAGTGCGATGGCGGACTGTACGGTGGCGGGCAGGCAGCACAGGAACAGCACGCCGGTGTAGAGCTCGGGCGTCACCAGCGGCTGCAGCAAGGGCTGCAATGCAATCCCGATGAGCGGAAAAAGCAGAAAGGTGACGGAGAAAATCGTGCCGTGCAGGCGCCAGTGCGTCATGCCAGCGATGATCGCTTCACGCGACAGGCGGGCGCCATGCAGAAAAAACAGCAGTGCAACAGCGAGGTTCGTTATCCATCCAAAAGTCACCAGACCCACGCCGTGGGCGGGAAAGACACTGGCAATGCCAACGGTCACAAGCAACAGCGTGATGAAGCGGTCTGGCAAATAGCGGGTAAGGCGTTTCATGGTCAAAAACGAAATCTCGGAAGTGCGGCAGGAGTGCCGAAGTCAGAAGTGGTCGACCGATTGTAGTTCGGTCCTGCGCTGGGCGGCGGAAAGCCGCGCCAATCACGTATTGGAGGTCATGCGGCAGGCAAGTTCGATGGCCGCCATGAGCGAGGCGTGGTCGGCACGTCCCTGGCCGGCAATGTCGAAAGCCGTGCCGTGATCGACACTGGTGCGAACGAACGGCAAGCCCACCGTGACGTTCACACCTTGATCCAGGCCGAGGTACTTCACCGGGATCAGCCCCTGATCATGGTATTGAGCGACCACGATGTCGAACTCGCCCTGGCGAGCCCGCATGAACACGGTATCGCCGGGCCAGGGTCCGGATGCATCGATGCCCTGGGCTCGTGCCGTTTCAATGGCGGGCTGGATCACATCGATTTCTTCGCGTCCGAATTTTCCTGCTTCGCCCGCGTGCGGGTTCAGTCCGGCCACCGCCACGCGAGGGGCGGCAATTCCCATGTGCCTGCATGCCAGATGGGCAAGTCTGATGGCGCGCGATTCCGCCGCCGGTGTGATGGCAGCCGGCACCTCGGCCAACGCCTGGTGGATGGTGACCAGCAGCACACGCAGTTCGTCGTTCGCCAGCATCATGGCGAAATCTGCTGTTTGGGTACGTTCTGCCAGTATCTCGGTATGGCCGGGATAGTCGATGCCCGCGGCATGCATGGACGCCTTGTTCAACGGCGCCGTCACGATGGCCCGCAACCGTCCGCGCAGGGCGTCGTCGATGGCGGCGCACACATACTCGTAGGCTGCGCGTCCGGCACGGGGAGCGACGGGCCCCCAGGGCAGGTCGCCCACGTCTGCTGCCGGATCCACGACATACAACGTGCCGCCTGTGAGATCGGCCTGCTGTATGTCGGGAACGCCACGGATGGCGATGTCGATAGCGAGCAGGCGGGCCGCATCGGCCAGCTTGCGCGCATTGCCGTAAACGACCATAGGTGCCTGCGCGCCTTGCACGAAGCACTTGAGCACGATTTCGGGGCCGATGCCTGCGGCATCGCCCATCGTGATACCCAGGGGCAACGGGGCCATGGTCAGAGTACGTCGCCGGCGTAGTCGGCCAGGCGTGAGCGTTCTCCACGTTGCAAGGTGACGTGCCCTGAATGAGGCCAGCCCTTGAATCGATCCACCACGAACGTCAGGCCGGAACTGCCTTCGGTGAGGTAGGGGGTATCGATCTGGGCAATGTTGCCCAGGCAGATCACCTTGGTACCGGGGCCTGCCCGCGTGATGAGCGTTTTCATCTGTTTGGGCGTCAGGTTCTGTGCCTCGTCCACGATCAGGTACTTGTTCAGGAACGTGCGGCCACGCATGAAGTTCAACGACTTGACCTTGATGCGCGAACGGATCAGATCCATGGTGGCTGCGCGTCCCCAGTCATTGCCGCTTTCGGCATCGCCCATGTTCAGCACGTCCAGGTTGTCTTCCAGGGCGCCCATCCACGGCAGCATCTTTTCTTCTTCAGTGCCTGGCAGAAAGCCGATGTCTTCGCCCACGGGAACCGTCACGCGCGTCATGATGATTTCGGTGTACCGCTTGGTTTCGAGCACCTGGGTCAGCCCTGCTGCCAATGCAAGCAGTGTCTTGCCGGTGCCGGCCTGACCCAGCAGCGAAACGAAGTCGCACTCCGGATTCATCAGCAGGTTCATGGCGAAGTTCTGCTCGCGATTGCGCGCCGTGATGCCCCACACGTTGTTCTTGCCGTGCGTGTAGTCGCGCAATGTCGCCAGCACCGCCGTTTTTCCGCTGACCTCGCGCACCTGCGCGTGCAGCGGCATCTGGCCGTCCAGGTAGACAAACTGGTTCACCACGAACTGGGCACACAGCGGTCCACGAATCCGGTAGAACGTCGTGCCGCCTTGCTGCCAGGACTCGATGTCCTTGCCGTGCTTGTTCCAGAAGTCTTCGGGCAACTGCGTCATGCCCGAATACAGCAGGTCCGAGTCTTCCAGTACGTGATCGTTGAAGTAGTCTTCGGCGGCCATGCCCAGGGCACGTGCCTTGAGCCGCATGTTGATGTCTTTGGACACCAGCACGACTTCACGCGCCGTGTAGAGCTCCTGCAGGCCTTGCACCACGCTCAGTATCTGGTTGTCGGCCTTGCCCATGGGCAGGTCCGAGGGCAGGTTGCCGTGTACGGCGGTCGTCTGGAAGTGCAGGCGCCCCAGGGCATCCTTGTTGCCCAGCTTGGCCAGCGGCACGCCCTCGTCCAGGTCTTCCGTCTCGGCAACCAGTGCATCGAGGGAGCGGCTGACCTGACGCGCATTGCGCGCAACTTCCGACATGCCCTTCTTCTGATGATCGAGCTCTTCGAGCGTCATCATGGGCAGAAAGACGTCGTGCTCTTCAAAACGGAACAGGCTGCTTGGATCGTGCAGCAGCACGTTGGTATCAAGCACGAACAGTTTGCGCACCGTTGCCACCTTGCGTGGCTTGGCACGTGCGCCACCTCGCGGGTGGGCGGCAGTGTCGGCCGACTGTCGCGTCGCGGCAGGTTCGGCTGCGGCGCCCGGCAGTTTGGCCTGGGCTGCTTCGGGCATGTCGCCGCGGGCTTTCACCGCGTCGATGTCGAGCGGCAGCGATGCTGCCGGGGCGGCTGCGGCACGTGTACGGCTGGTCTTCTTGCTGGGTGCACCGGTTTTGGTGGCGGTGCTCAGGCCTGTCAATTCGGGTTGGATCTGTTCTTCTTCGGCCACCCGGGTCGTGCGGGTGGAGCGTGCGCGTTTGCCCGGGGAGGCTTCGGTGGTGGTCACGCGGGGACCCGTGGATACGTCGAGTGTTTCCCCTGCTGGCAGCGTCAGAATGGCTGCTGGACGGGTGGGCAACTTTGGAAGCGGCATCGTGTCACTCTCGTTAAGGGCCGGCAGACTTCGCCTGTTGGAAAATCAAGAAACGGATGAAGGCGTCAGCCTATGCTTGTGGCAGCCTGCAAAACTTCGTTGGCATGGCCAGGGACACGCAGTCCCCGCCATTCCTGAACCAGCACGCCATAGGCATCGACGAGGAAGGTGCTGCGTTCGATGCCACGAACCTGCTTGCCATACATGTTCTTCAGCTTGATCACTTCGTACAGATTGCACACAACTTCGTCGGTGTCTGCAATGAGAGGAAACGGCAGATTCTGTTTGGCTTTGAAATTCTCGTGCGACTTCAGGGAGTCACGGGATATGCCGATGACGATACATCCCGCAGCCAGAAAGTCTTCATGCAGGTCGCGAAAATTCTGGCTTTCCGTGGTGCAGCCAGGGGTGTTGTCCTTCGGGTAGAAGTACAGGACCACGGCGCGTCCGCGGCATTGTTCCAGGCTGATCGTGCCGATGGTGCTCTCGGCGGAAAACAGCGGTGCGGGCTTGCCGATCTGTGTGCTCATTCGGAGCCTCCGGTCATGGGCATGAGCGCGACGACGACGCGTCGGCCTTCTGCCATAAGAATGTTGTACGTGCGTGCGGCGGCCTGGGTATCCATCGCCTCGACCCCGATGCCCAGTCGGCTCAGGGGCGCGTACAGGGCAGGGTGCAGCAACCGCTGACGCACGCCTGTCCCCACCAGCATCACTTCAGGCATGTCGGGCGCAGCCGCTGGACTATCCGCAGGATCGTCCAGGAAAGCCATAGGGTCTACGCTGGCGCGTTGTATGCCAGCGACTTCCTTGAGTCGTTCCGTGGTGATGTCTTCGAACGATCGGACTTCCCAGGTTGATATGGGGCCTTCAGGTCCGAACCAGACCGCATGCGCGTAGCGGGTCAGGTTGACTTCAATGTAGTCCTCGCCATAGGCGGTGACGGTGTTCAATGCAGAGGCAGGGTCTGAATGCAGCTTCACTCATTACTCCGTCGTAATGCTCCGATAATAGCGCACGCTCATGACTGTTGGTGTGGCAATGGCTGACGGGGTCCTGTATTGGGCGCGATTTGCCGCCAAGGGCAGCTTAGGCTAGATTATTGGGTTTTGCCCACCTCTGGTTAACGGGGGATCAGGCGGTTCGCGGGACCGAGGATATGTTGCGCAAGGACGGATGGATAAGATGAATGCAGTAAAAGTCGGTCTTTTGGGGTCGGGCGTCGTTGGGGGAGGCACCTGGAATGTGCTGGCCCGCAATGCCGAGGAAATCGCACGCCGCGCAGGCAGGCGCATCGAGATCACTCATGTAGGGGCGCGCAATGTCGAGCGTGCCCGCGAGCGCCTGGGCGACACGGTGCAGATCTCGCAGGATCTTTACGCCGTGGTGCGCGACCCCGCTATTGACATCGTGGTCGAGCTCATCGGTGGCATATCGCCCGCCCGCGAGCTCGTCCTGGAGGCCATCGCCAACGGCAAACATGTCGTCACGGCCAACAAGGCGCTGCTGGCACGCCATGGCAACGAAATTTTCGCGGCCGCGTCCGCCCGTGGGGTCATGGTGGCTTTCGAGGCCGCCGTGGCTGGCGGCATTCCCATCATCAAGGCCATGCGCGAAGGATTGACCGCCAACCGCATCGAGTGGGTGGCGGGCATCATCAACGGTACGACCAATTTCATCCTGTCCGAAATGCGCGCCCGTGGCCTGCCGTTCGGCCAGGCGCTGGCAGACGCGCAGCGCCTGGGTTATGCCGAGGCCGACCCGACTTTTGACGTCGAGGGCGTGGATGCGGCGCACAAGCTCACCTTGCTGGCCTCGCTGGCTTTTGGTGTGCCTGTGCAGTTCGATCGTTGTTACACCGAAGGGATCACCCATCTGGCTTCGGAAGATATCGCGCATGCCGAACGCCTGGGCTATCGCATCAAGCTTCTGGGCATCGCGCGCCAGCGTGCCCAGGGCATCGAGCTGCGCGTGCATCCCACGCTGGTTCCTGCCGAGCAGTTGCTGGCCAATGTCGAGGGCGCGATAAACGCGGTCCTGGTGCAGGGCGACGCTGTCGGCCCCACGCTTTATTACGGCCAGGGCGCGGGTGAAGAGCCCACCGCTTCGGCCGTCGTGGCCGACCTGGTCGACGTCACCCGTCTGCACACTGCCGACCCCGGCCATCGTGTGCCGCACCTTGCCTTTCAGCCTGACTCGATGGCCGACACGCCGATCCTGCCGATCGAACAGGTCCGTACCTCGTACTATCTGCGTTTGAGTGTGCAGGATCAGCCCGGTGTGCTGGCCGATCTGGCGCGACTGCTGGCTGATCGCCATATCTCCATCGGCTCGATGATCCAGCAGCCGTCAGGCCAGGATCAGGCCGACATCATTTTCCTCACGCATGAAGCCCTCGAAGGCGATGTCGACCAGGCCATCGCCCTGATCGAGGCATTGCCGTTCGTGGCCTCGAAAGTGACGCGTCTGCGCATGGAGAGCCTGACATGAAGTACGTATCCACCCGCGGTGGCATGACCCCGCAGCCGTTCAGCGATGTGTTGCTCGAAGGCCTGGCGCCCGATGGCGGCCTGGCCGTTCCCGAGGCTTTGCCGCAGGTCTCGGCGCAAACGCTCGAACAATGGCGCACGCTGTCCTACCCGGATCTGGCCTGCGAGGTATTGTCGCTGTTCGTGACCGATATCGAGGCCGACGAGCTTCGTGCCCTGATTCATCGCGCCTACAACGCCGATGCGTTCGGCTCAAGCGAGATCGTGCCGCTGAAGAAGCTTGACGATCAGTTGACGCTGCTGGGTCTGTCCGAAGGTCCGACGCTGGCGTTCAAGGACATGGCCATGCAGTTTCTGGGCCAGATCTTCGAGTACGTGCTGACCAAGCGCGATGCCACGCTCAACATCCTGGGCGCCACGTCGGGGGACACCGGGTCGGCGGCCGAATATGCGCTGCGCGGCAAGAACAACGTCTCGGTGTTCATGCTCTCGCCGCATGGCCGCATGAGTGGCTTTCAGCGTGCCCAGATGTATTCGCTGCAGGACGCCAACATCCACAATATCGCAGTCAATGGCGTGTTCGACGACTGCCAGGATATCGTCAAGGCGCTGGCGGGCGACCTCGCATTCAAGAGCGGGTTTCGAATCGGAGCAGTGAACTCGATCAACTGGGCACGCATTGCGGCGCAGGTGGTGTATTACTTCCACGGCTGGCTGCGTGCCACGACCCAACCCGGACAGCAGGTTTCCTTTGCCGTGCCATCGGGCAACTTCGGCAACATTCTCTCGGGCCATATCGCCCGGCAGATGGGCCTGCCGATTCGCAAGCTCGTGCTGGCCACCAATGAGAACAACGTGCTCGAAGAGTTTTTCCGCACGGGTGTCTATCGTCCGCGGGCCGCCGCGCAAACCTACGCCACGTCCAGCCCGTCGATGGATATTTCGCGTGCCTCGAACTTCGAGCGTTTCGTCTTCGATCTGGTCGGGCGTGACCCGCAGCGAGTCGCTTCGCTGTGGGCCAGTCTGGCTGCGGACGGATTCTTCGATCTGTCTGACCTGCAACCTCAGTTTGCCCAGCGGTACGGCTTCGAGTCGGGGGTCAGTACCCATGCCGATCGTCTGGCGACCATCAAGTCTGTCTACGAGTCCAGCGGGCGCGTGATCGATCCCCATACCGCCGATGGTGTGAAAGTCGCTCGGGGGTTCGTGGAGCCAGGGGTGCCCATGCTCGTGCTCGAGACGGCCCTTGCTGCGAAGTTCTCCGACACGATCTAAGAGGCCATCGGCCAGCCGGCGCCCACGCCGGCTCGCCTGGCTGGTCTTGAATCGTTGCCGCAACGGGTGGCCGTATTGCCCTGCGACGCCCAGTCTGTGCGAGACTATATCGAAGCCCACGCAGCAACGTAACGGAGCCATGATGAAGCCAGTCGTCCTCGCCTTGAACGTTCTCGCCCCTGCGGACGCCGCGCGTATCGCGGCGCACGCCGAGCTCATCGAGGCGGCTACGCCCGAGCAGCGCAAGGCGATGGTGGCCGAGCAAGGCGAACGCGTGGATATCGTCCTGACCATCGGTTCGGTCGGGCTGACGGCGCAGGAAATCGCGGCCATGCCCAAGCTCGCCTTGATAAGCGCCATGGGTGCTGGATACGAGCGCATCGACGTGGCGGCGGCACGGGCACGCGCCATTCCTGTCACCAATGGTGCAGGAACGAACGACGTCGCCGTGGCCGACCACACTTTTGCGCTGTTGCTGGCGGCCGTCAGGGATATCAAGACGCTGGATCGCCAGACGCGAGAAGGCCGCTGGCGCACGGATCTTCCCGTCAAGCCTGGCGTGGCCGGCAAGCGGCTGGGCATCCTGGGGCTGGGAACGATAGGACAGCACATCGCTCGGCGTGGACGAGCCTTCGATCTGAGCATCGGTTACCACAACCGCCGCCCGCGTCAGGACGCAGGGGACGCCACTTTCTTCGGCTCCGTGCTCGAGTTGGCGCAGTGGGCCGACTTTCTCGTGGTGGCCACCCCGGGCGGTCCGGAAACCGTACATCTGGTGAATGCCGAAGTATTGGCAGCGTTAGGCGAAAACGGTTTCCTGGTCAACATATCGCGTGGCAGCGTGGTCGATACAGAAGCACTCGCCCAGGCCCTCAAGACCGGGGTCTTGGGGGGCGCGGGGCTGGATGTCTATGAAAGTGAGCCGGAGCCGCCAGTCGTACTGTTCGACTGCCCGAATCTGGTTCTTACCCCTCATATCGCCGGGTGGTCTCCCGAGGCCATTGATGCGACCGTGGTGTGCTTTCTGGACAATGTGTCACGCCTGCAGGACGGGCAGCCGTTACGCAACGTGGTCTGAGGTTGCGCACATAGCCCTGCATTGGCGCGAGTGCCGGAAAGGCCCCGCGTCGTCACGAGCACCCAGGCAGCACCCGTGCCGAACAGCGCAAAGTTCAGGTGGCGTAGCGCACCCGAAAGAGTTTGGCTGCCTGACGTCCGCTGCGCACCGCACCCTCAAGGACTCCGGGGTAGCCGGTGTCGGTCCAGTCACCCGCAAGCACCAGTCGGGACCACGGGGTGCGATTGCCAGGACGAACCAGGCCGCAAACCGCGGCAAAGGTCGCTTTTTTCTCGATGAACAGCTCGGCAAGCGTGACCCTGGGCAGCGGTGAGCGGGCAGGGACCTGGTTGCGAAGCTGTTCTGTCAGATCGGCCACCACGGTGTCACGATCCCGATCCACAAGCGATTGCGCCACACTGGCAACCACGGTCAGTTCGCCGAACTGAGGGCGCGCAGTCATGTGCGCGCGATCGAATACCCATTGCCCGACATGGCCTTTCTCGGGTCGCTCGCGCAGCATCATCATGGGCATCGGCAGCCGATATGGTTCATCCAGTTTCAGCAACAGCGTGGCGATGGGCAGAAAGGTGAAGCTGCGCAGTTGATTCACCAGCGCGGCGCCAGCAGGGGTGAGCGCGTACGGTCCAATCAGGCGTGCCACCGACCCAGGAGGGATGGCCAGAATGGCGGCGTCGAAGGCTTCGCCATTGAGCACGACGGTGTCTTCGCCCCAGGTGAGTGAACGGATCGTCGTGCCAAAGCGCATGCGCACTTCCCGGGCAGCCGCATCGGGCCAGAGGTCGGACAAGTCCGAGCGAGGGAAAATCAGGTCGCTTGCCTGCGCATCACGCGTCAGGCTGTCTTTCAATACACGGGCATACAGACCCGAACAGGCCGTGGCGATGGGTGTGTTCAGCGCCGCCAGGCACAAGGGTGCCCAGAGCGCCCGAACCAGGCTGTCAGGCTGCTTATGGCTGACCAGCCATTGTGCGACGGTGGGCGCGCGTGCGCCGCCCGCATCGGGTGTCGGATCGCGACGGATGCAGGCAATCAGGCGCGCTGCAGCCATACGATCGGCAAGGCTCAAGCCGCGTGCCGTCAGCAGTGCCCAGATCGCATGCCAGGGCGCAGGCCAACGTGGTGCTCGCAGGGATAGGGTCCCGTCCAGGCTGCCCCATTGCAAAGGGACACGCCAAAGCAGTCGGTCGCCATCTCGGCCGAGGCGGCGCATCAGGTCCAGCGTTTCGGTGTAGGCGCCCAGAAGGATGTGTTGCCCATTGTCCATGGGATCCTGGGTGGATGGGCGCACCACGCGCCTGGCCCTTCCGCCAGGAGTGTGTGCGGCTTCGAATACGGTGACGTCGTGGCCGTCTGCTTTCAGGTCAACCGCGGCGGCCAGGCCTGCCCAGCCGGCGCCGACAACAGCAATTTTCATCGGGACAACCTGCGCACGAGTGAACGCCCCCCTCCGACCCAGACCTTCCAGGCCAGCCACAATTTACGAACCGGCGTGAGCGAGATGCGCTGATGCAGGACCTGCCACTGGTCGCGCTCGATTTCTTCCAGCAGCGCATGATAGATGGCCGCCATCATCAAGCCCGGGCGCTGCGCACGGCGGTCCTGTTCGGGAAGCAGGCTCATCGCTTCCTTGTATAGTTCGCGCGTGCGCTCGGTCTCGAAACGCATGAGGGCAGTGAAACGATCGGAATAGACGCCATTGAGAATGTCCGAGGCCTTGACGTCGAATTTCTGCATGTCGTTGACGGGAAGATAGATGCGGCCCCGGCGCGCATCGTCACCGATATCCCGGATGATGTTGGTCATCTGGAACGCCAGGCCGAGCTTTTCTGCGTACTTCAGGGTCTGCGGGTCGGTGTACCCAAAGACTCCCGCCGAGAGTTCGCCCACCACGCCTGCGGCGTGCCAGCAATAGGTGCGCAGCCCCGGCCAGTCGAGATAGCGGGTCTGGTCCAGGTCCATCTCCATGCCATTGATCACCGCGTGCATGCGCGTCGCCTCGATCCCGCAGCTTTGCAGGTGAGGGGCCAGCGCCTGCATCACCGGATGATCGCTCTTGCCGTCGAACAATTGATCGACCTGGGTGCGCCACCAGGCAAGCTTGATGCGCGCGACCGATGGATCGGTGCACTCGTCCACGACATCGTCGACTTCGCGACAGAACGCGTAAAGCGCCGTGATGGCGCGTCGACGGTCGGGCGGCAGGAACAGGAAGGCGTAATAGAAGCTGGAGCCGCTTTTTGCGGCTTTTTCCTGGCAGTACTCGTCAGGTGTCATAGGAAACAGTTGCGCGCCAGAGCACGATGGCCCAGTCGCTTTTGGCCAAAGTGGGCCGGTTCATGAAAACATCATATTGGTTTGCTTCGATCCGATCGAGGATGCGTCGCGCACCTTCGACCACCAATCGTAGTTCAAAGCCTGCCCGGCCCCCAAGGGTGCGGGCAAGCGGAGCACCAAAGTTTAGCAGCGCACGCGTGCGTTCGATCTGAAATGCCATGAGTGCTGACCATCGAGACGAGAGCTTGCGCGATTGAAGATCGAGCTCGGTCACCTCGAAGCGATCGAGATCCTCCTGCGGAATATAGACTCGGCCCCGTTTCCAGTCGCCTTGAACGTCCTGCCACATGTTCGTGAGCTGCAAGCCGGAGCAGATGGCGTCGGACTGCTCGATGTTCGCCGGGGTGGCGGCCTGATACAGGTGCAATACCAGTCGGCCGACAGGGTTGGCCGAGTGGGCACAGTAATCCAGCAGCGTGGCGTGATCCGAATAGCGCGTCTGGATCACATCCTGCTCGAACGCCGAAATCAGGTCGAAGAATGGCGTGATGGGAAGCTGATGCAAAGAGATGGTCTGCGCAAGCGGTTCGAATATCGACGCCAGTTCGGGCCTGGCCGGCCCGAACTGTGTACGCGGTTCGGTGCCGATGCGGTGCAGTTCGGAACGATAGGCGCCCAGGTCGGCCAATCGCCTGGCATTGGAAAGCTCGCCTTCGTCTGCGATATCGTCTGCACTGCGGGCAAATCGATAGATGTCGCGCACGGCACCCTGTAATCGGCGGGGCAGCAGGATTGAAGCAACCGGAAAGTTCTCGTAGTGATCGACAGCCATAGTTCACTTCAGACACGCACGGGTTGTACGCAGTTCCACTATTTTAGGCTGCGCTTTGCGCGCCCGTGACGGGGTACTCGGGTTAGACTACCACCGATAGGAAAGTCACTCATGCCGCGCCCCATATCCCTTACTCTTTCTCCCAGTGCCCTCAGTCACAACCTTGCTGTCGTGCGTCGTCACCTGACGGACGTGGCGCAGGCTGGCGCGGGTCCGACCGCACAGGTGCCCTCGATCTGGGCGGTGATCAAGGCCAATGCCTATGGTCATGGCGTCGAACTCGCGGTCACGGCTTTCTCCCAGGCTCAGGGCCTGGCGATGCTCGACTTCGACGAGGCCGTGCGTGTGCGCGAGGCGGGGTGGGGCGGTCCCATCCTCATGCTCGAAGGTTTTTTTGAACCGGCCGATATCGACCTGCTCGATCGCTATCACCTGACCACGTCCATTCATTGCCGTGAGCAACTCGACATGCTTGCGCGTGCGCGGGTCTCTCGCCGCATCGATGCCTTCGTCAAGCTCAACAGCGGCATGAATCGCCTGGGGTTTTTGCCGCAAGACTACGCGGCTGCCTTTGAGCGCGCCGTAGCGTTGCACAAGCAGAACGTGCTGGGACAGATCGGCAAGATGACGCATTTCGCCACGGCCGATGGCCCCGAGGGCGTCGAGTCGCAGATGGCCGTGTTCCAGGCAGCCACTGCTCATCTTCCGGGGCCGGTCAGCGTGTGCAATTCGGCGGCCACGCTGCGCCATGCCAGTGTCGCGTTGCCCCAGGGCGGTCAAACCTCGTGGGTGCGGCCAGGTATCTGTCTGTATGGTGGCTCGCCATTTGACGACGTGTGCGCCGCCGAACTGGATCTGCTGCCGGCCATGACCCTGCGTTCACGCATCATCGGCGTGCAGCAGATCAAGGCGGGCGAACGCGTGGGCTATGGCGGGCGGTTTGCCGCCACCAAAACCATGCGGGTGGGCGTGGTGGCCTGCGGCTATGCCGATGGTTACCCGCGCCACGCCGAAGACGGTACGCCTGTGTACGTGGCTGGCCGTCCGACCCGCCTCGTCGGGCGCGTCTCGATGGATATGCTGATGGTCGATCTGGATCACATGCCCGAAGTCCAGGTCGGTGCGCCCGTGGTGCTGTTCGGCGCTGGGGGCCCCTCGGTGGATGACGTCGCACGCTATAGTGAAACAATAGGTTACGAATTGCTTTGTGCGATGGCCCCAAGGGTGCCGCGCACCATCATCGATTGACCGTGTCGCTCCCGATCATTGCCAATTTATCCATGCAGACAGCCCCAGGGGAATACAAATGAAAAACAAATGTGTGTTGATCACCGGTGCGACCCGGGGCATAGGTTGGGCGCTCACGCGCAAGCTGGCCGATCAGGGCTGCCATGTGGTGGGCATCGCACGCAACACGACCGACCTGGATTTTCCTGGCTATCTCTACGCCTGTGATCTGCTCGATGCCGGGCGCACCGAAGACGTGCTGCACGAAATACGGGACCGTTTCCCGGTCGATGCCATCGTGAACAATGTCGGGCTCATCCTGCCTGAGCCCCTGGGCGAAGTGAGCCTGGCATCGCTCTACAACGTGCTGGATCTGAACGTGCGGGTGGCCGTGCAGACCACCCAGGCTTTCGTTGAATCCATGAAGGCGCGCCGCGAAGGGCGCATCGTCAATGTCAGCAGTCGCGTCATTCATGGCGGTTATTCGCGCAGCAGCTATGCCGCGGCCAAGAGCGCGCTGGTGGGGCTCACCAATGCCTGGGCTCTGGAGCTCGCGGAGTACAACATCACCGTCAACGCCGTGGCGCCGGGCCCGATCGAGACCGAAATGTTCCGCCAAAGGCATCCCGTGGGCAGTGACGCGGAAAAGCGTGTGTTGTCCACGATTCCCATGCGCCGTATCGGCACACCTGCCGATGTCGCTGCCGCGGTGGCATTTCTGCTTTCCGATGACGCAGGCTACATCTCGGGGCAGGTGATCGGGGTCGACGGCGCAGGCAGTCTGGGCGGGAGGGCCTAGGCGTTCATGGCTAAAGTCCGTACCGTTTACGTTTGCGCCGAATGTGGCGGGACGACACCCAAGTGGCAAGGCCAGTGTCCGCATTGTTCGGCCTGGAATACGCTGGAAGAAACCGTGGAATCGCCCAGTCAGTCTGGGCCGGGTGCCGCGCACCGTTATGCGCCGCTGGCCGGGTCCTCGCCCATCCGCAATCTGGCGGACATCGAGGCGGTCGAGACCCCGAGGCTGCCTACGGGGCTGGACGAGTTTGACCGCGTGCTGGGCGGTGGACTGGTTGCCGGCGCCGTCGTCCTGATTGGTGGCGACCCCGGAATCGGAAAGTCCACGCTGCTGTTGCAGGCCTTGGCCTCGCTTTCCGAAAAAACGTCGGTGCTGTATGTGACGGGCGAAGAGTCCGCCGATCAGGTCGCGCTGCGCGCCCGTCGCCTCGGCGTTGCCGGCGAGGGCATCGATCTGCTGGCGGAAATCAGGCTGGAAGCGATCCAGACTGCGCTCACACAAACCAAACCCAAAGTGGCGGTCGTCGATTCCATACAGACGCTCTACAGCAGCCAGCTGACCGCCGCTCCGGGTTCGGTTTCGCAGGTGCGCGAATGCGCTGCCCAGCTCACCCGGCTGGCCAAGCAAACCGGCACGACCATTGTCATGATCGGGCATGTCACCAAGGACGGTACGCTGGCAGGTCCGCGTGTGCTTGAGCATATCGTCGACACGGTGCTGTATTTCGAAGGCGACACCCATTCGTCGTTCCGCCTCATCCGTGCGTTCAAGAATCGGTTTGGTGCCGTCAACGAACTGGGCGTGTTCGCCATGACCGACAGGGGGCTGCGTGGCGTGGCCAATCCGTCGGCGCTGTTTCTGTCGCAACACGATCGGCAGGTAGCTGGTTCGTGCGTGATGGCCACCCAGGAAGGTTCTCGGCCCCTGCTGGTTGAGATACAGGCACTGGTGGACACCACACACGCGCCAAATCCACGGCGTCTCACGGTCGGTGTCGAAGGAAATCGCCTGGCCATGCTGCTGGCGGTATTGCATCGCCATGCCGGCTTGAGTACCTACGATCAGGATGTGTTCGTCAATGCGGTGGGCGGCGTGCGTATCGCCGAGCCCGCGGCCGACCTGCCGGTGCTGCTCTCCATTATTTCGTCATTGCGCGATCGCCCGCTGCCTCGCGGGCTGGTGACCTTCGGCGAGATCGGCCTGGCCGGTGAAATCCGCCCGGCGCCGCGCGGGCAGGAGCGCTTGCGCGAGGCCGCCAAGCTGGGTTTCAGTGTGGCGCTCATTCCCAAGGCCAATGCACCTCGTCAGCCGATAGAAGGTCTGGAGATCTGGGCGGTCGACCGTCTGGACGAGGCATTGGACAGGCTTCAATGAACGCTTTGGCAGTCATCGTCGTGTGTGAGGTTCTATGGTGTTCGTGATCGGCGCCTTGTGCTTGGTTGCTGGCGCGGCCATCGGACTGGTGGGCGGGTTGATGGGCATAGGCGGTGGCCTGATCGCCATTCCGGCATTGGGCCTGGCGCTGGGCATGCCCCAGCAACTGGCGCAAGGCACGTCCCTCATTCTCGTGCTGCCCACCATTCTCATGGCGGTACGCAAGTACAACCAGAACTCGCGCATCGACTGGGCCGTTGCCGGGTATGGTGCGGGTGCGGCCATACTCTTCACCTGGTTGGGCGCCCGCCTGGCGCTTGGCGTGGATCCTGCCTTGCTGCGCCGTAGCTTTGCCATTTTCCTGTGCTGCGTGGGTGTGTTCTACCTTTGGCAGACTTACCGTATGAGGCGACTGGCGAAATCCTCGACTGCGCAGGCAGCGGTGCGCCCGCTGAAACGCGGCCACGGCGCGCTGCTGGGCATGGTGGGTGGCACGCTGGGCGGCTTTTTCGGTGTGGGCGGCGCCATTCTGATCGTGCCCATCATCACCTCAGTGTTCAGGTACAGTCAGGCCAACGCACAGGCGCTGGCGCTGACGATGGTCATCCCGGGGTCCACTATTGCCCTGATCACGTACACCTGGGCGGGTCAGGCCGACTGGCTGATCGGGTTGCCCATGGCCGTGGGCAGCCTTCTGTGCGTGAACCTGGGTGTGCGTCTGGCCTACAGCTTTCCAGAACGACGCCTGCGCGCCTGCTTCGCGGCCTTGATCTTCCTGACTGTCATCGTCCTGTTCATCGAAGGCTGAGGGTGGCTGGGCCCTGAGTACCGAATCTCCTGGTAGTGGGGAACTTTTGCAGCGCACCAAAGGCTAAGTTATCGTCCAAGTCACCGGCCATTGGCCACAGGAAGCCTGCCCCATGAGCCATCAGCCACGATCTTCCCGTTCCTCTGTCCCACCCGCCAAGGGCCGACCGGCCGCCGGATGGCTGCTGGGGCTGTCGATGTTGTGGCGTGATGCGCGAGCAGGCGAGTTGCGCCTGCTGGTGCTCGGTCTGATCATTGCCGTGGCCGCCATCACCAGTGTGGGCTTTCTCGCCGACCGGGTGGGCCGGGCGCTTGAGCGTGACGCGGGCCAGATGCTGGGCGGTGACCTGAAAATCGATTCCGACGCCAAGCCGCCAGCTTCGTGGCAAGAGCGAGCCCTGCAGGAAGGGCTGGAGACGGTGGAAACGGTCCAGTTTCCCTCGATGGCCAACGCAGGAGATCAGGCCCAACTGGTCAGCTTGAAGGCGGTTCCCGCCGGTTATCCCTTGCGGGGCGCCCTGAGAACACAAACCAGCGACGGTCCGGCCGACACCGGCATTCCGGCCCCTGGAACCGTGTGGGTGGATGCCCAACTTTTGACCCTCTTGAATGTGGGTATCGGGGACTCGCTGGTCCTGGGTGACAGTCGTTTTACCGTCGCCCGTATCGTCACCTACGAACCGGACCGCGGTATGCAGTTCGTCAATGTGGCTCCTCGCGCCATGATCAACGCCGACGATCTGCCCGCCACAGGACTGCTGGGCCCCGGCAGCCGGTTGGACTATCACTTCCTGGTGGCTGGCGAGGATGCGGCGGTCAAACGCTTCGACGCCTGGGTCACGCCCTTGCTCGATAAAGGGCAGCGACTGGACACGCTGGAGACCGGTCGCCCCGAGGTGAGGCGCGCGCTCGATCGTGCGCAACGATTCCTGGCCCTCGTGGCCTTGCTCGCGGTGCTGATCTCCTCGGTGGCAGTGGCACTGGCCGCACGCCGGTTCATGCTGCGCCATCGCGACGGCATTGCGGTCATGCGCTGTCTGGGCGCGGGGCAGTCCCAGATCGCCCGCATGCTGCTTGCAGAATTCACGGTGGTGGGGGTGCTGGCATCTGCCGTGGGCGTCTTGCTGGGCCTGGGGGCGCATCTTCTGCTCATCCAGGCGTTGGCAGGACTGATCGAGAACGAGTTGCCGGGGCCCACCCTGGAGCCTGCCGTGCAAGGGCTGGTGGTCGGCATCTGGCTGCTGCTGGGCTTTGCCCTGCCATCGCTGGCGCAATTGCGGCACGTGCCTCCTGCACGGGTGCTGCGACGTGATCTGCAGCCTCTGCAGGCAAGCGGGCTGCTGGGCTACGGCGTGGGCGCTCTGGGATTTGCTGCCATCATCTGGTGGTTTGCTGGCGACATGAAACTGGGCGCCACGGTGGCAGGCGGTTTCCTGGGCGCCTTTCTGGTGTTTGCGCTGGCTGGCGCAGCCAGCCTCTGGGTGCTGGGGAAGATCCGCCATCGTGTCGTGGGCTCCCCAGCCTTGCGCTTTGCGTTGGCCGGACTGGTGCGCCGGCGCGCCGCCACGATCACCCAGCTTTGCGCGCTGTCCATCGGCATCATGGCGCTCCTGCTGCTGACCATGACCCGCACCGATCTGATCGATGGCTGGCAGCGCACCTTGCCACCGGATGCACCCAACCGGTTTCTGATCAACATCCAGCCCGATCAGCGTGAACCGGTGGCCGAGTTTCTGGCGCAGGCCGGAATCAAGCAGGCGTGGCTGGCACCCACGGTTCGGGGCAGGCTGATTCAGCTCAATGGCCGCAACATCGGCGCGGACCAGTACGAGGAGCCCCGTGCCAAGCGGCTGGTGGATCGAGAGTTCAATCTCTCGTATGCGCAAGCCATACCAGCCTACAACCGCATCGTGGCCGGTCGTCCGCTGGATCCCAAGGCGATGGAAGTGTCGATGGAGTCGGACATTGCCAAGACACTGAAGCTTTCCCTGGGCGACACCTTGACCTTCGACGTGGCCGGCGAGCTGGTCACCGTCACAGTCACCAGCATGCGTACTGTCGCGTGGGACACCTTCCAGGTGAACTTTTTCGCCATCCTCACGCCGCCTGCGCTGGAGAACGCGCCACAGACCTTTCTGACCTCGTTTCATCTGCCAGCGCAACACGTGGCCATGCTGCCCAAACTGGTGCAGGCCTTTCCCAATCTCACGGTGTTCGATGTGCAGGCCATTCTGGGACAACTGCAAAGTGTGCTGGACCAGGTGGTCAACGCCGTTCAGTTGCTGTTTGGCTTCACCCTGGCCGCCGGTCTGCTCGTTCTGGGCGCGGCTCTGACAGCCACGCGCGACGAGCGCACACGCGAAGCTGCGCTGCTGCGAGCCTTGGGCGCCACACGTGCACAATTGGCAAGGGCTCAGCGCATCGAACTGCTTGCCATCGGCGGGTTGGCAGGCCTGCTGGCTGCCGCCGGCGCGCAGGCCGTTGCGCTGGCGCTCTCCTCGTTCGTCTTCGATTTCCCCATCACGCCTGGGCTGTGGCCCTGGCTGCTTGGCTGCGCAATCGGCATGTTCGGTGCCTGGGCGGGCGGTATAGTGGCGCTGCGAGGCGTACTGCGTACGCCGCCTCTAGTCACGCTCAGGGAGTCTGCATGACCATATCGAGCCCGCCGGTCAACGGCGAATCGACCGTTCCCGCCACATTTGGCGAGATCGACCATACGCGCAGTCTGTTCGAGCAGATCGGTGGCGAGCCGGTCATCCGTGCGGTCGTGGACCGGTTCTATGATTTGATGGATATCGATGCCGATCTGAAAGAGTTACGGCAGGCACATGGCCCGCAACTGGATTCAGCACGCGAAAAACTCTTCATGTTCCTGTGCGGGTATTTCGGCGGGCCGGATTACTACGTCTCGAAATATGGCCATCCACGGCTGCGAGCCCGGCATCTGCCGTTTTCCATCGGGGAAGCCGAGCGCGACCAATGGGTGGTGTGCATGGGGCGTGCGTTGCAGGATGAGGGCGTGGCGCCCGCACTGACTGATCGCCTGTTGCACGCCTTCTATGGCACGGCCGACTGGATGAGAAACCGTGCCGGCTAGCGGTGCTGCTTCGTTTGCGCCAGGCGATGCGCGGCGCCATGAATGGCCGGCCAGCGAGCAGGGGCCCGCAGGCGCCATGTTGTTCGATGCCGCTCGCGTGGCCGCGCCAACGCCGGCGCTGCTGATGCCCGCCACCTATGGCCCCGACGCGCAAGCCGTTCAGCAGGGCGGGCGGCAGGCTGCCTGGTTCGTGCGTGCCGCGTTCGGCGAGGGCGTGCTGCGTCATTATCAGCGCGGTGGAATGGTCGCCCGGATCAGCCGCGACCGCTACGTCTGGCGCGGCGAAGACGCCACGCGCGCGTTTGCGGAGTTCAGGGTGATGCAGCATCTGGCCGGGCTGGGGTTGGCCGTGCCGGTTCCCCTTGCCGCAGGGTACTGGCGCAGTGGCCTGACCTATCGTGCGGCCTTGCTCACCGCAAGAATCGAGCAGGCGCGACCACTTGCCCAGGCGCTGGACGCCACACGGGTCGCTCCGGTTGCCGCTGCGATCGTGGCCATGCACCGCGCAGGTGCTTGGCATGCAGATCTGAATGCTTTCAACATATTGTTCGACGCCGGGCAGCGCGTCTGGCTGATCGATTTCGATCGGGCGACCCTGGGTGTGATCAGTCCATCCGCACGTCGCGCCAACATCACGCGCCTGCAGCGGTCACTGCTCAAGGTCGCGGGTGCCGAGGGGCAGGCGTTCGGGGTTTCCCTGGCCGAGGCTTATGAACAGATCTGGAAAGCATGAAGCCGCCAGGTCGCCTTGAAAAAGGCTTTATGATTTTGCCTTTATTGTCCACAACCTCCAAAACAGGGGATCCACGATGTTCTCATCGCGTGTTGCAGGCCTATGTCTTGGTGCGTCGGTACTTCTGACGTGCGCTGCACCCGTACTTGCTCAAAGCAAGGTCGTCAATGTTTACAACTGGGCCGAATACACTGCTCCCGATACGTTGCCCGGCTTTGAAAAGGCCACCGGCATCAAGGTGCGCTATGACGTCTACGACAGCAACGACATCCTGCAGGCGCGCCTGCTGGCCGGCAAATCCGGTTATGACGTGGTCGTGCCTTCCACGCATTACGTGGCACGCCAGATCGAAGCGGGCATGTTCCAGAAGCTGGACAAGAGCAAGATTCCCAACTGGAAGCATCTCGATCCCGAACTGATGGCGCTCGTCGCCACGGTGGACCCGGGCAATGAACATGCCATTCCCTGGGGCTACGGCACCAACGGTCTGGGCTACAACGTGACCAAGGCGCAGGAAATCATGGGCAAGGACGCGGACCTCGGTTCGTGGGACATGCTCTTCAAGCCCGAAAACGCGGCCAAGTTCAAGGACTGCGGCATCTCCATGCTTGACGAGGCTGCACAGGTGTTCCCTGCCGTCCTGAAGTATCAGGGCAAAGACCCCAACAGCTCCAATCCGGATGATTACAAGCAGGCGCTGGAGTTGCTCAAGAGCATTCGCCCCTACATCCGGCAATTCAGCTCGTCGGGCTATATCGACGAACTGGCTGGTGGCGACCTGTGCATGGTGTACGGGTTCTCAGGCGATGTCATGATTGCGCGCAATCGTGCCCAGCAGGCCAAGAAGAGCTACGACATCAATTACTTCATTCCCAAGGGTGGCGCGCCTGCCTGGTTCGATGTCATGGTCATTCCCAAGGATGCACCCAACGTCGATAATGCGCACGCCTTCATCAATTACATCGAAACGCCGGAAGTGCATGCGGCCATTACCAACACGATGTTCTATCCGAACGCGAACAAAGAGGCGCGCAAGTTCGTGGTGAAGGAAGTTGCCGACAATCCCATGATCTATCCTGAGGACGACGTGGCAAAAACCCTGTACGTCATCAAGTCGCAGCCCCTTTCACTCCAACGCCTGCAGACGCGCATGTGGGCAGAACTCAAATCAGGACGTTGACGCCTTGAGCACCGATCACCGCTTCGCTGGAGCGACTGCGCTCGACCCCGATGAATTCATTCGCGTCACGGATCTGGTCAAGATCTTCGGTGATACTGTCGCTGTCCGGTCGGTCAGCCTGACCGTACAGCGCAACGAGATTTTTGCGTTGCTTGGCAGCTCGGGTTGTGGCAAGTCCACACTTTTGCGCATGCTGGCCGGTTTTGAGGACGTGACATCTGGCCAGATCATTCTGGACGGGGAAGACATCACCCATGTGCCGCCCCATCGCCGGCCTGTCAACATGATGTTTCAGTCCTACGCCCTGTTCCCGCACATGAGTGTGCAGGCCAACGTGGCGTTTGGTCTGAAACAGGAGGGCGTCGCTCCTGCAGAAATTCACGACCGTGTTTTTGAAGCGCTCGATCTGGTGCAGATGGCGGGCTTCTCGCGCCGCAAGCCCAATCAGCTCTCGGGCGGGCAACAGCAGCGGGTGGCGCTGGCACGCAGCCTGGTGAAGCGGCCCAAGCTGTTGTTGCTCGATGAGCCCATGTCTGCGCTGGACAAACAGATCCGGCAGAAGACCCAGATCGAGCTGGTGCGCATCCTGGAGCAGGTCGGCGTGACC
>JAEYZR010000361.1 GCA_023427945.1 Pseudomonadota bacterium | reverse complement strand
CCCCGGCACTGACCCGCGCCGAAGCCGGCCAGCTCACGTAGCGATGAGCCGGCACTGACAAAGGGTTGCGCGGGCGATCAGGTTGGCGGATCGTCCGGTCATTCCACCAGAGGCTGAGTTTGTCCTTGAACTCCGATGCCTGACCGTTGGCGATCAACCAGAACAGGCCGAAGTTTGCGTTCTCTTTGATCCAGCTGCGCATCTGATCGCGTGACGCCGGTTTGCTCCAGAGCCTATCCCACACGGGACCGCTGACATGCTCGGCAAACGCTGACCGGGGGAACTGCCCGTCGGCGGCGAACCAGGATGGCGACACCATGATGACCAGCCGCGAATTGGGCGTCAAAGAATCGGCCACCGCTTCCAGCACACTGGTCATGCCATAGGACTGGAACATGGCGTGGCCATATGCCAGGGTGGGCACTTTCAGCTCATCGGGAAACAGCCGGTACGGTACAAAACGCAGGTCATGGCTGGACAGTTCGGAAGAACCCAGAACGACCAGCGTGCCATCGGACAAGGCACTGCCCAACCTGACCAGATTGACGTTCTGTGTACCCCAATCCGGCCCCAGGTTCGGCAGGTAATTGGAGCCCTGACCGACAGCCGCCCTCAGGGGCAGGGGCACCGTCTCGAACGTGGTTCGTGCGACCCAATAGGCGCCTGCCGCCACAGCCAGGGCTGTGACAAGTGCCGCCGCATGCGACAAGAGTCGCGAATTAACGTTGCGCAGCAACATAGTTTGCCAAACTACGAACTGACTGCAAGTGCTCGGCAATTTCCGGTGCAGGAATACTGCATCCGAACTCGGCTTCGACAGCCAGTGTGATATCGACGGCAGACAGTGAGTCCACCAAACCCGTCGCAATCAGCTGCGTATCCGGGCCAACTTTCTTCAAAACAATGGATTCGACGATATGTCCAATCCGCTCGTGCAGGACTTCTTGACTATCCATGATGAGCGACGCCTCGCGTGCACTGCAATCCGCCCTACGGGGGGCGTGGAGCGGAATTATCCGGGAGTCAAACTGAAAAGTAGCTTAAAAAATGTACGACTTTTTTTCATATCGCAAAATAGCAACAAGCTCCTGCACGCATGGATTTTTCCTTGCAGGGTTCTTCCGTTTCGCAACATAACTTTGATAGAAAAATACGCGTACAAAAACAACAAAGCGCCCCACAGGGCGCTTTGTTGATCCGGCACGAGCACACTCGTGCACCAGAGCCTTACATAGGTGCCACACGCGTGGGACCGGCTCCGCTGATGACCTGGACGCGCTGACCGACCGAAAGCGGCTGGTCGGCTTCCTGGGCCACGACGCGGGTCTCACCATTATCCAGGCGGACGGTGACTTCCAACCCGGACGTGCGACCCACGCGATTTTCTGCTGCCCCGCCTGCAAGTGCACCCAGAATGGCACCGCCCACCGTGGCAATGGCACGGCCCGAACCGCCGCCCACGGCATTACCGGCCACACCACCCAGGGCACCACCTGCCAGCATGCCGACGCCGCTGGAGCCATCTTTCTGGATGACGATGGGACGAACGGCGGTGACCGTGCCCGAACGAACGATCTGCTCGCGCTGAGCCTGACCGTAGGTATACACACTACTGGAAGCGCTGGGATTGGCGCAGCCTGCAAGCACGGCAACTGCACTGATCGCAGCGCCAGCGGCCATCAGGCGAATCCGACGCGAACCGGACGTAAGGTTTTGTTTGACTGCGTTCATGACATTTTCTCCAATGATCGGAGCCTGAGGCTTCCTGACCGAACAGGCGTACACGCTATGACCAATGATCCACGGGGGCGTTTAACCATCAATATTATGGATCATACTGATAGCCGACGAACTAAATGTAAACCTTGCGAAACCGGCTGCAACGTATATTTCAAGCTTCCGGCAATGTGAGGGAGTAAGCCGCCTGCAACTGGGCCGCAATTTCCTGTCGCCCCAGAGTGCAGCCTTGCGGTCCTTTGTAGGCAATTTTCAATGCACCCATCAGGTTGCCTAACTTGCAACTATCGAGCCAGGACCAGTTCTGGGTCAATCCGAACAGCACACCCGCACGGTGAGCGTCACCGCAACCGGTGGGGTCGACGATTTCACCGGCCTTCACCGCAGCAATCGGAAACTCTTTTCCGTTTTCATAGAGCGTCGCGCCCTCGGCCCCGCGGGTCACCACGACAGCCTTCAGACCGCGTGCGATCTCCTGAATCGACTTGCCCATGCGACTTTCCACCACGCCTGCCTCGTAATCGTTGACGGTCAATGCGTCTGCGAGCTTGAGCATGCGTGCCAGGTCGGCGCCATCGAACAGGGGCATGGCCTGACCCAGATCAAAAATGAAAGGAATGCCCAGTTCATGCAACTTCGCGGCATGGGCAAACATGCCCTCTTTCGAGTCGGGCGCCACAATCGCCCACCGGGCTTGCGTGCCCGTGAGGTCGTTTTCCGCCGAAAAAGCCATCGCACCGGGGTGAAACGCGGTGATCTGATTGTTGTCCAGGTCGGTCGTGATGTAGCACTGGGCCGTAAGCGTATCTTTCACCACCCGAATGCGCGACACATCGACGCCACACGATTTCAGATGATCGAGGTAATCGCCCGCATCCTCGCCGACCGTGGCCACCGGCAGGGCTGACCCGCCGAGAAGGCTCATTCCATAGGCGATATTGCCAGCGCAGCCACCGAAATCGCGGCGCATGGAGGGCACCAGGAAAGAGACGCTGATGGCGTGCAGTTTCTCTGGAAGAAAGTGATCCTTGAAATGCCCTTCAAACCGGGCAATTGTATCGAAAGCGACCGAACCACATACCAAAACCGGATTTGTCATTGCACCAATCCATATCAAATCAGGGGAAGAACTTGTCGATCTGGTAGCCGTTGACCTGCACATTGCGTACAGAAATCGGTACTGTCAGGCGACGTTCCGCGTTCGCGCCGAAAGGTTGCATCGCAACGTCGTTCGGCAAGTAATCTTTGGGATACAGAACCTTGCGCACGACCACGCTGTCGGCCAGATCCTTGAGTTCAAGACTCAGTGCCGGCCAGGGTTGCGCGGCGTTGTAGCGATTGCGCATGACCACGGTGAGCACCAGTTCCTGGGTATCGGCCGAAGCGCTGCCTCCGCCGGGCGGTGCCCGCAGGGACGATGACATGATCGAAATCCGCTCGATCCGTCTCTCATGACTGATGGTGCATGCAAGCGGACGGCACGCCGCCTCAAGCGCCGGGCGCATCGCCGGGAAGCTGGCGGCGACCTGGTTGCGGTAGGTGTGCAGCAGCAGGCCCAGCAGAAGCACGGCCAGCAGCAGGCAGCCCACGCCCCACAGACGCGAGCGCTGCGCCTGGTAGGCTTGCGCGCCATCATCCATGAACGACGGGGGCGTGCGTCCTGAATGGTAGTCGTCCACGTAACGGGTGCGTGGCTCGCCGCGGATCGCTTCGTCGTCATCGAGCGGCTCGCGCAGGCCGGGCTCACGCTGACCATCCTGAAACTTGCGCTCGCCGTAGAATCGGTTGCGTGCAGCGTCTGCCTCGCGAACCTCAGCGTCGTCATCGTCGTCGTGTCCGTAGCCGGCGCGGTCGACGGCAACCTCGTCTGGCGCCGAATAGGCATGCGCGTCATGCGAGCTGACCGGCGCGCGGGGATCGGCACGCCACACAGGTTCATCGCGTCCGGCACGAAGCGGTGCACTGGCGCGCGTGCGAAGCACGTCCGGAGCCACTGGCACGAACCGCTGGGGCGGCACGTCAGGCTCTGAACGGCTGGCTGCGTATCCCTGGGAGCGCGTGACAGGCGCGGCTTGGGCCGGCGGCGTGTAGCGTTGGGGCGGCGCGACGGGCTCAGAATGAGCGGGCGGCGTGTAGCGTTGGGGCGGCGCGACGGGCTCAGAATGAGCGGGCGGCGTGTAGCG
>JAEYZR010000322.1 GCA_023427945.1 Pseudomonadota bacterium | reverse complement strand
GACCACGACCCTGCAGATGATTGCCGGCTTTGCCGAGGTCACGCAGGGCCGCATTGCACTGGACGGCAAGGACATCACCACCCAGAAGCCCAACCTGCGCGGGCTGGGTATCGTGTTTCAGAGCTACGCGCTGTTTCCGCACATGACGGTGCAGGACAATGTGGCTTTCGGTCTGGCCATGCGCCGGGTCGGCCGGGCAGAACGCGAACAACGCACCCGCGAAGCGCTGGCGATGGTCAAGCTGGACCAGCACGCCGCGCGCTTCCCGCGAGAGCTGTCCGGTGGGCAGCGTCAGCGCGTCGCTCTGGCACGCGCACTGGTGATCCGTCCGCCCGTGCTGTTGCTGGACGAGCCCCTGTCCAATCTGGATGCCAAACTGCGTGAAGAAATGCAGTTCGAGTTGCGCAACATCCAGCAGAAAGTCGGCACCACCACCATCATGGTCACCCACGACCAGTCCGAAGCGCTCTCGATCAGCGATCGGGTGGTGGTCATGGAAGCGGGGCGCGCCACGCAGATCGCCGAACCCTTCAACATCTATGAGCATCCGCAGTCGGAATTCATCTCGCGCTTCGTGGGCAAGACCAACCTGCTGCCTGCCCAGGTCGTGCAGGCCGGACGCATCGCTCAGGTGCGCAGCGGCGACTTGCTGATCGACGTCGACGGTGCCCATCTCGCGCAAGGCGCGTGCGTGCAGATATCGCTGCGGCCCGAGAAGCTGCTGCCCGTGGCTGCCGGGTCCGGCAAGCTTGCCGGCGTCGTGCTCACGCGTTTCTTCCTGGGCAGCCAGTGGATGTACAACGTGCGCACCGCTGTGGGCGAACTGACGGTCATGTCCCCCAATGATGGACGCGAGGCATTCGAGACCGGGCACCAGATCGGGCTGGACTGGAACGAAGGCGCGGCGCGCGCCCTGCCGGCCCAGCCCGTGGGAGCCTGACATGTCCACGCCCATCCAGACCTCGCCGGCCAAAGTGCGCTCCGACAAGGCCGCTGCGCTCATCGGCTCGATTCCGCTGTCGCTGCTGTTCCTGACGCTGGTCATCACACCGCTGGCCCTGACGCTCACGCTGTCGTTCAGTCAGTTCGACTACAACACCGGGATTGCGCCGGGCTACACCGTCGAGCACTACTGGACCGTGCTGACCGATTCGTACTTCCTGGAAATCTTCTGGCGCACGTTCTGGATCTCGGCGCTGACCACCCTGATCTGCGTCCTGATCGGTGCGCCCGAGGCCTATATCCTGAACCGTATGCGGCGGCCCTGGAAGTCGATCATTTTGCTGGTCGTGCTCTCGCCGCTGCTGATCTCGCTGGTCGTGCGCGCATTCGGCTGGAGCCTGCTGCTGGGGCCCAACGGCATCATCGGTTCGACCACGGCGGCCCTGGGGTGGGGCTCGCTGCTCTACACGCCTGCAGCCATCATCATCGGCCTGGTGCACGTCATGCTGCCATTCATGGTGATCCCCGTCTGGACCTCGCTGCAAAAGCTCGACCCTGCGGTCGAACACGCGGCCTATTCTCTGAATGCCTCGCCGTTTCAGACCCTGGTGCGCGTGGTACTGCCCCAGGCCATGCCGGGCATTCTGTCGGGCAGCCTGATCGTATTTGGCCTGACCGCCAGCTCCTTCGCCATTCCCGCGCTGTTGGGCGGCAGGCGTCTGAAGATGGTGGCCACCATCGTCTATGACGAATTCCTGACCGAGCTGAACTGGCCGCTGGGTGCCACGATTGCCATTTTGCTGCTGGTGGCCAACGTCATCATCATGATGGCCTACAACCGCGTCGTCGAACGCTCCTATCGCCGCAGCCTCGGCTGATTCGACGCACAAGGATCTGATCATGCTTAAAAACAGTCCGCTCGCCCTGGCGTTCAACGCACTGGTGGTGACTTTCGTCCTGGCGCCCCTGGTCATCGTCTGTCTGGTTGCGTTTACACCGGAGCCCACGCTGTCCGTCCCCACGACATCGTTTTCCTTGCGCTGGTTCAAGGCCGTGTTCGAACACGGGGCGTTCATGCAGTCGTTTCGCAACAGCCTCGTGCTGGCGGCCATGTCGGCCACCATCGCGGTTGCCCTTGCGGTCCCTGCCGCCATTGCCATCACCCGCTACCGCTTCCCGGGACGCGAACTGCTCAACGGACTGTTTCTTTCGCCGCTGATGATTCCGCATCTGGTGCTGGGCGTGGCGCTGCTGCGCTTTTTCGCCCTCATGGGCACCCAGGGCAGTTTTGGCTGGCTGGTACTGGCCCACGTCGTGGTCATCACCCCGTACGTCATGCGCCTGGTGATCGGGGCGCTGGTGGGCTTTGACCGTTCGATCGAACACGCAGCGCTGTCGCTGGGCGCCAGCCGTACCGTGGTGTTCTTCAGAATCACGTTCCCCCTCATCATCCCCGGTATTTCAGGAGGTTGGTTGCTCGCTTTCATCAACAGTTTCGACGAACTCACCATGTCGGTTTTCATCACGGCCCCAGCCACCATCACCCTGCCTGTTCGAATGTATATGTACGCCACCGAATCCATCGATCCCATGATGGCCGCCGTTTCTGCGCTGGTCATCGCCCTGACCGCGGTCACCATGCTCGTTCTTGATCGCGTGTATGGCCTGGACCGTGTCCTGGTGGGTCAGAAATAATCATGCCGCTTTTGACCAGACTCGCTGAACGCGACCGCCCCACCGTGCCTTTCACACTGGACGGCCGCCCGGCTCAGGCGCTTGCCGGTGATACCGTATTGACCGCCGTGCTCACGCAGGCGACGCAACTGCGCGAATCCGAATTCAGCGCGACGCCGCGCGCCGGCTTCTGCATGATGGGCGCCTGTCAGGACTGCTGGATCATGACGGCGCACGCTGGCCGCGTGCGCGCCTGCTCGACGTTCATCGAAGCAGGCATGGTGTTGACGACCGGCGCACCGGAGGCTCAACCATGAGCAGGCCCGCTGAAGTCTTTTCACCGCTCATCGTCGGTGCAGGCCCTGCCGGCATACGCGCCGCCCAGACGCTGGTCCAGGCTGGCGTGCGCCCCATCGTGCTGGACGAATCGTTACGCGCCGGTGGGCAGATCTACCGGCAGCCGCCACCCGGTTTCACCCGCAGCAAGCAGACGCTGTACGGCACGGAATACCGCAAGGCCGACGCGCTGCACCGGACGATGGATGCACTGGCCGGACAGATCGACTATCGCCCGGGCACACTGGTGTGGAACGCCGACCGGTCGAACCTGGATGTGATTCGTGATGGTGTGGTCGACAATGTCTCCTACTCCCACCTGATTCTGGCCACGGGCGCCACCGACCGTGTGCTGCCCTTCCCAGGATGGACCACCCCCGGCGTCTATACCCTGGGTGGCGCTCAGGTTGCACTGAAGTACCAGGGCTGTGCGATTGGCGCACGCGTGGTCTTCATGGGTACGGGCCCGCTGCTCTACCTGGTGGCCTATCAGTACAAGAAAGCGGGAGCCGACGTGGTCGCGGTGCTCGACACGTCCGGCCGCGCCGATGGCCTGGCCGGCTTGCCCGGCATGATGCGCGCCCCCTCACTGCTGGCCAAAGGCCTGTACTACATGGCCTGGCTGCGCACCCACGGTGTGCAGATCCACACGAATGTGCGGCCCATGGCGGTCAAAGGTGCCAACAAGGTCTCTGCGTTGCAGTATCGCCTGCGCGGTCAGACCACGCCTCACACGCTGACATGCGATGCCGTGGGCTACGGGCTGGGACTGCGCTCGGAAACACAGCTTGCCAGCCTGCTGAACTGTGCGTTTGATTACGACACTCAGGATCGGGCGTGGCTGCCCCGTCGCGATGCGGCAGGCCGCACGTCGGTGGCAGGCATCTATGTCGCAGGCGACGGTGCAGGCATCGCGGGTGCCGACGCGGCAGAAATAGCCGGCGAGCGCGCCGCGCTTGCGCTGCTTGCCGATGCGCAATACCCCAGCGATGCACGCCGCGCCGCGATGCTGGACACACGCCTGCAACAGATCGGGCGGGTGCGGGCCGCGCTGGAGCGCGCCTTTCCCTTCCCCTCGGACTGGGCGGGCGAGCTTGACGACGACGTCATGCTTTGCCGGTGCGAAGAGATCACCGCAGGCACGGTTCGTCAGGCCGCCCTCGAACTGGGCGCACACGAACTGAACCGCTTGAAGGCACTCACCCGCGTGGGTATGGGCCGCTGCCAGGGCCGCATGTGTGCAGCCGGTGCCACCGAAGTACTGGCGCACGCCTTGCACCAACGTCCCGATGCCGTGGGCAGGATTCGCAGCCAGCCTCCCGTCAAACCCATTCCCATTGCGGTCATTCGCGCCGACGCGCGCGAGGTAGAGCTATGAACCACCGCCTGGAAACAGAAGTGGCCATCATCGGAGGTGGCATCGTCGGTGCAAGCGCGGCATTGTTTCTGGCGCGCAAGGGAGTGCCCGTCACGGTGATCGAACGCGATTGTTGTGGTGCGAAGGCCAGCGGCGTGAACTATGGCGGTGTACGCCGCCAGGGCCGTCCTGTCGAACAGATGCCGCTGACGCAGCGCGCCCACGCCATCTGGGGGGAACTGCGGTCGCTCATCGGCACCGATGGCGAATATGTGCGCAGCGGTCACCTGAAACTGGCGCGCAACCCACAGGATCTGGCGGCGCTGTCCGAGTACCGCGCACGCACGCGTGGCTTTGGCATGAACCTGGAGATACTGGACCGCGCCGCACTCGCGCAACGCTTTCCCTGGGTAGGCGCAGCCGCTGTGGGCGCCTCTTTCTGCCCGCAGGACGGCCACGCCAACCCCCGCCTGGTGTCGCCCGCTTTCGCACGTGCCGCGCAGGCCGCTGGCGCACAGATCCTGGAACACGTCCGTGTGAGCGGCGTCGAGCGCAACGTCCAGGGGTTTTGCATCACGACCGAAGGCGGTCCGACCATCCACAGCCGTGTCGTCCTGAACTGCGCAGGCGCGTGGGCTGGTGCGTTCGCGGCGAGCTTCGATGAGCCCGTGCCTGAAACCTCGATCCACCCCTTGATGATGGTGACCGAGCCACTGCCTGCGTTCATGGATGTCAGTTGTGGCATTCAGGAAGGCGGGATTTATGCCCGTCAGGTGACACGCGGCAACTGCGTCATTGGTGGCGGGCGCGGCCGCACGACCAGCGCCGACCTGGCGCGGCCGGCAGGCGATGACATCGACATCTTGCTGGCACGTGCCGCCACTCTGTTTCCGCGCCTGCAGGGCGCCCACATCATTCGCTTCTGGACCGGCGTCGAAGGCAACATGCCCGATCACAACCCGGTGCTGGGTCCGAGCTCGACCACGCCGGGTCTGTTTCACGGTTTCGGTTTTTCCGGAGCGGGTTTCCAGATCGGACCTGCTGCGGGCGAAGTCTTATGCGATCTCGTCACCCGCGGCGAGTCCGACATTCCCATCGATGCATTCAGTATCAACCGATATCTGCCGACGTTCACGCGGCAGACGCTCGACCCCCACCCTGCCGTGAGCACCCAGCTGGAGATTTCTAGATGACTACCCTACGCGCACGCAATCGCCGCAAAGGCGCTGCACAACTCGTTGCAGGCCTGGCATTGGCCACCGTCGCCGCTGCGGCCTCGGCAGCAGAAACAAAGACGCTGTACATCGGCATGAACGGCGGCGACATGGAGCGAGCGTTCACGCAACATGTCTTCCCGGCCTTCGAGAAAGCCAACAATGTCAAAGTCGTGGTGGTGCCCGGCACCTCCACCGACGTGCTGGCCAAGGCACAAGCCTACAAAGACAATCCGCAGATGCACGTCATGTTCCTGGACGACGGCATCATGTCGCGCGCCATCAGCATGGGCCTGTGCCAGAAGCTGCCCGACGATCCAGTGCTGAAGGATCTTTTCCCCACGGCCATCATGAAAGACGGCATGGCTGCCGGTATCGATATCGGACTGACTGGCCTGGGCTACAACACCAAGATGTTCGAAGAGAACAAATGGACGCCCCCCACCTCCTGGATGGACCTGGCCGATCCCAAGTTCAAAGGCAAGGTGGTCTTCCAGTCGGCCGCGTCCAGTTCATTCGGCCTGCACGCCTTTCTGATGCTCAACCGCATTCAAGGTGGCACGGAAAAAGACACCGAGCCCGGCTTCAAGGCCTGGCCCACCACCGTGGGCCCCAATGTGCTCGAATACATTCCCAACTCGGCCAAGGTGGCTGAAATGGCGCAAAACGGCGAGGCGGCCCTTTTCCCGCTCACGCCGACTGCCATTGCACGCCTGAAAAAACGCGGCCTGCCCGTGGAATATGCGCAGCCCAAGGAAGGCGCTGTGGTTCTGATGGTCGGCGAATGCGTGATCGCCAAGAACTCCGAACCGGAACTGGCCAACAAACTGGCGCTGTATCTACTCTCGCCCGAGGCACAGGCCAAGGCGCTGGAGTTCGGCGGTCACTTCCCGTCGAACCGAAAGGTCAAGCCCGTGGCGGGCGAGGAAGCCTCGTTTGAAAAAGTGCAGGGCTTCATCGAGAAATCGGTCGTGCTGGACTGGGATGTGATCAACGCTTCACGCCCCGCGTTCAACACGCGCTGGAACCGCAGCGTCGAGCGTTGATCAGAAAAAAACCCGTACCCCGCGCTGAAGCGCAGTGCACGGGTTCTGATGAGTGAACCACCACAGATGCCGCGTCCACCCTGACGCGGCATCTGCCCATTCACTGTCAGTTGACGGTGATGGCCTTGAGCATCGGCTGCCACTTCTGGCTCTCCGATTCCAGCCAGGTCTTCAGCCCTTCCGGGGTCTGCTTGTCGACGGGCACGATTTCCACACCGAGCTTGTCCATGCGCGCAACCACCTCGGGATCTTTGAGCGCCGCCTGCAGCGACTTCGTCAAACGGGACACCACGGCTTCAGGCGTTCCCTTGGGGGCATACACGCCGTGCCACAC
>JAEYZR010000321.1 GCA_023427945.1 Pseudomonadota bacterium | reverse complement strand
GGCTACCAGCCCACGACCGAGGGCAACGTCAAGCAGATCCGGCAGGCCGCCAAGGCGCTGGCCAGTGCGCGGCGGCCGGTGATCTACGCCGGCGGCGGCATCATCAGCGCGAACGCGGCGGCCGAGCTCACGGAGTTCGCGACCAGCGACCGCTTCCCGGTCACGTGCACGCTCAACGGCCTGGGCGGGTTCCCGGCGCCGCACGAGCAGTGGCTCGGCATGCTCGGCATGCACGGCACGCGCGCGGCCAACTACGCGATGGACGAGGCCGACCTCATCTGCGCGATCGGCGCCCGGTTCGACGACCGGATCACCGGCAAGCTCAGCGAGTTCGCGCCGCGGGCGAAGTTCATCCACATCGACATCGACCCGGCCGAGATCTCCAAGAACGTCCCGGCGCACATCCCGATCGTCGGCGACGCCAAGAACGTGCTCACCAAGCTCGTCAACGAGTACCGCGCCATCGGCGCCGACTCGTCGCGGCTGGACGAGTGGTGGCAGCGCATCCACGAGTGGCAGGAGCGCCACCCGCTGCGCTACGAGGACTCCGAGGACGGCGAGATCAAGCCGCAGCGCGCGCTGCAGGCGCTGTACGAGGTCACCGGCGGCGACGCCATCTTCTCGACCGACGTCGGCCAGCACCAGATGTGGGCGGCCCAGTACTACCGCTTCGATGAGCCACGTCGCTGGATCAACTCCGGCGGACTGGGCACGATGGGCGTGGGGCTTCCTTACGCAATGGGTGTGCAGATGGCCAACCCGGGGCGCGATATTGCCGTGGTCACCGGCGAAGCCTCGATCCAGATGAATATCCAGGAGCTGTCGACCTGCCAGCAATATCATCTGACGCCGAAAATCATCTGCCTGAACAACCGCTTCCTGGGCATGGTTCGCCAGTGGCAGCAGATTGATTACGGCTCCCGGTATTCCGAATCCTATATGGATTCCCTGCCTGACTTCGTCAAGGTGGCCGAAGCTTATGGTCACGTGGGTCTGCGTATCGAAAACCCGGCAGATGTCGAGGGTGCGCTGCGCGAAGCCTTCAAGAAGAAGGATCGCCTGGTGCTTCTCGACTTCATCACGGATCGCACGGAAAACGTGTGGCCGATGGTGAAAGCCGGCCGTGGTCTGACCGAGATGCTGCTCGGTTCGGAAGACCTCTAAGGAGACCATCATGAAACATGTGATTTCCGTTCTCCTTGAGAACGAGCCTGGCGCGTTGTCCCGCGTCGTCGGATTGTTTTCGGCGCGTGGCTACAACATCGAAACCTTGACGGTTGCGACGACTGAAGACAGTACGTTGTCGCGCATGACCATCGTCACAACCGGTTCGGATGAAGTGATCGAGCAGATCACCAAGCACCTGAACCGCCTGATCGACGTCGTGAAAGTGGTCGATCTGAGCGAAGGTCCGCACATCGAACGCGAGCTGATGCTCGTGAAGGTGCGTGCCGTGGGCAAGGAACGCGAAGAAATGAAGCGCATGGCCGATATTTTCCGCGGCCGCATCATCGACGTGACCGACAAGTCCTACACCATCGAACTGACCGGGAATCAGGAAAAGAACCAGGCATTCATCGACGCCCTGGATCGTAGCGCCATCCTGGAAACCGTTCGTACCGGTGTGTCAGGCATTGGTCGCGGCGAGCGCATCCTGAAGCTGTGAACTGACGCATCAAAATAATCGAAGTATTCATATCAAAGATATTGGAGAGCACCTCATGAAAGTTTTCTACGACAAAGATTGCGACCTGTCCCTCGTCAAGGGCAAGACCGTGGCCATCATCGGTTACGGCTCGCAGGGCCATGCCCACGCGCTGAACCTGCACGAGTCCGGCGTGAAGGTCGTGGTGGGTTTGCGCCGCAGTGGCGCATCGTGGAAAAAAGCCGAAAACGCCGGCCTGCAAGTCGCTGAAGTGGCCGAAGCCGTCAAGTCCGCCGACATCGTCATGATGTTGCTGCCCGACGAGAACATCGCCCAGGTCTACCGCGACGACGTGCACAACAACATCAAGGCGGGTGCCGCCCTGGCGTTTGCACACGGCTTCAACGTGCATTACGGCCAGGTCGTGCCGCGTGAAGATATCGACGTCATCATGATTGCACCGAAGGCTCCGGGCCACACCGTGCGTGGCACCTACAGCCAGGGTGGCGGCGTGCCCCACCTGGTGGCCGTCTACCAGGACAAGTCGGGCGCTGCTCGTGATGTCGCTCTGTCGTATGCCAGCGCCAACGGCGGTGGCCGTGCCGGCATCATCGAAACGAACTTCCGCGAAGAAACCGAAACCGATCTGTTCGGCGAACAGGCCGTGCTGTGCGGCGGTGCCGTGGAACTCATCAAGGCTGGCTTCGAAACCCTGGTCGAGGGCGGCTACGCCCCCGAGATGGCCTACTTCGAGTGCCTCCACGAGCTCAAGCTGATCGTCGACCTGATTTACGAAGGCGGCATTGCCAACATGAACTACTCGATCTCGAACAACGCCGAGTTCGGTGAGTACGTGACCGGCCCGCGCATCGTGACCGACGAAACCAAGAAGGCCATGCGTGAATGCCTGACCGACATCCAGACCGGTGAATATGCCAAGAAATTCATCCTGGAAAATGCCGCTGGCGCACCCACGCTGATTTCGCGTCGTCGCATCAACGCCGAATCGGAAATCGAGCAGGTCGGTGCCAAGCTGCGCGCCATGATGCCCTGGATCGCAGCGAACAAGCTGGTGGACAAGTCCAAGAACTGATCCTGACTTGATCGCAAGCCGTGAGCGAGGCCGTTTTCATGAAACGGCCTCGTTTTTTTTGTTTGTACAATGCACTGGGCAAAACCCGCCCTGACCAATAGACACTTCATGGCCCTACCCCCTGTCCGCGACGCCGAGCGCCGTCACCGCAGCATCTATCTACTGCCCAACGCCTTCACGACTGCCGCGTTGTTCGCGGGGTTCTATGCTGTCGTGCAGGCCATGAATGACAATTTCGAGGGCGCCGCCATTGCGATTTTTGTCGCCATGGTGCTCGATGGCATGGACGGGCGGGTGGCCCGTCTGACCAACACGCAGTCCGCCTTTGGGGAACAATACGATTCGCTCTCGGACATGACCTCTTTCGGCGTGGCGCCTGCCCTCGTGGTCTATGTCTGGGCGCTGCAGGACCTCGGGCGCTGGGGCTGGCTTGCTGCGTTCGTCTACGTGGCGGGGGCGGCCCTGCGGTTGGCGCGATTCAATGCCAACATCGCCGTGGTCGACAAACGATTCTTTCAGGGCCTGCCCAGCCCCTCGGCGGCGGCACTGGTCGCGGGGCTGGTGTGGCTGGCGGTCGACAACAAGCTGCCCATTTCGCAGCCGATCATGGCCTGGATTGCGTTTGCGGTCACCATGTACGCAGGCATCAGCATGGTATCCAACGCGCCGTTCTACAGCGGCAAGAGCTTTGCGCTGGGCCGCAGCGTACCGTTCTGGAGCATCTTGGTGGTGGTGGCGGTGTTCGTGTTCGTGTCCAGCGACCCACCCGTCGTGCTGTTTGCCCTTTTTGTCATCTACGGCATTTCTGGCTGGGTGCTCTGGCTGTGGCGCTGGAACAGGGCACAAAAGCTGCGCCGATCCCGGTCATAGCGGGTGTGGCGCGCCCCAGTCGCGTTCACCAGAAAAAACCGTCGCGCGGTTCGTACATCGGGTCGGGACCAGGATGGAAGCGCGTCACGGCATCGCCGTTGGGGCCCAGGTATACGTACATCAGGGAGTTCCAGGCGTTCGACTCCCTGTAGCGATAGTTCCATACGACCTGACGCACGCTTGGCGTGCCGACCGCGTCGACGAAGGCGGGCCGGCCGAACTCGCATAGCAGATCGTCCGGCGTCCACCGTCCCGCACTCAATTTCGCGAAATTCTCGTTGGTAAGCACCGGATAGATCCGATCAATCTGTCCTTGGGGCGACACATTCGTGCCCCAGGCATATTGACCCATGGGCTGTTGACTCCACACCATGCGCTGTCCGCCATCCGGGAGCGGGCAAACCGTGCTGGGCTGGCCGAAGGTCTGGTAGACCTCTCCAATGGAGGTGCCCGGCGGCACGTCGGCCATGTTGGCGCACCCCGCCAGCCCCAGGGCAAGCAGACCTGCGGCAAGCATTCGGCTGGCATGCACGGTCCCTGTGCCCGCGTCCCTGCGGCGGGCGGCATCAGGGCAACCCGCCGCCCGATGCGTTGTTGGCGGACAACACTCGCCCGGCTCGGATAGCGAGGTGGTGACGGCGACATCAGAGGGGAGGAGCTTGCGTTCGAAGGCTGGCATGGTGCAGATTCCGTGGCGTTGACGCAGGACGGCCATCAGTCGACCGTCAGAACAGCGATACTGCGCGCAGATAACGTACCTGTCCACAGGGGGCAGGCGGGCAGTCCGGGCGTTGTCGGCACCCATCATGGCTCAGATTGGCGGGTTGCGCTATAATGCGGGCGCAATCAAAAAGCCAATCTAGTAAGAAGTTATGTGCCTGGCTTGAATATTCAAGCCAAGTAGTAGCACCAAGCAATAGAACCAAGCAATCAACCCACGTCCGGGCACCTCGGCCCTGACGCCTGTCCAAAGAGGTCATTATGTCCGTTGCTGACATCAAAAAAGCAGATATCGTTTCGCAGTTCCAGCGCGCCCAAGGCGACACCGGTTCTCCCGAAGTCCAGGTGGCATTGCTCACCGCTCGCATCAACGAGCTCACGGGACACTTCAAGACCCACATGAAAGATCACCACTCGCGTCGCGGTTTGCTGCGCATGGTGAGCCGTCGCCGCAAGCTGCTTGATTACCTGAAGGGCCGTAGCCCCGAATCCTACCGTGCTCTGATCGAAAAACTCGGTCTGCGCAAGTGATCGGCGGGGCTAGCTCCCCATGACGCAACCGTGGTTGATCCGACAAAAGTCGGATTGGCCACGGTTTTTCATTTGCAAGGAATAAATTGTCATGTTCAATAAAGTGACCAAAACATTTCAGTACGGCCAACACCAGGTCGTGCTGGAGACGGGCGAAATCGCCCGCCAAGCCTCGGGCGCTGTGCTCGTCACCATCGACGACACCGTCGTCCTGGCAACCGTCGTGGCCGCCAAGAAGGCCAAACCCGGTCAGGATTTCTTCCCGCTGACCGTTGATTACATCGAAAAAACGTATGCTGCCGGCCGCATTCCCGGTGGTTTCTTCAAGCGCGAAGGCAAACCGTCGGAAAAAGAGACGCTCACCTCCCGCCTGATCGACCGCCCCCTGCGTCCGCTCTTCCCTGAAGGCTTCTACAACGAAGTGCAGGTGATTCTGCACGTCGTTTCGGTCAACCCTGAAGTCGATCCCGACATCGCCGCCATGATTGGCGCGTCGGCCGCGCTGGCCGTGTCGGGCATTCCCTTCAACGGCCCGATCGGTGCTGCGCGTGTCGGCTACATCGACAACCAGTACGTGATCAACCCGACCGCTTCGGAACTCAAGACTTCCGCTATGGATCTGGTCGTTGCGGGCACGGAAACCGCCGTCCTGATGGTGGAATCGGAAGCCCAGCAGTTGTCCGAAGAAGTCATGCTCGGTGGGGTGGTGTACGGCCATGAGCAAATGCAGGCTGTCATCAACGCCATCCACGAGCTGGTGGCCGAGGCCGGCAAGCCGGAATGGACCTGGTCCGCTGCGCCCAAGAACGAAGCGCTGATCGCCCAGGTGACCTCGGTTGCACAGGCCGATCTGGCTGCCGCCTACCAAACACGCGACAAGCAGGCTCGCACCACGCAACTGCGTGAGGTGTATGCCAACGTGAAGGCCAAACTGGCCGAGACGCAGGCTTCTGACGCCGCTCCCATCGACAACGTCGAAGTCGAAAACATCCTGTTCGATCTGGAAGCCAGCCTCGTGCGCGGCCAGATTCTGGCTGGTGAGCCCCGCATCGACGGTCGCGACACCCGCACCGTGCGTCCGATCAGCATCCGCACGGGCGTGTTGCCGCGCGTTCACGGCAGCGCTTTGTTCACCCGTGGCGAAACGCAGGCTCTGGTGATCGCCACCCTGGGTACCAACAAGGAAGCCCAGATCATCGACGCGCTGATGGGCCGTCATGAAGACCGCTTCATGCTGCACTACAACATGCCTCCGTTCGCGACCGGCGAAACGGGCCGCGTGGGTACGCCCAAGCGTCGTGAAATCGGTCATGGCCGTCTGGCCAAACGTGCTTTGCTGCCGTTGCTGCCCGAAGCGGCCGACTTCCAGTACTCGATCCGTCTGGTCTCCGAAATCACGGAATCCAACGGTTCCTCGTCGATGGCTTCGGTCTGCGGCGGTTCGCTGGCATTGAAGGATGCAGGCGTGCCGGTGGGTGATCTGGTGGCTGGCGTGGCAATGGGCCTGATCCTGAACGAAGGCAAGTTTGCGGTCCTGACCGATATCCTGGGTGATGAAGATCATCTGGGCGACATGGACTTCAAGGTTGCCGGTACCAAGCAAGGCATCACTGCTTTGCAAATGGATATCAAGATCCAGGGCATCACCAAGGAAATCATGCAGGTCGCCCTGGCGCAAGCGCGCGAAGGCCGTCTGCACATCCTGGGTGAAATGGAAA
>JAEYZR010000245.1 GCA_023427945.1 Pseudomonadota bacterium | reverse complement strand
ATGCACCTGGTGGATTAACCCTGTCGGTGTGGCTGGGCATTGGCTGCCTACGTGACCTTTTTCCCCCTGGCCAATGCCGACACGACGCTGCTCCGGATGGCCAATGATGATCTCGTGTTGTTTGATTATGCAAATACGCGTAGTCCAAACAACAGCACCGACAAACGGATCGACCTGCCGAAAGCGCTTCGTGACGAACTGGATGATGCCGGGTGCGCTTCCTTCCGCGTTGTAGCCTTCACGCACCTCGACAACGATCATGTCTGCGGGGCTTCGGACTTTTTCTGGTTCGAGTTTGCCAAGAAGTATCAAGGTTCAGACCGCGTGAAGATCGACGAACTGTGGGTGCCGGCAGCGGCGATCACGGAGTCCGGTGTTGACGGTGACGCTTGGGTCATCCGACAAGAGGCTCGCCATCGCCTTAAGGCTGGGACAGGCATCAAAGTGTTCTCGCGCCCTGAAATTCTTGCCGAATATCTGGAGGAGTGTGGCCTAACGGTGGAAGAACGAAGCGACTGCATCGTCGATGCGGGAAAGACGGTTCCTGGGTTTTCAAAGTATGGAGCGGTGAAAGCAGAGTTCTTCGTCCACAGCCCCTTTGCGTGGCGCACCAACGAAGGACTCGAGGAGCGCAATGAGAACTCTATCGTCGTCCAGGTAACTTGGAGTGAGAATGGACGGGAAAGTTATGCACTTCTTGGTGCAGATATCGACCATGAAACACTGTCGCAGATCGTGCAGACTACGAAAAAGCATCGAAACGAACATCGTCTGCAATGGGATGTGTTGAAGCTGTTTCATCACTGTTCGTATAAGTCCTTGTCGCCGGAGAAGGGTGAGGACATGACGGAGCCGGTGGAGGACGTCAGGTGGCTTTTTGAAGACCTTGCGCGCCAGAAGGAGATCATTGTCTCTCCAAGCAAGCCAATCCCAAAGAAGGGTTCGAAGGAGGACGAGGACGTGCAACCTCCACATCGGCAGGCAGCGAACTACTACAAAAAGATCATCAAGGACTCCAACGGCCAATTTAAGGTTACAATGGAAACTCCGAGCGAAGCGAATCCCAAACCGATCAAGCTGAAGATCTCTTCGACTGGGGTCGCCGTTATGCTGACTACGGCCCCGACGGTAGCGTCCATTGCGTCGACCAGCACTACGCGAGCCGGCTGAGAACATGTGGCAATTTGCCGACAGCGAGCAGATGATCTCAAGCGACTTGGTCATCCCCTTGGCCAAGTCGTTTGCCAAGTATATTGTCGACGTGTGCGGGGACTTTGCCCGACTGATTGAGTGTCGGAGATGCCTAGGAAATAAGGTTGAGATCGTTTCGTTCGATCTCGACATTGGTGTTCCACAATATCCGGTCTATCCAATCAACGCGACAGAGACGGTGTCGGTTTGGTTCCTGGCTGACAATGGCTCTGCCCCGTTAATCGTCGTGGCTCGTCCTGACTTTCCCGATACTCCGCACCAGATTCTCGTTCCCGAAGGTTGCCCCAGTCTTCTCTGCGTTGACGATCGCCCATGGCAGGACATCCGCAACGGATATACGGCATCGGAGTTGATGGCGCGGATTGGAATATGGTTCGCGAAGGCCTGCGAGGGGGAACTCCACGGTGATGACCAACCCTTCGACCCATTTTTCTCTTACGACGGGGCCCACGAGGTCATCGTGGGGAAGGATGCTGAAGACGCGATGACGATCAGCGAGAAGCTGAACATTTGGGCGACAGACGAGCGAGCTCGATTCTTACGGGTAACGGCCGCGCGGAGCGATCGACAGGGCGTAGACTGTCTCCACTTGCATGTGGTTCATGTAAACATTGAGCCACAGGCAATGTTACGCATAAAGCGCGCTCCAAAAAACCTTCGTCAGCTTGGACTTCTCTTGCAAGATAGAGGCGTAGATCTGGCGAGTGCGCTTCAAAATTCCATTGCCGATTGGCTTACTGTCGGGAAGATGGATGACGATAAGAAGTGGCTTTTCTGCATTCTTGTGACGATGCCACAAATCCATCCGCGTACCGGACAAATTGGGGCCCTTCGGCCGATGGCGTTTCTTTGCGAGAAAAGCCCTGGTGAAATCGGTGTGGCGCTCGGCACGCTTCAACGGAACGCTTCCGACAAGGCTTCGAGAATCCGCTATGTCAGAATGATCGGGGCAGATCCTTCTCTGGACGAACTCGGCGATATTGCCGTGCAAGTCGCGCCCGTTCATCAGGAATTGGGTGCCGACGGGGCTGCGGAGCTTGCAGGAGCCTCCGCTCTGGATCAACGTCGCGTAGTCATGATCGGAGCGGGTTCCCTTGGTTCGAGTCTCGCAGAGTCCCTTGTGCGGGAAGGCTTGTTCCGTTGGACGATCGTAGACATTGACGATTTCCTACCTCACAATATCGCGCGTCATACCCTCACGCGGCTCGATTTTGGAAGGCCAAAGGCCCCGCTACTCGCCGCTCGGATTGGGTTTATCCGTCAAGATGCATTACCCGTTCCCATCAGCGAGAATGTCCTGTCGTCGGTGCTCAGCAACCAGCTTACGACGGCTCTCGACGAGGCTGATATCATCCTCGACGCCTCGGCGTCGGTTTCGGTATCCCGATGGCTTTCAGATCGTCCCGGCGATGCCCGTCGCATCTGTGCATTCTTTACGCCAGATGGCCGCTCAGCAATCCTCATGATCGAGGCGGCCGATAGATCGGTGAACCTACGCGACCTTGAAGCGGCCTATTTCCGGGAAGTGCTCACGAACCCGTACTTGGCGGACCACATTCGACCGGGGCAGCAGATGCGCTACACAGGCGCGTGCCGCGCCCTGACAAGTAAGATTCCGGCATCGGCCGTCGCGGTACTGGCTGGCCTGATCGCCATGGGGATTTCAGCTCACGCGTCCGAGCGCGATGCGCTGCTGAAGATTTGGATGATTGGAAATGAAGCAAGCATAGGTTGCGTGGATGTGCGAACGTCTGTGATAAAGAAGGACATCTTCGACTGGATCGTTGTGCTTCCGGAGGGGCTGCAAGGTGAACTCGTAAGCCGCCGGACAGATGCTCTGCCCAATGAGACTGGTGGTTCGTTGATGGGGATCATCGACTATGAGGCAAAACACATAGCGCTCGTTCACACCCTTGCCCCCCCCCCAGACAGCATGGGGACGCCTTCGGGCTTTGTTCGGGGGACGCGGGGATTGCGCCGCCGACTTGAAGAGGCGCAGCAGCGCTCGGGAGGACAAGTCCGCTACGTCGGTGAATGGCACTCGCATCCAAGAGGTGTCTCAGCATCGCCAAGCGTGACCGATATTGCCCAGATTAAAGATCTTTCTGTGATGCTGGATGTCGATGACCTTCCTGCCGTATCGATGATCATTGGCGAAAACGATACGCAGTTGATTATTGGGAAAATCTCGGATGAGTGATAACGCCATGCCAGCAACGGGAAGAATAGGCCTTGCGCTCTCGGGTGGCGGCATCCGAGCGGCGGTCTTCCATCTCGGTGTCCTCAAGAGGCTCGCTGAAGGCGGCTATCTGGAGCAAGTGTCGCAGATCTCGACCGTGTCTGGAGGAAGCTTGGTGACCGGAGCTATTTTCGCGCATGCGGGCGGGAAGTGGCCGTCGTCCCAGGAGTTTCTTGAATCGGTTTACCCAACGGTTCGAAGCATGCTCGTTTCCGAGGATCTCCTCAGCTTCCGGGCCCTCGGATTTTGGGGCGCAATCAGAGAAAACGTGCGCATCTTCTACAAGCGAGCGCATATCCTGGCCAAGATGCTTCAGTATCGTTGGCTAATCAAATTGAAGCTCTCCGACCTGCCGGCAACGCCAGTTTGGCACATCAACACAACTTGCATTGAAACTGGCAAGAACTGGCGCTTTAGCCGCGACGTGATGGGTGATTGGCGGTTCGGGCGCCATTATTCGCCAAACTTCCTCGTCGCTGAGGCGATTGCAGCATCGGCGGCGGTACCCTACGCCATTGGCGCTCTTAAGCTCGAACTTCCGAAGGACGGGTGGTGGCGAACCAATCCGGCGACGAAGGAACCCGTTGAAAAGATTGAGCCGAAGTATAGAAGCGTCCGCCTGTGGGACGGCGGGGCATATGAAAATATGGGACTCGAAGCGCTCTACAAGCCTGCGGAGGGCTTGCAGGGGTGCGACGTACTGATGTGCAGTGATGCCTCAGCATCGCTGGGCGCTCCAAAGGGAATCCTAGCAAGCCTGCTGACGGGCTCCCTTGCATCTCCGCGTCTGTTTGATATCGCCAGCGACCAGATAAGATCCCTTCGGTCACGCATGCTCATGAAATCCATCAAGAGTAATGAGATACAAGGAGTTTTGTTCAGGATTGGAACATCTGCAAGAGATTTTAACTTGGCACCAGGCGAAATTGCCGGCAGGATGACTGATGAAGAATGCGTTTTATGCTTAAGTTATCGAACAGATCTAGCGCGAATTGAAGAAAAATATTTTGATCGCATCGCACGGCATGGTTACGAAGTGGCCGATTTGACTATGGCTGCCTATGGGAAAAAACAACTTCTTTCCATCGACAATAGCAATAAGCAAGAAAAGGCGGAGCCGGTTACATAATATTGATCCAGACTTTCTCTCACGCAAATCTAGGCAAGATTGGGGATTTCTACGAAAACAACAGATTTTATGCGGATGGATCGGAAAAGTATTCGTCGGAGTTCAAGGCGAAGATGGTTCTGGAGGCAATTAGGGGAGATCGCGATAGGTGTTCGCCAAACAACGGGAAGCATGAACTGAACCGGAAAAATGGCTTGTTTGCTGGCTTCCCGCGCGACAGTCCGGGAAACCGACCTTTGACGGCCAGTTTAGAAACTGTCCAGAAATTCACGCTTTTGACGGGCTTCCAGACATCTTGATTATCGGACGGGATAACAGAGAGGACGCCCAGGCCAGTGTTCTTAGCTCGTTCTCCCCTTGCGTTGTTTAGCGAACACTTATTGCGCTCTCCCCATGCTTGGCGCGCCGTAGCCGGAGCAGTTCCCTGACGGTCCACTTGGTCATCGACAGCGCACGTCCTCTGGAGATTTGGTTGACAAGGCATATTACTGCGCTACCTATACGGGGCGGTGAGCGACCACCACCACTCCCTGTTTAGAAGCGATGAGGGACAGCGCCATGTCCAACTATTCGAAAACGGCGGTTCGTGCCGCCCTTGAGGCCGCAGCCAAGGCGGTCGGCCTGACCCCCGACGAGCTCGAACAGATCAGCGTCGGCAGGACAGGACGGTCCTTCAGTGAGTTCCTGGGCGAGGAGCCCGGAGGGTATCGACCGTCGTTTTACGATTCAAACAACAAGGTCTTGGCGGATGCTTACGATGCTGGGCGCCAAGCCCAAGGCGATCCGCGCCGCGCCTTTCGGGGCGCCTAAGCATTTTGAGGACAGCGCGATGGCTGTTCGCCAAACAACGCCAAGGTGAAACAGGCGAAGAACACCAGCACGCAACCTATTGTCCGTTATCCCGTCCGGCATTCAAGATGTCCGAAAACCTATGGGAATTGAGCATTTCCGAACAGTTTTCGATCTAGTCGCCAAACGACGGTTTCCCGGACTGTCGCGCGGGAGTCCAGCAGGCAAGTCGATGTTCCGGTTCAGTTCACCCTTCCCGTTGTTCACCTAACAGCTATCGCGCTCTCCTCCATATGACCGTCGAGGTCGAAGGTCGAGAGGTCGAGTGCGTGCTCTTCGCTCCTTCCAGACTTTGACGACAGGAATCATATCGCGTCGTCGCCGCAGCAACGTACCCCTCCGCCGAGTGCCGCCTTGTGACGGCCCTGGGAAGCTGAATCATGGGGCGTGTCCCTATGGCTATCCCTATGGCAGTGCCTATGACTATCCAACGCGTCGAGGTGATTACGGGTCTGGAGAAACGGCGGCAGTTCACCGACGATGAGAAACTGCGGCTGGTGGAAGAGGCGTTCCAGCCCGGCGTCAAAGCGACTGAGGTTGCCCGATGCCAAGGCGTGGACGTCAGTCTGCTGTACCGCTGGCGCCGCCAGTTCTTCGGTCCGCAACCCCGGCTGCCAGCCTTCATGCCGATCACCGTCGCCACCGATGAGCCGTCGCCGGAGGACGCGCCGGAACCGCCCCCGGACTCCTGCACTCCTCCTGCCGGCATCATCGAGGTTGAGTTCGCGGTCGCCCGTCTGCGGATCACCGGCCCGGCCGATCCGGCTTTGGTCGGAACGGTGATCGCCGCGCTGTCAGGGCGGTCAGCATGATCCCGGTGCCGTCAGGCGTGCGGGTCTGGCTGGCCGGCGGCATCACCGACATGCGCTGCGGGATGAACTCGCTGGCGCTGAAGGTCCAGGAAGGGCTTGGCCGCGACCCTCATGCCGGCGATCTATACGTCTTCCGTGGGCGTCGCGGCGACATGGTGAAGTGCCTGTGGCACGATGGGCTCGGCATGTCGCTTTACGCCAAGAGGCTTGAGCGAGGCCGGTTCATCTGGCCCAGTCCGGCTGACGGAGCCGTGGCCATTTCCGCCTCTCAGCTCGCGTATCTGCTCGACGCGATCGACTGGCGCAATCCCCAGCAAACCTGGAGGCCACGCTCGGCCGGATAGGCTGCGGCACGATGAATCAGCCTGCCGCCATCAGGAAGGAAAAGCGAGGATTGATGCGGGTTTCAGAGTATAATCCGGCCCTATGGATGCCCTGCCCGATACCATCGACGCCCTGCGCGCCGCGCTGATCGAAGCGCGCGGCCGGGCGGCGGTGGCCGAGGCGGACGCCGCCCAGGCGCGGGCCGAGCGTTCCGGCGATCAGGCGCTGATTGCCACCCTGAAGCTCCAGATCGAAAAGCTTCAGCGCGACCTCTTTGGCCGGCGCTCGGAGCGGACATCCCGGCTTCTCGACCAGCTTGAGTTTCAGTTGGAGGAGGCGGAAGCCTCCGCCAGCGAGGACGATCTGGCGGCGGAACAGGCGGCCAAGGTGACGGGCCAAGTTAGACCCGCCCGCAAGACGCCGACGAGAAAGCCGTTCCCGGCCAACCTGCCGCGCGAGCGCGTCATCATTCCGGCGCCGACGGTGTGCCCGTGCTGCGGATCGACCCGGCTGTGCAAGTTGGGGGAAAGCATCACCGAGACGGCCGAGCGCATCCCCGCACGCTGGAAGATCATCCAGACGGTGCGTGAGAAAGTCTCCTGCCGGGACTGCGAGACGATCAGCCAACCGCCGGCGCCGTTCCACACCACGCCGCGCGGTTGGGCGGGGCCGAACCTGCTGGCCACGCTGCTGTTCGAGAAGTTCGGCCAGCATCAGCCGCTGAACCGCCAGTGCGAACGCTTCGCCAAGGAAGGCATGGAAATCAGCCTGTCCACCGCGGCCGACCAGGTGGGGGCGGCGTGCGGGGTGCTGAAGCCGTTGATCGACCGGCTCGAAGCGCATGTGCTGGCAGCGGACCGTCTGCACGGAGACGACACGACCGTGCCAGTTCTGGCCAAGGGCAAGACCGACACCGGCCGTATCTGGGTCTATGTGCGCGATGATCGGCCGTTTGGCGGCGAGGCACCGCCGGCGGCGTTGTTCCGTTACTCCCGCGACCGTGGCGGCGGGCATCCCGAGGCGCATCTGGCCGGGTGGGCTGGAGTGCTGCAGGCCGACGCCTATGCCGGGTACAACCGCCTCTACGACGCGAGCCGCCAGCCGCAGCCCGTGGCCGAGGCCCTGTGCTGGGCGCACGCCCGCCGGAAGTTCTTCGAGTTGGCCGACATCGCCGCCAACAAGCGACGCGGCAAGGCAGCGCCGCCGATCTCCCCGCTGGCTTTGGAGGCGGTGCGGCGCATCGACCCGCTGTTCGACATCGAGCGTGAGGCGCTGGGGCGTTCGGCGGCCGACCGTCTGGCGGTGCGCAGCGAGCTGTCCAAGCCCCGGATCGAGGAACTGGAGACCTGGATGCGGGCGGCCCGGGCCGGGATGTCGAAGCACGCGCCGGTGGCCAAGGCGATGGACTACATGCTCACCCGCTGGGACGGCTTCACCCGCTTCCTCCGCGACGGCCGGGTCTGCCTGACGAACAATTCCGCCGAACGGGCGTTGCGCGGCATCGCTCTGGGCAGACGGGCATGGCTATTCTGCGGCTCGGACCGAGGCGGGCAGCGCGCTGCCGCCATGTACAGCCTGATCGTGAGCGCCAAGATGAACGACATCGATCCGCAGGCTTGGCTGGCCGATGTGCTGACGCGCATCAACGATTTGCCGCAAACCCGGCTCGACGAACTGCTGCCTTGGCAATGGAAGCGGCTGCATCAGACGACCACTGCGGCTTGAGCGCACATATGGCCAGAACCCGCACCCTCAGGACAGCGACCTGACCGGCCGCCGTGCAGCCGCGTCACTCACCGGATGGATAC
>JAEYZR010000236.1 GCA_023427945.1 Pseudomonadota bacterium | reverse complement strand
GCGTGACGGTATCGGCCAGATAACGCGGAAAGGCAATGGCGATCACCACGTCGCGCGTCGTCATGCGCGACATCTGGCGAGCGGCATGCGAGACGCCGCCCGGCCCGGCCAGGTTTTCTACCGACGGTACGTGCATGCACAGCCCGCGCTGCAGCAGGCCGGCCAGAAAGCCGCTGGAACCGAAGCCGACGATGAACACACGCTCGGCATTCACGACGGTGTCGACCGCACGCTCACAGGCTGCGGCGTTGAGTGCCTGCAGGGTCAATTGGGCATTGCGGATGTCTTCTTCCAGCACGGCTGCAAATACCTGGGCGGCGCTGGCATTGGCATGCGCCATGACCGTGCGCAGTTTTTCCACGGGTTCCAGGGCCGCTTCGAAGCCGCGCGCCAGCTCGGCACGAAATTGCGGATAGCCGGGCAGGCCGAGCGCACGGGCGAAGCGATTGGCACTGGCGACCGACACCCCGGCAGCCAGCGCGAACTCGTCGATGGTCATGGTCGCCACGCGAAACTGGTGCGCCAGTACGTAGTTGGCCATCTTGTGCTGGGTCGCGCTCAACGTGGGTTGAGCCTGGGCAATGCGATCAGCGATGGTTCTGGCAAGGGGCGACATGCGGCGAGGAGGGTGGGCAGAAAGTCGGTTTGATTGCAGGCTGTAATTAAAATTACATAATCATTGTATTTGAGAAAATATATTTTCACGCTAGGGGGATACCCGGACGGCTCGGAACGTCGTGGCAAATCGCCCACGGAAGGAAGGCCCTGGCCGGGCGTGACGTCGCTGCCGACCCTGAAGGCGCAGGGGGCGATGGCTTGTTTCATCCGGCAATGGACTAGTATGTAGGCCATTTCGCAATCGTTCCGTCTGCCAGAGTGAAGCGCCATGACCGTCAACGTTGAAGCCACGCCAACCGGTACGGTCCGTGTGACCCCCGAAGCCACCCCGCAGCGCCCCGTTCAGCGGGCCACGCTAGGCATCCTGCTGGCGATCAGCGTGTCGCATCTTTTCAACGATCTGATGCAGGCCGTCATTCCCGCGATCTATCCCATCCTGCGTCAGGAATTCAATCTGACTTTCGGCCAGGTGGGGTTGATACAGTTGACCTTCCAGTTGACGGCGTCCATCTTGCAGCCGGTCGTGGGCCTCTACACCGACAAGCATCCCAAGCCTTTTTCGCTGGCCGCCGGCATGGCCTTCACCCTGGTCGGCCTGCTGATGGTGGCGTTCGCTTCCACCTATCCGATGCTGCTGCTGTCGGTCGCCCTGGTGGGCATAGGGTCGTCCATTTTTCATCCGGAAGCCTCCCGCGTCGCCCGCATGGCATCGGGTGGCCGGCATGGTTTTGCGCAGTCGCTGTTTCAGGTGGGCGGCAACTTCGGCAGTGCGCTGGGGCCGCTGATGGCCGCGTTCATCGTGGTCTCCAAGGGGCAGGCCAATGTGGCGTGGTTCGCGTTGATCGCCCTGGCGGGCATGCTGCTGCTTACTCGCGTGGGTGTCTGGTATCGCGAGCATGAGCGCCGCCCCAAGGCGCCAGCCGCCATTGCGCCCGTGACGTTGCCGCACGCGGTCGTGGTGCGCACGCTGGTGGTGCTGGGTGTGCTGATGTTCTCCAAGACGTTCTACATGGCGTCCATGACCAGCTACTACACCTTCTATCTGATCGAAACGTTCAACGTGTCGGTCAGGGCCTCGCAGCTTTATCTGTTCGTGTTTCTCGCCGCCGTGGCAGCGGGCACCATCCTGGGCGGGCCGATCGGCGATCGCGTGGGCCGCAAGGTGGTGCTGTGGGTGTCGATCCTGGGCGCCTTGCCGTTCACGCTGATGCTGCCGCACGTCGGGCTTTTCTGGACCTGCGTGTTTTCGATCATCATCGGACTGGTGCTGTCGTCCGCGTTCCCGGCCATCGTGGTGTATGCCCAGGAACTGTTGCCGGGCAGGGTGGGCATGGTGTCGGGTATTTTCTTCGGCCTGTCATTCGGCTTTGGCGGCATCGGTGCCGCCGTACTGGGCCATGTCGCCGACCTGACGTCGATCCGATATGTGTATCAGATCTGCGCCTATCTGCCGCTGCTCGGGCTGCTGGTCTTCTGGCTGCCCGACATGCGGCGGCGCGCGTAGCTGGCTGGCGATGGTCGCTCCCGCAATACCGGACCCGCAGGATCGGACCCACAGCATCGAACCGCGCCCATGCGGTCCTGGCAGGCATTGACGGCTGGCCGTTGCGGCCAGCCGCTATCCTTTAACGCACGTAGGCTTTAAAGCACGCAGGCCTTAAAGCACGTAGCGGGCCAGATCCTGGCTGGCCGCAGCTTCCTGCAGTTTGTCATCCACATAGGCCGCATCGATGCGCACTGCCTCTTGCGCAGACGACGTGGCATTGAAAGACAGATCTTCCAGCAGCTTTTCCATCACGGTGTGCAGACGGCGGGCACCGATGTTCTCCGTCTTTTCATTGACGGAGTAGGCCAGTTCCGCCAGGCGGCGAATGCCGTCATCGGTGAATTCCAGATGGACACCTTCGGTGGCCAGCAATGCGGTGTACTGCTTGGTCAGCGATGCGTTGGTGTCGCACAGGATGCGCACGAAATCGTCGGCGGTAAGCGAATCGAGCTCGACGCGGATGGGGAAACGACCCTGCAACTCGGGGATGAGATCCGAAGGGCGTGCCAGATGGAAAGCGCCGGATGCAATGAACAGGATGTGGTCGGTGCGCACCATGCCATAGCGGGTGTTCACGGTGGTGCCCTCCACCAGCGGCAGCAGATCGCGCTGCACGCCCTGGCGCGACACTTCGCCGCTGCCCCCGCCTTCCGAGCGGGCCGCGATCTTGTCGATCTCGTCCAGAAAGACGATGCCGTTCTGTTCGACGTTGGTGACGGCATTGGCTCGCAGATCGTCTTCATTGACGCGTTTGCCAGCCTCTTCATCGACCAGGAGCTTGAACGCTTCCTTGATCTTCATCTTGCGCGCTTTGGTCTTTTCACGCGCCATGCCGGCAAACATGCCGCGCAACTGCTCGGTCATTTCTTCCATGCCGGGCGGCCCCATGATGTCCATCTGGGGGTTGGCCTGGGCGATCTCGATTTCGATTTCGGTGTCGTCCAGCGTGCCTTCGCGCAAACGCTTGCGAAACGTCTGGCGCGCCGTGTTGTCGGCGCCACGCTCGGGCTCGCCCGAGGAGCTGCGCGAGGGCGGCACCAGCACGTCCAGAATGCGGTCTTCGGCAGCGTCTTCGGCCTGCGCATTCACGCGTTTCATTTCGAGTTCACGCGTTTGCTTGATCGAATATTCCGTCAAGTCGCGAATGATGGTTTCAACATCGCGTCCGACATAGCCGACTTCGGTGAACTTCGTGGCTTCGATCTTGATGAACGGGGCGTTGGCGAGTTTGGCCAGGCGGCGGGCGATTTCGGTCTTGCCCACGCCGGTCGGCCCGATCATCAGAATGTTCTTGGGGTGGATCTCGGTGCGCAAGGGTTCGGGCACCTGGCTGCGGCGCCAGCGATTGCGCAGCGCCACGGCGACCGAGCGCTTGGCCTTGTTCTGCCCGACGATGAATTTGTCGAGTTCGGAGACAATTTCTCCGGGAGTCATATTGGATGCTGACATGATCTAGACCTTTAACCGCCCAATTGCTCGACGATATGATTCTGGTTGGTGTAGATGCAGAGATCTCCGGCGATCTCCAACGATTTCTTTACGATTTCCTGGGGGGGCAGGTCGGTATGTTGCAGCAGCGCAAGCGCCGCAGACTGCGCATAGGCGCCGCCCGATCCAATGGCCGCCAGGCCGTGTTCAGGCTCCAGCACGTCGCCGTTGCCGGTGAGCACCAGCGTATGCTCTTCGTCGGCCACGATCAGCATGGCTTCCAGGCGACGCAGCACGCGATCGGTGCGCCAGTCGCGTGTGAGCTCCACTGCGGCCCGCATCAGATGGCCCTGATACTTTTCGAGCTTGGCCTCGAAGCGCTCCTGCAGCGTGAAGGCGTCGGCTGTGGCGCCGGCGAAGCCTGCGAGGATCTTGTCGTGGTAGAGGCGGCGAATCTTGCGCGCGGAGCCCTTGACCACGATGTTGCCCAGCGTGACCTGGCCGTCTCCGCCCAGGGCAACATGTTTGCCCCGGCGTACACAAATGATGGTTGTGGCGTGAAATTGTTCCATGTTTCCTTCCCGTGAAGGGGGTACATGGGGATGGTTTCGGAGAAAAAAAGGCTGAGTTGACCCTGCGGACAAAGAAAAACCCCTGAACAATTGCTCAGGGGTTCATGGTCGGGCTGTTTCTCCCGGCACGGCGCGAGTCCGGGTCGATCCACCAGGCAGAGGGACCGAAACGGGAGGGACGGTCAGTCGCCGTAGAGCTTCTGGCGCTTTTCACGGCGCTCCTGCGCTTCCAGCGACAGCGTGGCGGTGGGGCGAGCCATCAGGCGGGGCAGACCAATGGCTTCCCCCGTTTCTTCGCACCAGCCGTATTCGCCGCTGTCGATGCGTGCGATGGATTGCTGCACTTTTTTCAACAGTTTGCGTTCACGGTCACGTGTGCGCAATTCGAGGGCGTGTTCTTCTTCGATCGTTGCGCGGTCGGCAGGGTCGGGTACGAACTGCGCTTCACGAAGATGCTCAGTGGTCTGACCCGCGTTGCTCAAAATGCCTTGTTCCAGTTCGCGCAGGCGCTCTCTGAAAAATGCCAACTGACGGTCGTTCATGTAGTCGGACTCGGACATGGCCAGCAATTCGGTTTCGCTGGGCAGATCAATCGAAACTGCGTCCGATTTACTTGGTTTTTTAGTTGCTGCCTTGGTAGCCATGAAATACTCCACAATGAATCAAATCCCAACGCGCTAGCGTTATTGCGCTAGGCACTGCTCCAGCCCGCGGGTAAATATGTCCTTGGGCAGTTTGCGGCCAATGAAGACCATTTTTGTACCGCGTTTTTCTGAGGACAGCCAGGGCTTGCCCGGCTCGGCACCCATCATCATGTGCACACCCTGAAAGAGCATGCGGCGATTCAAACCTTTCATGTAAAGAATACCTTTGTAGCGCAGCAGGTCGGGGCCGTAGATCTGCACCACACCGCCCAGGAATTCCTCCAGCCGGGCGGGATCGAAAGGCTTGTTGGAACGGAATACGAACGATCCGATTTCGTCGTCATGGTGATGATGATGATGAGACGGGTGGTCGCAGTGCTCACCATGATGATCGTGGTCGTGATGCTCGTGACCGTGATGCGCGTGGCCGTGGTCATGCCCGTGGCTGTGCGCATGCGCCGCATCGGGATGTTCTTCGGCCAGGAAATCGGGGTCGATCTCCAGGATGGAGTTCAGGTTGAAGCCGCTGATGTCGATGATCGATTTCAGATCGACTTCACCAAAATTCACGGGCGTGATCGGGGCGCGCGGGTTGATGCGAACGACGCGCGCACGCAGGGCTTCGTATTCGGCATCGGTGACCAGGTCGCGCTTGGACATCAGGATGCGATCGGCAAAGCCGACCTGCTTCTGCGCCTCGGGCTGTTCGTCCAGCGTCTGCATGCCGTGTTTGGCGTCGACGACGGTGACCACCGCATCCAGGCGGAAGTACTCGGCCACGTCGTCGTCCATGAAAAATGTCTGGCATACGGGGCCAGGATTGGCCATGCCAGTCGTTTCCAGGATGACGCGTTCGAACTGCAGGGTGCCGGCGCGGCGTTTGGCGCGCAGGTCGGTCAGGGTGTTGAGCAGGTCGCCACGCACGGTGCAACACACGCAGCCGTTGCTCAGCTCGATGATCTGCTCTTCGTTGTCCTGGATCAGCAGCTCGTTGTCGATGCTTTCTTCACCGAACTCGTTTTCGATGACCGCCACCCGACGACCGTGGAATTCGGTGAGGATGCGCTTGAGCAGCGTTGTCTTGCCCGCACCGAGAAAGCCGGTGAGGATAGTGACAGGGACCATATCGGTCAGGTTGCGTGGGGAAGTCATGGCAGGGCGGCAATCAGAGGGCCGCGGCCGGGGCTTGTGCCCACCGACCGAAGCATGGGGTTGCGGTGGCAACCGGACGCCGGATTACATCACAGACACGTGCCTGGGGCAAACCCCGGACTACCCGAGGGTGTAACCTTGTTTAAATGATGCAATATGTAAATGCCATGTGCCTCGCCCAGGCCATTGCAGAGGTCAGTGTGAATGTGCGTGACTGTGGGCGTGACAGGCGCCCGCATTCGTTTGCGGATCATCCTGGCACTTTGCGCAAAGCGCCCGGATTTCCGTTTCGTGCGAGGTGGGTCGAAAGCCGGTGAGGGCAACGCGTTCGGCCAGTCGCGCGCTCATGACGGGGTCGCTGATTTCGGCGACTGCGCCGCAGTGCGTGCAGACCACCAGCAGGTCGTGGGGCGCACCGCCCGCATCGTGACAGGCGATCCAGGCGTTGACGGCGTCCAGGCGGTGGATCAGTCCGGCCTCCACCAGGAAGTCCAGGGCCCTGTACACCGTAGGTGGGGCAGATCCCGGGTGGATGTTGCGCATGGCCTCGAGCAGTTCATAGGCTTTCAGGCTGCGTCCTTCCTGTCTGAGCAACAGTTCCAGGACTTTGCGGCGTATGGGTGTCAGGCGCCGTCCGCTTTGCTCGCACAGTTCTTCTGCCAGGCTCAGTTGAGCGCTGACGGTGTCGGTAACGGTGTCTGAGGAAGATGCCATGTGCCTGCCTGCAATGTGTTAGTTATGATATAACATACGTAATTGTCGATGTCGTCATATCTGATCCCTGTGGCATCGGTTTCACCGATGCTTTTTACATGTCCACTCCAGACTCCCCACCTTCCTTCACGACTGCACGTCGCGTATACAAGCGCCCGTTTCTGCTGACTTCGGCATGGGCACGGGTGGCCATCGCACTGAGCGTGAGCCTGGGCTTGTGGGTCATGACCGGCTGGGCAATGGGTTGGGGCCTGGCGTGAGCATCCCCATTCCCGTACAGGGCGTCAGTATAGAGCTTGACGATGTCTGTCTCGGTTTCAGGGGCAGGCAAGTGGTGCGCAACGTGTCGGGCAAGTTTTTGCCGGCCTCCATGACGGCCATCGTGGGTCCCAACGGGGCAGGCAAGTCCACCCTCATCAAGGGCATCATGGGCGTGGTCAAGCCGGTCGCGGGCCGTGTGCGCGTGCACGGGGCCCAACGCAACGACCTGGCATGGCTGCCCCAGGCGGGCGAACTCGATCGTGCCTTTCCCATCACCGTGCTGGAAATGGTGGCCATGGGCGCCTGGCGGCGCAGTGGTGCCTGGCGGCGCATGACTGATGAAGAACTCGACCGGGTGCATCACGCGCTGTCACTGGTAGGCCTCAAAGGCAGCGACCATCGCATCGTCGGCACACTGTCTGGCGGTCAGCTGCAGCGTGTGCTGTTTGCCCGCCTCCTGATGCAGGATGCGCAGGTGCTGCTGCTCGACGAGCCTTTCTCGGCAGTGGACTCGCACACCACGGAAGAATTGATGCAACTGCTTTGCCGCTGGCACGAGCAGGGGCGCAGTGTGATTGCGGTGCTGCACGACATGGATCTGGTGCAGGAGCACTTCCCCTCTACCCTGCTGCTCTCGGGCGAGGTGGTGGCCTGGGGCGACACCGCCCAGGTGCTCACACGCGAGAACCTCAAGCGCGCACGGCGCATGCGCGACGAGCAGCCGGCATGATCTTCTACGACTGGCTGGTCAGCCCCTTCCTGGAATTCGGTTTCATGCGCCGTGCGCTGGCCGGGGCGTGGGCGCTGGCATTCGGCGCTGCGCCCCTGGGCGTGTTCCTGGTGTTGCGCCGGATGAGCCTGATGGGCGATGCGATGTCGCACGCGATTCTCCCGGGAGTGGCCGCCGGTTATCTGCTGGCCGGGCTCTCCTTGCCCGCCATGATGATCGGCGGCGTGGCGACCGGGCTGGTCGTGGCTTTCCTGGCTGGTCTCGTGGCGCGGCTCACGCCATTGCGCGAAGACGCCAGTTTTGCGGCGTTCTATCTCATCTCGCTCGGCCTGGGTGTGTTGCTGGTGTCCTTGCGCGGCTCCAATGTCGACCTGCTGCATGTGCTGTTCGGCACGGTACTGGGCCTGAACGACGACGCACTGCTGCTGGTCACTGCGTGCGCCAGTCTGACGCTCGTTGCGCTGGCTTTCGTCTATCGGCTGCTGGTGGCCGAATGCCTGGATCCTGGTTTTCTGCGCGCGACAGGGGGCGGCGGCTCGCTCGTGCACATGGTGTTTCTGGCGCTGGTAGTCGTCAATCTGGTGGCTGGTTTTCAGGTGCTGGGCACGCTGATGGTCGTGGGCATGATGATGTTGCCCGCCGCTGCCGCGAGGTTCTGGGCGTTGTCGGCAGCTGGCCAGATCAGCCTGGCCTGTTTCATCGGTGTACTCGCCTCATGGGCGGGGCTGCTGGTGTCCTATCACTTGAACGTGCCTGCGTCGCCGGCCATCATTCTGGGGGCCGGCCTGGCATATCTGATTTCGGTGGTGGCCGGTCCGCACGGCGGATTGCTGCACACACTGAGACACAACCGGCAATCTGCCGCACGCCTCTGGTGATGCGTGCGGCATGGTCGCCTGCTTCTAGGAACCCGTGCAATGAAATCTTCCCGTTTGAGCGCTCGTCGACATGTTCTTGGCTGGATGGCTGCGTCCGTGCTGGCCGTCACCGGCATGACCGATACGAATGCGGCGACCGACGCCACGACATCCGGCAAGCCACTGCCTGTGGTCGCCAGCTTCTCCATTCTTGGCGACATGGTGCGCGAGATCGGCGGCGACCATGTCCAGCTGGACACCCTGGTGGGGCGCAACAGCGATGCACATGGCTATGAGCCTACGCCGCAAGATGCCCGCAAACTGGGCGCCGCCCGCCTGCTGGTCGTCAACGGCCTGGGATTCGAGTCATGGTTGCCGCGCCTGCAGCAGGCATCCGGCTTCAAGGGCCAGGTCGTCGAAGCATCCCACGGCATCAAGGTCCGCGCCTTCGATGACGAGGATGACGCCGACCACGACCACGACCACGGCGCCGGTGACAGCCACAAAGGCGGGCACGACCACGGCCACGCGCATGACACCGGCCATGGCAAGGCACAGGGCAAGCATGCGCCCGCCACGCAGTCTGCGCAGGACAAGCATGCCCACGATCATGGCCATGGCCACGATCATGATCATGGACCTGACGACCCGCACGCCTGGCAGAGCCTGACAAATGGAGCGATCTACGCCCGCAATATCGCCACTGCCCTGGCTGCAGCCGATCCGGCCAATGCCGGCGACTATCAAAAGCGGGCCGATGCCTATATTGCCCGCATCAACGCACTGGATGCCCGCCTGCGCCAGGATTTCGGGGCGATCGATGCATCGCGCCGCAAGCTGGTGACATCGCATGATGCATTCGGCTATTTTGGCGACGCATACGGCGTGACGTTCATTCCCGTTTCGGGCCTGTCCACGAGCGCCGAACCTTCTGCGGCGGATCTGGCCCGCATCATCAAGCAGGTCAACAGCGAGAAGGTCAGCGCCGTGTTCCTGGAAAACATCAGCAGCCCCCGTCTGGCACAGCAGATCGCTCGGGAAACCGGAGCAAAACTGGGCGGCACGCTTTATTCTGACGCACTGGCTTCGGAAAGCGATCCGGCTGGAAACTATCTGGGAATGTTCGAATGGAACGCACGTCAGTTGCTCGACGCCTTGCGCTGATCGGCGCAGCCGCCATCGCCTGCGCGGTCTCTCCGGCTGTGCAGGCGCACCCTCACATGTGGATCGATGCACGCGCGAGTTTCGTGTTCGATGACGCAGGGCGTTTGTCTGCCGTCACCCAGCGCTGGTTGTTCGACGACATGTTTTCGCCTTATGCGCTGCAGGGATTGAAGAAAAACAAGGACGGCACCTACCCGCCAGCCACCCTGAAGTCGATGGCCGATGACTGGGTCAAGGCGCTGGGCGATCCTGTCTCGCACTACTTCACGACAGTGAAGGTCGAGGGCAAGACGCTCAAGTATGGGGCGCCCCGCAATCTCGGGGTTGCCTACAACGACAAGAGCAAGCGGCTGACGCTGACATTCACGTTGCCGCTGGCCGAGCCTGTGGCGCTGGCCGGGCGGACGGCAAGAGTGGATATTTTTGATCCGACCTACTTCGTGGCCTATGGCTTCGAGGAAAAGGACGCCGTCACGTTGGCGCGTGCGCCTGAAGGCTGCAGCAGCCATTACCAGAAGCCCAAGGCGCTGGACTACGCGACCCTGCAGCAGCTGGCCGCCATTCCCGCCGATCCCGACCCGTCTGCCCTGCCCGAAGAGTTGTTCGCGATCACGCGCGGGCTGACGCATCGCATCGAGATTACATGCAAGTGAACGTGCGACCCGCCTGGACGATGTTGTTGATCGTGCTGCTCATTTCGGGCGGTGTGTTCGGCGCCCAGGCCTGGGCGC
>JAEYZR010000232.1 GCA_023427945.1 Pseudomonadota bacterium | reverse complement strand
GCCGTCACGTCGCCGATGGCTTCCAGCGAGGTCACCAGGTAGATGATGAGCATGGGCACGAACAACGACCACGACCACCCCAGTCCGAAATGCAGCGGCGTGGGCACGTGGAACAACTCCGCCTCGCGCAGGCCGTCGAAATTCAGTCGTCCCATGTAGGCGGCCGCCGCGTAGCCTGCGGCCAGCGCAATCACCAGGGCAGCACTGCGTACCCAGACCACAGGGATGCGGTTGAGTATGACGATGATCGCCAGGACCAGGCCCGAGAGAATCAGGTTCTGACTGTTGGCGAAGGTGCCGTTGCCCATGGCGGCATAGCCCCCGCCCATGCTGATCAGACCCACCTTGATCAGCGTCAGTCCGATCAGCAGAACGACGATCCCGGTCACCAGCGGCGTGATCAGGCGTTTGACGAACGGCAGGATGCGCGAGATGCCGATTTCCACGAAAGAGCCTGCGATGACCACGCCGAAGATCGCCGCCATCACGGCTTCGACCGGTGTGCCATCCTTCACCATCAGGGCCCCGCCCGCAATGAGCGGCCCCACGAAGTTGAAGCTCGTGCCCTGCACGATCAACAGGCCTGCGCCCAGCGGACCGAAGCGGCGGCACTGTACATAGGTCGCGATGCCCGACACCACCAGCGACATCGACACGATCAGGTTGGTGTCGCGCGCCGAGACGCCCAGCGCCTGGCAGATCAGCAGTCCTGGCGTGACGATGGGAACGATGATGGCCAGCAGGTGCTGAAGTGCGGCCAGCAAGGAGATCCATGCCCTGGGGCGATCGTCCAGTTTGTAGATCAGCTCGTTGTCTGGCTCACTGGATACAGCAGTCGGGGAGGCGGTGGTCACGGTGGCGTCCGGTCGGAAAAAAGCGGGATTTTACCGCTGTGCACTCAGGTCACATCGCAGAGGGCATGGCGCGTCTTTTCTGTCGCCTCCAGCGCAGGGCATCGACCAGCAGAAATGCCAGCAGACTCACCCCCATGACCGGCAACGACCATGCCAGCACCACGGCGGCCACCACGGACGACAGGCGTGCGCGCCAGGAGAGTCCTGTCCAGGCCGCCACGACGGTCGAAACCGGTGCGCCAGGGGCGGGGCGTCGCTTCCACCACATCATGTAGCCCAGCACCACCATCAGGCTCAAGGCCACGCCGAATGCCGCCATGATGAGCTGGTTGACCCAGCCGAACAGGATGCCCATGTGGGTATCGATTCCCCAGCGTATCAACTTGGCCACCAGCGGGAAGGTGGCGAAGTCGGCGCGGCTCACCACCGTCATCGTCGCGGGATCAATGGCAATCGTATCGACCTGCGTGGGCCAGGACCGGTCTGTTTCCCGGATCAGCCAGGCCTGATCGGCCGAACGCGGCGTGCGGATTTCGATCTGCTCGCTGTCGATACCGGCGGCACGCGTGGTCGCCAGTATCGGGTCGAACAGCGCGACGGTCGTGCTCATCGGCGAGTGGGGCATGGCTGGTTGGCCCGAGGGTGTGGCGACGGGGGCGGCCTGTCCTTGCGCGGCCCCTGTGTGATGGGCATGTTCGTCATCGGTGGCCGGGGCATGGTGGGCGTGCGCGTCGGCGCCGGCACCTGCCGTGGCTAGTTTGGTGGAGACCGAGGGCGTCACCCATCCCAGCGTCTGCCTGAGCTCACCGATGCGACCTCCCGCCCAGTTCGACCACGTCAGTCCGGTCACTGAAAGGAACAACAGGCCGATGGCAATCCAGATGCCGACCATGCCGTGCAGGCGGCGCTGCGCCAGGCGCGGACTGCGGCGCGCCTGTTCGGCACTGGTGCGCCGCCGGGAGACGAACCACAGAAAAAGGCCGCCCAGCGTGGCCAGCCACAGCCACGAGGCGGCCAGTTCACTGTAGTTGCGACCCCATTCGCCCAGCAGCAGACTGCGGTGCATATGGTCCAGCCAGGTTCTGAAGGGCAGGTTTCCGCTGGTGCCATAGACCACGAGATCGCCCCGTATATCCAGCGTGACCGGGTCTACGAAAAGCGCGCGGTGTTCGCCACCCGCCAGACCGGCTTCGGTGAACATGACGCGCGTGTTCCAGCCAGCCGCTGGTGAGGGGCGTACCGCATACAGTGTGTTGTCGGCGCCCATGTGCTGTACGGCAGCCTGCACTTGCCGGGAAACAGACTGCGCCTCGCCTTGCGAGTCATTGCGCAACTGCTGTGCGTAGATCATGTTCTCCAGTTGGGGGGTCAGAACAAAAAGTGTTCCTGTGATGGCCGCGACAAGAATGAAGGGGCCGACAAAAAGTCCGATGTAGAAATGCAGGCGCAGGACGAGTTGCGTCCATGCGGTGGGGCGTGCGGGCGCGACCCGCTCGACTGGCGTGATGCCAGGGGATGAGACAGCCATGTGGTGCTCCAGAGTCATCAGGGCGACAGAGTGCGGCAACGCCACGCTGCCGCCCGGGCAGGGAGGATTCAGCGTGAAGGCCGTTGACGCGGGGGAGAGGCGCTAGATCTGGAGAGAGGGTGGGGCGCGCGGGCCCAGTGGCGGGCCGGCGGCTGGAAGGGGCGGGCGTGACTGCTGTAGCGGCACTGCCGCAACCATGGCCAGCTGCAGGGGTAACCCGTTTAGTGCGATGGGCGTGGCAAGGTCGGCCGTCACGTGCGCCAGCAAGGAGAACGGGCAGTCCAGCGAGGCGCCGGCGTCGGCGTGATTGGCGTGATGCGTCTCGTTGGCGAAGGCACCTTGCGCGGCCAGCGCAGGCTGTTCGGCATGGGCTGCATGCGACGAGTGTTCCGCGTGTGCGGAATGCCCCTCATGCCGCGAGGCCTCCAGATAGGCGATACGGGAAAGCTGCAGTGGCGTGTCGCCGGCTGCCGGACAGGGCATCAATACAAAGCGGCCCTGCGCCAGTGCTTCAGGGTCGGGCATGTAGCCAGTCGGAATGAAGGCACGCAGAAACGTCAGAACGACAAGCAGGCACAGCAGCGCATATGCGTGCGTGCCGGCAGATCGTCGGGCGTTGTATGACCGTGGCATGGCGCCATGATACTGGCTATTGTTTGTTTCACGTCGCTCGCCAGGCATGGGGGCACATCAAGCCAGGCGGGCCGCGATGGGGCGATGCGCAAGGTCTTGCGCTGGCGCCTCGGCAAGGCTCCAGAATATCAAGAAAGTTGCACGGCACAACTAAATGGTTGTATTGTGCAACTTACCTCTGGTGGGAGCGTTTCAACATTGAATCCTGATCTGTCCATGATTGAAGATATACGCAAGGTGTCGCGGGCCATGGTTCGCGAGCTCGGTTTCATGGGAGGAAACTTTGCCGGTACCGATCTCTCGCCCTCGGCGGTACACGCACTGCTCGAAATCGAAAAACGCGGTGTCACGGCGCGTGACCTGGCGACACTGCTTCGTCTTGAGAAGTCGAGTGTGAGCCGCATGCTGCGCAAGCTGGTCGAATCAGGCGATGTGAAGCAGGAAGAAGAGGGGCGTGATGCGCGCGTCAAGATACTGTCTCTGACCCGTGCAGGTCAGAAACGGGTCGCTGCCATTCATGCTTACGCGCGTACCCAGGTCATCGGAGCGCTGGGACGCCTGGAGCCTGGTCAGGACCGTACCGTGCTGGAAGGCTTGCGCCTGTATACCCATGCTTTGTCGACCCCATCGCACGAGGCGATGACCATCCCGGACATCGAGCTTGTCCGTGGCTACCGGCCCGGACTGATCGCGCGCGTCACGGAAATGCATGCCCTTTACTACGCACGCGAGTCTGGGTTTGGTCAACGTTTCGAATCCGTCGTGGCTAGCGGTCTGGCCGAATTCTGCAATCGCCTGGAGAACCCGCGCAACGCCATCTGGACGGCAAGCCGATATGGCTCAATGGTGGGTTGCGTTGCGATCGACGGCGAAGACTTCGGTGCTGATATCGCCCATCTGCGCTGGTTCATCATCGACGACAGTCTGCGTGGCAGCGGAGGGGGAAAGCGGCTGCTGGATGCGGCCATGGCGTTTGTGGATGAGACGGGATTTGCCGAGACGCACCTGTGGACATTCTCGGGCTTGAACGCGGCCCGGCATCTCTATGAAACGCGAGGTTTTGCGCTTGCAGAGGAGCGTCCGGGAACGCAATGGGGCAAGGAGGTCCTGGAGCAGCGTTTCGTGAGGATTCGCCCATCATCGCTGCTCAGCCCGACGCCTGCGCTTCTTCCTTGATCCAATCGGCGAACGCCTGAACTTCGGGGCGCTGCATGGCCCCCGGTAGCGTCACCAGGTAATAGGCAAAGCGTGCCGGCCACGGCTTGTCCAGCACTTGCACCAGGCGCCCGGCGGCGATTTCCTCGCGGGCGTACTCCTGTGCAACCAAGGCCAGACCTTGGCCTGCCACGGCCGCCCGGATCAGAAGATAGTCGTCCTCGAACGCCGTGCCGCGCTCAGCGCGCGGGTCTTCGGCCACGCCGAGTGCAGCGAACCACAGCGGCCAGTCCGCCCGGTCGCAATCGTGCAGCAGCGGGTAGTCCAGGCAGTCGCCCGGTTCCTTGAGGGCATGACGGTCTGCCACCAGGCCCGGACTGGCCACCGGCACCAGTACCGGCGCCATCAGGGGGGTGGCTTCCAGGCCAGGGTAGTGGCCCAGCCCATGCCGCAGGGCCACGTCCACCCGGTCGCGGCGCATGTCCACCAAGGCCGAAGTCGCCTCGACGCGTACCTCGATCTGCGGATGCCGTTGGTTGAAGCGGCCCAGGCGCGGCACCAGCCAGGATGCGGCAAAGGTGGCGACGGTACTGATCGTCAGGGTCTGGCGTCCCTTGATCGCTTCCAGTGTGTCCACGGCCTTGTCGATCTGCGCGAAGGCGTCGAGCAGCGATGGATGGACGCTGGCCCCGGCTTCGGTCAGGCGCAAGCCCTGCCGTTCCCGCGTGAACAGCGCCATCCCAAGCCGTTCTTCCAGCAACCGGATCTGCTGGCTGACGGCCCCGGACGTGACGTGCAGAGCTTGGGCGGCGGCCTTGATGCTGCCGCGCTGACCGACTTCGACAAAGGTGCGCAAAGCCTGTAGAGGAAATGACGTGGCCATCTTGTTTAGGTTTTCTAAATTGTGGAAGCAAAAATGATCGCTTCCGGTTTTTCAGTGGCAAGGGACATGATGGCGTGAGTTTAGTATTTGTTCACAAGTTTAGTAAAACTACATCAACTGGATTCCCTATATGACCCATCCGCATTGGCGGCCATGCCTGATCCTGCTCTGCACCGCCGCCATCCTGCCAGGGCAAACCACTCGTTCAGGCGTTGCAAGATGATCGACCTCTACACCGACAGTTCGCCCAATGGTTTCAAGACAACCATTGCGCTGGAGGAATTGGCGCTGCCTTATCGCCTGCATCACGTCCGCATCGAGGCGGGCGAACACCGGCAGCCGGCGTTCCTGGCCCTGAACCCGCATGGCCGCATCCCGGTCATCTCCGACGACGACACCGGCATCACGCTGTTCGAGTCGGCCGCCATCCTGCTCTACCTGGCCGAGAAGACCGGCCGGCTGCTGCCGCAGGAGCCGGCGGCGCGGTGGGAGGCAATCAAGTGGTTGCAATTCCACTCGTCCAGCGTCGGCCCGATCATCGGGCAGCGGGTGCATTTCGAGTTGTTCGCCAAGGACAAGATACCGGCTGCCATCGAGCGTTTCCGCCACCTGACCGACGGTGTGTTCACCGTCATCGACGGCCATCTGGCGGACGGTCGCCCCTACCTGGCCGGCGAAGACTATTCCATTGCCGACATTGCGCACTTCGGCTGGACGCACATCGCCCGAATCATCGACTTCGATTTCAGCCAGCACCGGCACATGAGCGCCTGGCACGAGCGTATGGCCCAACGGCCCGCCGTGCGCAGGGGTATCACGCTGCCCGAGCCGGCGACCGGCGCATGAGGGGGGGCGACACGATGGACACCACAACCACGATCCCGACAATCAATAGTGCGCCGTTCTCGGCGTTCCATGCCCATCCTGGCTACCGGCGCATGTTCGCGCCCGAGCGCCTGACCATCGGCATCTTTCTGCCCCTGCGCTTGTACGAGGGCGACATGCGTGTGCTGGCCGGGCAGGTCTTTGATCCCTTCACTTACCTGGCTTTTCTTGCCGCACGGACGAAGAAGGTGGCACTGGCGACGGGCAGCGCCATTGTCTCACTGCGCCATCCAATCGACTTGGCCAAGGCATCGGCCACCATCGACCAGCTATCGGGCGGCCGGCTGGTGCTGGGCATCGCCTCGGGCGACCGGCCCATCGAGTTCCCGGCCTACGGGCTGGAACATGCCGCGCGCGGCGAACGCTTCGCGCAGGCCGTGGCGTACTTACGCCAGCTCATGCCGGCCGGCAGGCTTTCGATTGATTCGCCGCTGGGGCGCTTCGCCGGTGCGGAGTTTCTGCCCAAGCCTGCCACGGGTTCCATTCCGCTGATCGTCACCAGCTCGTCGGGGCAGTCGCTGGCCTGGGTCGCTGAACATGCGGATGGCTGGCTGACCTACCCGGATGCCACGCACACTCCCCAGAGACCGCAGCGACTGGCTGGAAAAATCCGTGCCTGGCGTGAGCAGATCCCCGATGGTGGCTTTCGGCCGCACATGACGAACGAATGGCTCGATCTGGTGGACGACCCCGACCATCCACGCATCCCGCTTCGTAGCGGCTATGTGCTGCGCACGGGGCGAAAGGGACTGATCGCCTTGCTGGAGGAATGGCAGGCGGCGGGCGTGAACCACGCCGCGCTGGGCATGCAGTTCTCCCAGCGGCCTGCGGCCGAGGTGATTCAGGAACTGGCTGAAGACGTGCTGCCGCTTTTTCCAACACATCAGGGGCCGCCCGCACTCTCGGCTGCCTGGTAGTGGCATGAGGGACCCGCATGAACGACGCGATTCTGGATCGCACCTGGCCAGGCTCATGACTGTACATGCGACGCTGGGCGATGTGCAGTGCCACCGCGCCTGCAGCGTTTCCATTGGATTTCACCCAGGCCAGTCAATGCCAGCGCAGGGCGTGCGGTGCGGACAGATCGCCGCCGCCTTCGTTTTCGTGATCGCCGGTGTGAGGAGTGCAACGCCTATTGCCCCGTACGTGGTTTCAAGCCTCGCGTGACTTGCTCGAAAGGTTTGAAACCCGCCGTTTTTCGAGCCCTGAACGGATGCGTTCATTCGGCCAGGTGGGGATAATTCCGGGCAAACGCCTGCTCGCCCATTCTGCGTCGTTGCAAGGCGATCTGGCGGTCGATCTGAACCTGGAAGGGCCGCAGGACGGTGCTGTGGCGGCGGGGCGCATCCAGCACGTCCAGGGCTGCCACCACGGCTTCGACGGTGGACAATCCATCGGCACGTGGCGACTTGCGCAGCCGATAGGCAGAGCCCCGGGTGGCGGGCAGGCTCATGCGCCGAAGTTCAAGCAACGCAGGGTGTTCGCGCAGGATGCCTGCGGCCTGTCGCCATGTGCCATCGATCACGACCAGTGAAACAGGCGCCAGATCGGCGGCGTCTTGCTGCAGCGTTTGGTCGAGGCTGGCATGATGCGTTTGATCGAGGCCGAGATGATGCGTTCGGTCGAGGACGGCATGATGCGGCTTCGGGCTTGCCTGGTTCGGGTGTTCGTTCACGTCATTTTGATGGAGATCATTCCCTTCACCCGGAAAAAGCAGGGCAGGCGTGAATCCGGGCACGCACCAGTCGTCTGCTGAGAAATGCGCCTGGCAGATCACCTTCGCCTGCCGCAGGCCGGCGACGACCCAACGCGCGGTGTTCAAGGCATGGCGGCTTTCCTCGGGGTGTTGAAGAATGCGCACGGGTGTGCGGTTCTCCATCGGCTCGATGAAGGCGCATACGCACTGTCGCTGCAGCAGTTCACAGCCCGGACAGCGCAGACGGGTCGTGCCGGTGGGCGGGCAGGCGCTCAGCATGTCAGAGTGTTCACGCAGGCCTTGGCATCAACGGCTGCTGTCGGCCCACTGGGCGGAATCGCTGCGAAAGCGGCGCGCGCCGCGGTTCCATGCGAGCGGCGTGCCTTCTATCTGCACGGGCGGTTTCAGCCGCTTGGCCGGTCCCCAGGCCGTTTGTTCGAGTGACTCGGCATAGTCTGCGTCAGTCAGCGGCGACAGTATTTCCGGGTCTGTCGGACGCGGGCCGGCGATGAGCAGGTGGGCAGTCTGTACCAGCGATGCCTTTGCCGTGGTGGGCACGGCGCCGGTGATCCGGCGCGCCAGACCCCGAAGGGCTGCACACGCAAGCATGTATCCGGTCGCGTGATCCAGGGCCTGCACCGGTAACGGCGTGGGGCGCTCCGTTCCCCATTGCATCATGCCTTCGTGCGCGATGCCGGTGCTCATCTGCACCAGGCTGTCGAAACCGCGCCGGCCTTGCCAGGGGCCGGTCCAGCCATAGGCGTCCAGGCTGACGTCCACCAGTGCGGGGTTGAGTGCCCGGCGTGCCGCATCGTCCAGCCCCAGCCCGGGCATGGCGCCCGGACGCCAGCCATGTACCAGAACATCGGCCTGCGCTATCAGTTCGCGCAATCGTGCCAGGCCCGAGGGGCTGCGCAGGTCCAGTGTGGCGCACTGCTTGCCCAGGGTCGTCTCTGGCTCCAGGCCGGCCTCTTGCCACCATGCGGGATCGATACGCAGTACATCGGCACCCAGGCCCGCCAGAAAACGCGTGCACACCGGGCCGGCCAGCACGCGGGTGAGGTCCAGCAC
>JAEYZR010000148.1 GCA_023427945.1 Pseudomonadota bacterium | reverse complement strand
CCACGGATCGCAGTACATGCTGGCGACTTGGCAGCACCAGAGGCAACTGGGTCACCTGGTCAAATGTGATCTCCGGCCCCAGGTGCTTGTATTCCGGGGACACGAACAGGCAGAGATTTTCCTTGAGAATTTCGGTCGTCACGATGTTGTCGAACGCCTTGTGGTCATACAGCAGCGCAAGGTTAAGCCGGCCCGACTGGATCCACTCGTCGAGACTGCCGGACATGGCTTCCACGATGTGCAGCGATATGTTCGGATGGCGGCTGCGCACGGCATCGGCAAGCGGTGTCGTAATACCGCGGCACGCCGAGGTGGGCAGGCCGACCATGACTTCGCCTGCCGGGCTTTCCGCTGCGGTTCGGACGACCTGTTTCGCCAGGTCGACTTCGCGCAGGATCGTGCGGGCATGTTCACACAGCATCAGACCGAACTCTGTGGGGGCCGCCCCGCGAGCGTGGCGTGTAAGCAGCTTCACGCCCAATTCCTCTTCCAGGGCACGCACGTGCTGACTCAGGGAGGGTTGCGCCACATGCAGGATTTCCGAGGCTCTGGAGAAACTGCCTGTCTCGGCGATATGCAGGAAGTACCGCAATTGACGCATGTCCATCTTGTGTCGGTCCGAATGAAATGCCCGGCGGCTTCATGCCGATGCGTTTTATGAATAGCTCATCACTATCGTTTATTCGCTTGAATAGTGGCAGCTTTTGTCCATGAATATCAAGGCGATATAGGGCTAACCCCAACGCATGCACAGATATGGCGCCAATCTAGCGTTTTTTGTTATAGGAAAAATAGGAATTCCGTCTTTGACCTGATTTCGTCTCGGGGATCAAAATCTGTTCACTTTCAAAGCTTTTCATACCAACACAAAACAAGGGGTGATGCGATGCGAGTTAGAGCGATGGTGATGGGTGCGATGTCCATGCTGGCGTTGAGCACCGGGACAGCACAGGCCGCCGAACAGCAGCCCTGCATCGGCAACAGCGTCGCGATGACCGGCCCCGCGGCGTTCGGCGGCATGACCATCAAAATGGGTGCCGAGGTCGCGCTCGATGAGATCAACGCGCGCGGCGGTGTGTTGGGAAAGCCGCTCCGACTCGTGCAGTACGACGATGCCGGCGCGCCTCCGCGCGGCGTGGACAATACGCGCCGCATCGCCTTGGCCGACAACTGCATTGCCATCCTGGGCGGGTATCACTCCACCGTGGCGGCGGCCCAGGCCGAGCCTGTGAATCAGATCGGGATTCCGTATGTCGGCGTGCTTGCCGCCAACACCCGAGCTGTCGAGAACGGGCATAACCCCAACTACATGTTCCGCGTTTCGGCCAAGGACAAGTGGGTCGCCCAGTTCCTGGTGGCCAAGGCGCTGGAGACGTCCAAGAGCAAGAAGATTGCTTTCCTCTACGAAAACACGGGCTGGGGCAACGGCGCCCGTCCCGATGTCGAGGCGGCGATCAAGGCGGCGGGGCATACGCTTGCCGCATCGGAGACGTTCAACTGGGGAGACAACGACATGGTGGCGCAAGTCACCCGTATTCGTGACGCCGGTGCCGACACGGTATTGCTGTGGGGGCTCGACCGTGAGGGCAATCAGGTGCTGCGGTCGATGGACAAGATCGGCTACAAGCCCACCATCATCGGCGCCTGGGGGGTCGGCGGCAATCTCGGTCAGCTTGCCGGGCCGCTGTCCAATGGTGTGCAGGTGATGCAGACATTCTCTTTCATGGGCGAGCAGGCGCCGCGCACCAAGGCTCTGTGGGAAAAAATTCAGGCCAAGTATGGTCTGAAGGAGCCGGAGGACATCAAGATGGCATCCGGTACGGCCAACGCCTATGACGCGATCCACATCCTGGCGGCGGCCATCGAGAAGGCCGGCTCGTTTGACCGAGCGAAGGTTCGCGAAGCGCTCTACAGCGTGAACCACGAAGGCCTGGTGGCGAACTATGCACCGGCCTTCGATGCCGCAGATCCTGAGCGCCAGGACGCCATCCTTCCCAAGTACTACAAGCTCACGGTCTGGGTTGACGGCAAGTTGCTGCCCATCGAGCAAACCGCCTACGCCGGCAAGTAAGCCGATCTCAACGATTCACGTCAGGTCCTGCGCCGGTGCTCGTGCACGGGCGGCAGGCCTGTGCACGAGGCTCTCATGACCGCTGCGCTTCAATACCTACTTTCGGGCCTGGCTATCGGTGGCATCTATGCGCTGGTGGCACTGGGTTTTCATCTGATGTGGACGGTGGCCAAGGCGGTGAACTTCGCCCAGGGAGACACCTTGATGATCGGCGCCCTGCTCACTCTGGTGGCCCTGGATTCGGGAGTGTCGATGTGGGTGGCGGTACCGCTTGCGGTGGCGGCTGCTGCGGTATTCGGGGCCGTGCTCGAACGGCTGGCCATGCGTCCGTTTGCGGCCAACGCCTCCTCCATCGGCTGGATGCTGACCACGATTGCCGTCGGCATGATGGTCGAGTCGCTGGCCACCATGCATCTGGGCGGTTTCTCCCGTGCGCTGCCATCGCCCGGTGTGGAACGTTCGGTGTCCATCATGGGTGTGGGGATTTATCCGCAGGAATTGCTGATTCCGGTGGTTGCCGTGGCCATCATGGTCGGGCTGACCGTCCTGCAGCGTTACACCATGATCGGGCGCTCGATGCGGGCCGTTGCGCGCGATCGTGACGGCGCAGCCCTCATGGGGATCAATGTCAACAAGATCATCGCGTTTTCGTTTGCGCTCGCTGCCGCGCTGGGGGCGGGGGCGGGGATACTGGTGGCGCCGGTGATCCAGGTGTCGGCCACGATGGGCCTGTTGCTGGGGCTGAAGGGTTTTGCCGTGGCCATCATCGGAGGCATCACCAGTGCGGGCGGCGTGGTCCTGGCCGGATTCGCCTACGGCATCATCGAAAAGACCGTGGAGGGCGTGGCTTCGACGGCGGCTCGCGAAATCGTCGGCTTCGGCCTGATGATCGTGGTGCTGCTGATCTTTCCGCAAGGTCTGTTCGGCAAGCGCGAGGTGTTCAAGGTATGACGCACCTCCTATTCAGGGCCGGCCCTTTCGTCCTGTTCGCCCTCGTCCTTGTCCTGATGCCCATGCTGGCGGGCAATGAATACGAACTGCGCGTGTTCATGCTGTTCATGATCTATGCCATTCTGACCATCGGTCTGCATGTGCTGGTGGGTTTGACGGGGTTACTGTCCCTGGGCCAGGCCGGCATCTTTGCATTGGGCGCCTACGTCTCCGCCATTCTGGCCACGCGCTATGGCTGGACCATGCTGCCCGCCAGTCTGGCCGCCATGCTGGTGGGCAGTGCCTTTGGCGCCTTGCTGGCCTATCCAAGCGTGCGGGTGCGGGGTGTCTATCTTGCCGTGGTCACGATCGCCTTCGGGCTGATCGTCGAGAACGTCGTGATCGAATGGCAGTCGCTTACCGGCGGCACGACGGGTATATCGAGCATCCCGCAGCCGGATCTGTTTGGTGTCCCGCTGGGCGGCTATCAATACTACGCGTTGATTGCGGTGCTTCTGTTTGCGGCCGTCACATTCGCCTATCACCTGAAACACTCGCGCATGGGACGGGCCATGATGGCCGTCGCGCAGAGCGAAACGGCGGCACGCGGTGTGGGGCTCAGCCCGACGGCAGTGCGCACCCTGGCCTTCGTGATCTCTGCCGCACTGGCGTCGTTGGCCGGTTCGCTGTACGCGTATCTGAATGCCTACCTGTCACCCGACACTTTTACCTTCGCTGATTCGGTCAGGTTTCTGCTGATGCTCATTCTGGGCGGTGCCGGCACGGTGTGGGGCGCGCTGGTCGGTACATATGCGCTGACCTATCTGCCTCAGGTACTGCAGCAGTTTCAATACTGGCAGCAGTTCGTCTATGGTTTGTTGTTGCTGATCGTGATGTTCGCGCTGCCCAATGGGGTGGTGGGCGCACTGACCGGTCTGTGGTTGCGCTGGCGCCCGGTCCGACGTTCGGTCGATGCCTTGCCCCAGGATCGGGAGGCTGCGCTGATCGGCCATCACGAAGCGGGCGACTTCGTCGCCACAGGGCTGACGGTGCGTTTCGGCGGGCTGACGGCGCTGTCCGATGCTTCGCTCGAACTGCCGGCGGGCCAGGTGCATGCGTTGATCGGTCCCAACGGTGCGGGCAAGTCCACGTTCATCAATACGATCACCGGTTTTTACCTGCCGCAGCAGGGCAGCTTTGCGCTGGGTGGGTCGCCTTTGCTGGGTCAGAAGCCCCACGCGATTGCGCGTCGCGGGTTGGCCCGGACGTTTCAGAACACGGAGCTGTTCGGCGACCTTTCGGTGCTGGAGAACGTGATGGTGGGCTATCAGCATCGGCTGACTTACGGCCTGGTGGCGCTGGCCCTGCGCACGCCGGCGTTTCGGCAGCAGGAGCAGAGGTGCCGCGACACGGCGATCGGCCTGCTGGGCTTCCTGGGCCTGACCGACTACGCCAACGATGCAGCACGCAATCTGCCGTTCGGCCTGCAACGCAAACTGGAAATCGCGCGTGCCCTGGCGGCCAATCCGCATGTGCTGCTGATGGACGAGCCGGCGGCGGGGCTGACCTCGGGCGAGCTGGACGAACTTGCCGGGATTATCCGGAAAATCGCGGCACTGGGTGTCTCCATTCTGCTCATCGAACATCACGTCGACCTGATCATGGCGGTGGCCGACCGCGTCACGGTGCTGGATTACGGCCAAGTGATCGCGCATGGCACCCCGGCGGCGGTGCAGGAAAACCCACGCGTGATCGAAGCCTACCTGGGTATGCCCGTCCAACCTGCCGGTCAGGAGCCATGATGAGAAACGTATTGCTTTCTGCTCGCGAGATCGACGTTCGTTATGGGCCTGTGCTGGCCGTGCGTGGTGTGTCGATGGAGGTGCGCGAAGGTGAAATCGTGGCGTTGATCGGCGCCAATGGCGCTGGCAAGAGCTCGATTCTCAAGGCGCTCATCGGCTTGAACCGGCCCAGCGCGGGTACGGTCGTCTTCAAGGGTGAAGCGACCGAATCGTTGCCCGTGCATCGCAAGGTGGCCAGCGGTCTGGCTTTGATACCTGAAGGCCGTCGCATTTTTGTCGACCAGACGGTCGATGACAACCTGCGCTTGGGCGCTGTCACGCAGACACATCTGTCCACGGCTGAACGTGCGGCCGACCGGGATCGTATCTACACCCTCTTTCCGCGCCTGGCCGAACGCGCCAGGCAACTGGCGGGCAGCCTTTCCGGGGGCGAGCAGCAAATGCTGGCCATAGGGCGCGGACTGTTGTGCCGCCCAAGTCTTCTGATGATCGACGAGCTCTCGCTGGGGCTGGCGCCCAAGATCGTGGAGCAGCTCATCGGTGTGTTGCGCACGCTCAATCAGGACGGGCTCACCATCCTGCTGGTCGAGCAGATGGCCGTGCAGGCACTGTCGGTCGCCCATCGCGCCTACGTGTTGAGCAACGGGAAGATCGTCAATCACGGCGTGGCCAGCGAGCTGGCACGCGCCCCCGCCATCATTGCAAGTTTTCTGGGCAAGGCCCACGCATCCGGGCACGCGCCCGCCATTGTTTCCTAAGGAGTTCCTCATGGCAAAACAGATCATTGATCTCAGTCTTTTGATCGAAGACAACATGCCCGCGCACAAGCTGTTTCAGAGGCCCATCTATACGGTACACATGAGCCACGAGAGTTCGCGTGCGCTCGGCCTGGGCGTTCCCGGCGACCCCATGACGTTCCAGACCAATTTCTTCGCCTCGCTGGATCACGTGGGCACCCACGTCGATGCGTTCCGCCATGTCAATCCGGACGGCGCCGGCGTGGATGAAATGCCGCTGGACATGTTCATGGGCAAGGCGGTCTGCTTCGATCTCCAGCATATTCCCGATCTGGGCGACATTACGGTGGCGGACATGGAAGCTGCCGAAAAAGCATGTGGCGTGAAGGTCGATGGCCACATCGTCTTGCTGTGCACCGGGTTTCACAAGCGCAATTACCCGACGCTGGATTCGGTCTGGAAGAATCCTCTGCTGACGGTGGAGGCGACCCGGTGGCTGTTCGACCGGGGTTCGAAGATGCAAGGGGTTGAAGGTCCGTCGACCGACAAGCCGACCGACAACATCTTTGCCCAGCATCGGCTTTGTCGGGATCTGGGAATGAGCCACTGGGAATGGCTGGTCAACATGGAGCAGCTCATCGGACGCGGCGAGTTCGAATTCTTTGGCGTGCCCCTGAAGTTCAAAGGCGGCTCGGGTTCCCCGGTGCGCGCGTTTGCGCTCGTGTGATCGCCTGATCGAGAGGGGGTGGGCATGTCGGCCGAATTCGACTTCATGACGGCGCACGAATTGCGCGCGCGCATCGCGACGCGCGCGATCTCGCCCGTCGATGTGGTGAGACGCGCGCTTGAGCGGGCTGACGCATCGCAATCCAGTCTGAATGCCTACTGCGTCCTGATGCCTGAACAGGCACTGGCCCAGGCCCGCACCGCCGAGACTGCGGTCATGCGTGGCCAGGCGCTTGGCGCGCTTCATGGCTTGCCGCTTTCCGTGAAGGATTTGATTGCGGTGCGTGGCCTGCCTTATCTGTCCGGCTCGAAAACCATGCTGGGCAACGTTGCTGCGCAGGATGCGCCCTCGGTGCAGCGGGTGCGCGAGGCCGGCGCCATTCTGGTGGGCAAGACCACTACCAGTGAGTTCGGCTGCAAGCCGGTGGGCGATTCGCCCCTGACCGGCATCACGCGTCACCCGTGGAACCTCGATTGTTCTCCCGGCGGCTCCAGCGCGGGTGCTGCGGCGTCGGTGGCCGCCGGAATCACTCCACTGGCGTTGGGAACCGATGGCGGTGGGTCGTTGCGAATCCCGGCATCGTTGACTGGCCTGGTGGGATTCAAGGCCAGCTTTGGCCGTGTGCCAGTGTGGCCCGTTTCGGCCACTCCTACGCTCGCCCATGTGGGGCCGCTTGCACGCAATGTGCGCGATGCAGCGCTGCTGGGCCAGGTCATTGCGGGATACGATGCACGGGATCCATTTGCCGTGGCGGGACCGGTGCCCGACATGCTGGCCGCTTGCGAGCGGCCGGTTCATGGCATGCGAGTGGCATTCAGCCCGACGCTGGGCTATGCACGGCCTCAGCCCGAGGTGCTGGCGCTGGTGGAACACGCCGTGCGCAAGCTGGAGGACCAGGGCGCGGTTGTGGAGAAGGTAGATCCGGTCTTCGAGAGTGATCCCGCGGGCTTGTGGATGGCGGAGTTCTATGCGGGCGTGGGCACACGGCTGCGCAGTCATGTGGAAAACCAGTTCGATGTGCTGGATCCCGCTGTAGGCGCGGTGCTGAAGCAGGCCCTGGGCCAGAGCATGCGCGATTACTACGACTCGGTGTTCAGGCGCTATGCGCTACGTGACCACTTGCGCCAGTTCTTCGAGCGCTACGATGTGCTGGTCACGCCCACATTGCCCGTCGCCCGCGTGCCGGCAGGCGTGAACGTTCCGCCCGGTTACGAAGACCGGAACCTGCTGGACTGGGTGTTCTACACCTATCCGTTCAACCTGGGCGGACAGCCGGCACTTTCGCTGTGTGCCGGCATTGGCGGGGACGGTATGCCCGCCGGTATTCAGGTGGTGGGCAAGGTGCTGGGCGAGGCCGACATCCTGTCGACGGCTGCGGCCATCGAGCGCGCCATGCCTGCCGGCTACAACCTGCGCACTACGTAGCCGGCAGCCTCGTATTCAACCTGCCTTGGGTTTGGACCGCTTGTTCCCTTTGCTGCGCAGATACTCTGCATGCATCTGGTCGGCCAGACCCTTCAAGGCGCGGCCGATCCTGGCATATTCGTATTCGTTCAGGTTCGCCAGTGATGCCCGGCCTGCCGGCTGGCGTGTGCCGAAGCCGCGTCCCGGAAGCAGCACGATGCCGGTTTCCTCGGCGATTCTGAACAGCAGGTCGCCTGCACTGGATTTCTCCTTGACCCAGACCGCAAACTCGTCGCCGTAGAGTTTGCGTGTGATGTCTTCAAGATCGAGCAGGGTGTAGTAGTCGACCGAGTTGCTGTTCTCCAGTGGTTCGATGCCCAGTTCGCGGTACAGAGCGGCTTCGCGGCGGCGGATGAGTTTTTTCAGTTCGGCTTTGTAGCCGTCGTTCTCGTCCATCAAGGCAAACAGCGAGAACAGCACCATTTGCACTTGCTGCGGGGTCGACAGGCCTGCGGTGTGGTTCAGCGCCACCGTGCGGCTGTCCGCCACGAGTCTGTCGATGAAGCACAGTTGGCTGACGTCGGGCAGCAGCGAGCCGTAACGGCGGTCCAGGGATTTTTTGGTGGCCTTGGGCAGGGCGTCCAGTGCGTCATCGAACACGTTTTTTTCGTGTGCGGCGATCACGCCCAGGCGCCAGCCGGTAGCACCGAAGTATTTGGAGAATGAGTACACCAGCATGGTGTTCTGCGGGCAGATCGCGAACAATGAGCGGAAGTCGTCGGCGAAGGTGCCATAGACGTCGTCGGTCAGGATGTAGAGGTCGGGCCGATGGTCGCGCACGATCTGGGCGACCTTTTCGAGGCTGCGGTCATCCATCTTCACCGAGGGCGGGTTGCTGGGGTTGACGCAGAAAAAGATCTTCACGTCGGGGTCTTTCAGCTTCTCCAGTTCCGAGTCCGGATACTGCCAGCCGAGTTTCGGGTCGGCATCGATGCACACCGTTTCCAGGCCGTATTCGTCCAGCTCGGGGATCTCTATGTACGGGGTGAAGACCGGCATGCCGATGGCGACTTTGTCGCCGCGCTTGAGCAGCCCGTTCTGTTTCAGCGAATTGAAGATGTAGGTCATGGCGGCGGTGCCGCCTTCAACCGCAAACAGCTTCACGCTGTTCGGGGGCAGAAAGCCTCCGATCATTTCCTTGACGATGTACTGGCGCACGACCTGTTCGCTCACAGTGAGCATGCG
>JAEYZR010000053.1 GCA_023427945.1 Pseudomonadota bacterium | reverse complement strand
GCATCTGGCTCAGCTTGAGTTCGTCCATGCGCAAGGCGGCTTCGGCGGCCAGCGCATTCGGCCCTATGGTATGGGGGGCCGCGGTCATGTGGTCTTCCAGGATCAGACCACGGATATCACCCACACGTTCAATCAGACGCCGGAGATCGCCGTCGGTGAACACGCCCAGGGCGCGTCCATGCCCGTCGACCACGATGGCCATGCCCATTGCATGGGACGACATGACTTCCAGCACGCTTGCGATGCTCATGTCGCCGGAGGCGGTGGGCAGGGCCGAGCCGCTGCGCATGACGTCGCGCACATGGGTAAGCAGTTTTCTTCCCAATGCACCGCCAGGATGGGAGCGGGCGAAGTCTTCGCTGCCGAAACCCCGTGCCTGCAGGCAGGCGACGGCCAGTGCGTCGCCCATTGCGAGCGCCACCGTCGTGCTGGAGGTGGGGGCGAGATTCAGCGGGCAGGCTTCGTTCTGCACGCTGACATCCAGGTGGACGAACGCCTCCTGGGCGAGTTCCGAGGATGGGTTGCCAGTCATGGCAATCATCTTGGCGCCCATGCGCTTGACCACCGGCACGATGGTGAGCAGTTCGTTACCCGATCCGGAATAGGAGATGGCCACGAGAATGTCGTCGGCGGTCATCATGCCCAGGTCGCCGTGAACGGCTTCGGCGGCGTGCAGGAAGAACGACGGCGTGCCGGTGGAGGCCAGCGTGGCGGCGATCTTGCGCGCGATATGGCCGGTCTTGCCCAGGCCGCTGACAACCACACGGCCCTTGCATGACAAAAGCGCGGCGACCGCACGCGTGAAGCTGTCGTCCAGCCGCGCCCGCACGTCCGTGATGGCCTGCGCTTCGATGGCCAGTGTCCGGCGGGCCGAGTCCAGGGCCCCCTGGGCTGAAAAGGATCTGTTATTGGTCATGCCGAGATTCTAATGCCTGGGAAGAATTACTGCCCCTGTGTCGCCTGAGGCGAGCGCCGTGCCCCGGCTTGCCGCTGTGCCGGCGCCTGTGGCATGCTTTGCGCCTTTCCGCTATACGCCCAAGGCCCCGCCATGACCGTCTCTTCTTCTCCTGTTTTTGGTACTCCGCTGTCCTCGGCGGCCACCCGCGTCATGCTGCTGGGGGCAGGCGAGCTGGGCAAGGAAGTGGTCATTGCCTTGCAGCGCCTGGGGGTGGAGGTGATCGCCGTGGATCGTTATGCCCATGCGCCGGGACAGCAGGTGGCCCACCGCGCCCACGTCGTGAACATGACTGACCGCGAAGCCTTGCGGGCCGTGATCGAGCTGGAGAAGCCCGACGTGATCGTGCCCGAGATCGAGGCCATTGCCACCGATCTGCTGGTCGAGCTGGAGGCCGCTGGCCAGGTCCGTGTGACGCCGATGGCGCGGGCAGCGCAATTGACCATGAATCGCGAGGGCATCCGCCGCCTGGCCGCAGAAACGCTGGGCCTGCCCACCTCGCCTTACGCGTTCGTGGATACCGAGCAGGCCTTGCGGGACGCCATCGACACCATCGGCTATCCCTGCGTGATCAAGCCGGTCATGTCGTCGTCGGGCAAGGGGCAATCGGTTCTGCGTGGGCCCGACGACATCGGGCCGTCGTGGCGCTATGCGCAGGAGGGCGGTCGAGTGGGCGCGGGGCGCGCCATCATCGAAGGATTCATCAATTTCGACTATGAAATCACGCTGCTGACCGTGCGCTCGCGTGCGGCCGACGGCAGCGTTCAGACGTCGTTCTGCGCGCCCATCGGGCATGTCCAGAAAAACGGCGATTACGTCGAGAGCTGGCAGCCGCATGCCATGTCGGCCCGCGCCCTGGAGAAATCACAGCAGATCGCCGCGGCGGTCACCGGCGACCTGGGCGGGCTGGGCATTTTCGGTGTGGAGTTGTTCGTGGCCGGCGATGATGTGTGGTTCTCCGAAGTCAGCCCCCGGCCGCACGACACCGGCATGGTGACGATGGCCACCCAGGCGCAGAACGAATTCGAGCTGCATGCCCGGGCCTTGCTGGGCTTACCGGTGGACACCGGGTTGACGGCGCCGGGTGCGAGCAGCGTCATCTACGGCGGTGTGCGCGCCCAGGCGGTGCGCATCGAGGGCGTGGCCGAGGCGTTGTCCGAGCCGGGCACCGACATCCGTCTGTTTGGCAAGCCGGAATCGTTTGAGACCAGGCGCATGGGCGTCACCCTGGCGCGTGCCGATACGACGGACGAAGCCCGCGAAAAGGCCAAGCGGGCTTCGGCAAAGGTGCGCATCGGCGCTGCCTGATATCGGATACACACCCTGGAACACCCCGGCGCGCAGGTCGCGCCGGGGTGTTTTTTTTGGGCGATTGCGCTGGCATGGCGAGGAGGCTCCTGCCCTGTGTCCGCAGGGCTGAATCATTTTGAACACAAAAGCACTTGTTTCCATCACAAAGCGCTTTACACAAATTACGTTAAGTTCGATAATTTCAGTAATTATCGAAATCAATGTAACTGAAGATTTACATGCCTCTGACCGCACAAACCGAGAAATTCGTCCTGCACTTCGGCGAGATGGGTAGCCGCTGGGGGGTGAACCGCACTGTTGGCCAGATCTATGCCCTGCTGTTCATCACGCCACGCCCGCTCGCGGCCGAAGAGATTGCCGACGCCCTGGGTTTTTCGCGTTCCAACGTCAGCATGGGGCTCAAGGAACTGCAGTCCTGGCGCCTGGTGCGCATGGGCCATCAGGTCGGCGATCGGCGCGATTATTTCGAGACGCCCAAGGACGTGTGGGAGATCTTTCGCATTCTGATGGAAGAGAAGCGGCGCCGTGAGATCGATCCCACGCTCACCCTGCTGCGCGACAATCTGCTGGAAACGCCGACCGACGAGCGCGACGTGTATGCCCACGAGCGCATGAGCGAAATGCTCGAATTGATCGAGTTGTCCACAGCCTGGTTCGATGAGGTCCAACGCCTGCCGCCCGAGACGCTGCAGAACCTGATGAAGATGGGTTCCAAGGTGCAGAAAGTCCTGGGTATCGCCGGCAAGCTGAGGGGAAAAATCTGAAAAAAACCATTCCCTTGTTCTAAGCGTCGCGCTGGCAGGTAGTCATCCGTCCAGCCTGACACAGGTCCTTCGGCGCGAGCCGACGGTCGCGTATGCACGTCTGTTGGGCGTGCACTCTACCCCTGAAGAAAAACATGATTGATCTAGATGTCGTCAACCTGTCGCGGTTCCAGTTCGCAGCAACCGCCATGTATCACTTCATATTCGTGCCCCTGACTCTGGGACTGGCCTTCATGATTGCCATCATGGAGACCGTGTATGTGATGACCGGACGCGTGGTCTGGAAACGCATGACGATGTTCTGGGGGGTGCTGTTCGGCATCAACTTCGCACTGGGCGTGGGGACCGGCGTGGTCATGGAGTTCCAGTTCGGCATGAACTGGTCCTACTACAGTCATTACGTCGGCGATGTGTTCGGCGCGCCACTGGCGCTCGAGGGCCTGATGGCCTTCTTCCTGGAGGCGACGTTCGTCGGCCTGTTCTTCTTCGGCTGGAACCGGCTGTCCAAGTTCGGTCACCTGATCGTGACCTGGCTGGTGGCGCTGGGCACCAACTTCTCGGCGTTGTGGATCCTGGTGGCCAACGGCTGGATGCAGAACCCCGTGGGGGCGGTGTTCAATCCGGACACCATGCGCATGGAGATGACCGACTTTGCCGCCGTCTTCTTCAACCCTGTTGCACAGGCCAAGTTCGTGCACACGGTCAGCGCGGGCTATGTGACCGGGGCCATGTTCGTGATGTCCATCAGTGCGTGGTATCTGCTGCGTGGCCGTCATATCGATTTCGCCAAGCGTTCGATGGTCGTTGCCGCCAGCTTCGGCCTGGCGGGTGCGCTGTCCGTGGTCGTGCTGGGTGACGAAAGCGGTTACCTGACCACCGAGCACCAGAACATGAAGATCGCGGCGATGGAGGCCATGTGGCACACCGAGGACGCACCTGCCGGTTTCAACCTGTTCGCCATTCCGAATCAGGCTGAACGCAAGAACGATTTCGCTGTCGAGATTCCCTATGTAATGGGCATCATCGGTACGCGTTCGCTCACGACGCCGATGCTGGGCATCCACGATCTGGTCGCCCGCGCCGAAACACGGGTGCGCAGCGGCATTGCGGCCTACGATGCACTCCAGCGCATACGCGCCAATCCCGACGATGCGCAAGCCCGTCGCGTGTTCGACGAAACCTGGCGCCATCTGGGCTACGGGCTTCTGCTCAAGCGCTATCACGACGATATCCGCCAGGCCACGCCTGAGGACATCAACCGTGCTGCCTGGGACACCGTGCCCGATGTCATGCCGCTGTTCTGGGCCTTCAGGGTCATGGTGGGCATAGGCA
>JAEYZR010000411.1 GCA_023427945.1 Pseudomonadota bacterium | reverse complement strand
GCATCGGGCCCTGTTGTTTGCGCGATCCCACTACAATGCGCGGTTGATCGTAAAGGTGATGCTGGTTGATATGGCCGAATTTCTGGATATTGAGTCGCTGGACATGGAAGCGCGAGGCGTCGCGCGGCGCGATGGCAAAGTGGTGTTCGTGCACGGTGCCTTGCCGGGCGAGCGTGTAACAGCGACCACGACGCGTACCAAGGCGACCTACGACGTGGCGCGGGTGGATCGCATCGTCAAGGAGTCCTCCCAGCGCGTCGTGCCCCCCTGTCCGAATTTCGGTGTGTGCGGCGGCTGCAGCATGCAGCACCTGGCTCCCGACGCGCAAGTGGCGGTCAAACAGCGGGTGCTCGAAGATGCCTTCTCGCATATCTCGCGTCTGAAGCCCGAGCGCATGCTTCCGCCCATGCTGGGACCCACCTGGGGCTATAGGTACCGCGCCCGCCTGTCCGTGCGCCTGGTGCCCAAGAAGGGCGGCGTGCTGGTCGGCTTTCGCGAGCGTAGCGGAAGCTATGTCGTCAACATGAAAGAGTGTCTGGTACTGCCTGCGCACGTCAGCGCGCTGCTGGGTCCGTTACGCGAGTTGTTCGGCGGCATGTCGGCGCCCAACCGTATGCCCCAGGTCGAGGTCTGCGTGGGCGACGACGTGGTCGTTCTGGTGTTACGTCACATGTTGCCACTGACCGAAGACGACATTGCCCAATTGCGCAGTTTCGCTGCCCGGCATGGTGTCCAGTGGTGGTTGCAATCGAAAGGGCCGGAGACTGTGCAGCCCCTGGAACCCGAGCATGCCGATGACCTGGCCTATACCTTGCCGCAATTCGGCCTGCGCATGCCGTACCGTCCCACCGACTTCACGCAGGTCAACCATGCGGTAAACCGTTCCTTGATCGCGCGCGCGCTGGCGCAACTGGATGTGCAGCCGACCGACAGGGTGGCCGATATGTTCTGTGGCCTGGGCAACTTCACCTTGCCCATTGCCACGCTTGCCGGCGAGGTGGTTGGGGTGGAAGGCTCTCGTACCTTGACCGACCGTGCGCTGGACGCTGCTGCCCGCCATGGGCTGTGCGGGCGCACGTCGTTTTCGACCCTGAACCTGTTCGAGATCGATGTCCAGTGGCTGCGCAGCCTGGGCAGGTTTGATCGCATGCTGATCGACCCGCCGCGTGAAGGGGCCCATGCGCTGGCGCTGGCACTGGCCGCACTGACGGCGGCCGAGCAGCCCGAACGTATTGTCTACGTCTCCTGTGCGCCCGGCACGCTGGCGCGCGACGCCGGTATCCTCGTGCATGACGGTGGGTATCGCTTGTCGTCAGCGGGCGTGGTCAACATGTTCCCCCACACCGGACACGTCGAATCGATCGCCGTGTTCGAGCGCACGGGTCCCGGGCCTGAGCGCGACGCGTTCGAGGCCGAACGTGCCCAACGCCATCTGGAGCGCGCACAGGCCGAACGCCAGGCCGCTGCAGCCGCCATACTGGCGGCCGAAGAGAAAAATGTCGACCAGGCGGAAATCGGACCCGGGGACGAGGTGGCCCCCGATCAAGGCGCAACATCCCGGGAGTGAGTGCAAACCGCCAGCGGGCGCAAGGTATCGGTGTGATCAGGACGGAGATCAAGATGCCAGATCCCGGACGGATCAAGGTGCAGGCCGACGCACAAGCGCTGTGGTTGGCTGGAACCCGGACCATGCGGCCACGGCAAGCACCAAGGTCAGCGGGGCAGGTCAGGCGCTATGGGTATCACCACTGGATAGCGTGGGATTGCATCTCTATCTTCTGTTCAAGCTCGATCACTATCAGGCCTGCAGCCCAGGCTCGGGTCGTCGACTGTTTTTTGGAAACAAGTGCTGCCATCAGGCGGGTGATGATCGGAAAAAGTGCTGGTTGACGATAGGTCAGGCGGATGTGCAGGGTGAGGGGGCCGTCCAGGGCTTGCGGATGGTTCGGGTTCTGCGGCCTGTTCAGGCTCATGCGTGCACGTGCGCCGGGAGCGCGCGTTGCGCCCAGATGGCGAGGCTGGCCATCACGTTCATAGAGGTCGTGGCGCAGCACGCGTTTGCCAAGTGCCTGCGCGATCTCTTGGCCTGTGTATCGGCTGGCCCCTTCGAATGCCTGAGCGTCAGGGGCCAGTTGCTCGATTTCCCAGGCAGGCATGTGGGTACGCGACTTTATTCGTTCGAAGGTGCGAAGCATGAGCGCCTCGTTTCCCTCGCCTGCGGGAAACGAGGCGCTCATGGCATGCAGAAAAGCGTCCTGCATGGCTCTGGGATGCGCATTCTGCACGCTGCCTGCACGGGCCGCTTCCATCAGGGCAATGGCCGCCACATGACGCGAGGTCTGCCAGTGCGCGAATTCAAGGGAGATGGCCGCCAGCAACATCAGGGCAGTCATGCCCAGCAGCCATTCGACCAGGGCTGCGCCCACGGCAGAGCAGGGCGCTGAAAACCCACTGCCACGGATGGGGCGGACACGGTAAGCGCCATGCCCCGATGAGCGTCGAGAGCCGCAGAGGGTGGGGGTCGCAACAAAGATGGCCATGCCCCACTATGCGTGCTGGCACGGCGCAATGTCTATTGAGGTGGGCCGCAATCCGGGCTCGGTCATGCACGTCAGCGACGTCGCACACCCCTGTTGTCAGGATTCATTCAACCGGCGAGACATTCAGTGCGATCCGGTGGCTGCCTGAGTCGGACCGGCCGAGATTACGGCGCCGGTTTCAGGATCCCTTGCCTTTCAGTGGCGAGTAGGCGGATTCTGTTCGGGCAGCGCCGACGTCTCGGTGAACAGTCCTGCGCAGTCCACCGGGTCGAAATGGTAGGGCTTGCCGCAGAACTCGCAGTTGACATCCACCGCTCCACGCTCTTCGATGATGTCGCCCACCTCGTCGGCGCCCAGCATGCGCAGCATGTCTGCAATGCGTTCGCGTGTGCACGAACAATGCCAGCGCACCCCTTGCGGCTCGAAGGCCAGCAAAGGATCGTCCCAGAACAGGCGATGGATGAGTGTGTCGGTATCGGTGCCGAGCAATTCGTCCGGCTTTATGGTTTCTATCAGGGCACTGGCATGCTCGAAGGTCTGGCTGCTGGTCTGCTCCTGCGTACCCCCTTGCGGATTGCCACCGGCATCCGGCAGGCGTTGCAGCAGTACGCCGCATGCCCATTGCGCATCGGCAGCCAGAACCAGGCGCGTATCCAGTTGCTCGGATGCCGCCATGTAGTCTTCCAGCACCTTGGCCACGCTGTCGCTTTCGATAGGCACGATGCCCTGGTAGGCCTGCTGGCCTGGCATCTTGCGAGCGGGATCGAGAACGACGATGAACCGGCCGTTGCCGCCCGGATTCACCAGCGTCTTGAGCGTGCCGTTGTCCGGCACCACGTATTCGTTGCGTACCTTGACGGTGGCACGCAGGCTCAGATCCGCACGGCACTCGACCACGATCAGCGATACCGGTCCGTCGCCCTGCAGCTGCAGCACCAGGGAACCATCGAACTTCAGGTTGGCGGCCAGCAGGGCAGCCGCCGCGACAAGTTCGCCCAGCATGCGCTGAATGGCGGGTGGGTAGTCGTGATGGACCTGTGCTTCGCGCCAGGTGTCGTGCAAACGCAGGGCCTGCACTTTCACTGTCCGGTTTTCGAACAGGTATTTTTTGAGGATATCAGCCATGCGCCAATGATAATCGATCGAACTTCAGATCCGCTGCAGTTGCGTCCTGAACATCTTCGCGCGTTCGATGTAGTTCAGGTTGTTCCGGTGCAGGCCATCGATTTCCTCTTGCGTCAGCTCCCGCTGGATCTTGCCGATTCCAATGACCAGCACGTTATCGGGAATCTCCTTGCCTTCCGGAATGAGCGCACCGGCGCCTATCAGCACGTTGCGTCCGATGACTGCGCCATTGAGCACGATGGCCTGCATACCTATCAGACTGTTCGCGCCGACGGTACAGCCATGCAGCATTGCCTGATGCCCGATGGTGACATGGTTTCCTATGTGCATGGGAACCCCCTCGTCCACGTGCAGGACGCTGCCTTCCTGGATGTTCGTGCCTTCGCCTATGACGATGTCGTCGTTATCGCCGCGTATGGAAACATGCGACCAGACACTGGTGTGACGGGCCAGTCGAACGCGTCCGATGATGTCGGCACTTTCTGCAATGTAGGCGCTTGGGTCGATTTCCGGGGCGTGTTCGCCCAGACGATAGATAGCCATTCTTTTCTTGTCTCCTGTTTCAGCTCGGGGCGCTCAGCTGGAACCCTGGGCCGCACGCTCGATTTCGCGCGCCCGCAGGACGTTTCTTTGCACCTTGCCCGAGGTTGTCATGGGAAGTTCGTCTACGAACTCGATTTCCTTCGGATACTCGTAGGGCGCGAGTTGGCCTCGCACATGTTCCTGGAGTGTCGTGGTGAGTGCTGCACGATCGGCATGCACACTGTCGGCTGTGAGCACGACATAAGCCTTGACCACCGCACCGCGTTCAGGGTCGGGTTTTGGCACGACCGCGGCATTGGCCACCGCCGGGTGGGCGACCAGGCAGTTTTCGATCTCGCCCGGGCCGATACGATAGCCCGAGGATTTGAAGACATCGTCGGCACGGCCGGCATACCAGATATAGCCCTGTTCATCGCGATGGGCGAGGTCACCCGTGCGGCACCAGTCGCCGGTGAACTTTGCCGCCGTTGCCGCCTCGTTATGCCAGTACCCCGTGAACAGGATGGGATCGGGGTGGCCGTGAATGTCGAACCGGTTCAGGGCGATTTCGCCGATCTGGCCGACGGGCATGGCGTTGCCCGCTTCGTCGATGACCTCGACCTGATGGCCCGGATAGGGGCGTCCCATGCTGCCCGGTTTGGCCGGCCAGCGTTCGTGGCTATTACCGACGAGGTAGTTCATTTCGGTCTGGCCGAACATCTCGTTGGGCACCACACCGAGCGCATCGCGGCACCACTCGAACACGGTCTGTCCCACACTTTCGCCGGCGCTCATCAGCGCACGCAAGGCGAGCTGATAGTACTCGCGCGGCTTGGGCACGGTTTTCATCATCAGCTTCAGGGCTGTGGGAAACAGGAACGCGTTGGTCACCTGGTAGCGCTCCATCAACTCGTAGGCACGCTCGGGCGAAAAACGACCTGCGGCGCCAACGATGGGATGGCCGAAGTACAGCGTGGGCAACAGGGCATCCATGATGCCACCTGTCCAGGCCCAGTCGGCGGGCGA
>JAEYZR010000377.1 GCA_023427945.1 Pseudomonadota bacterium | reverse complement strand
GGCTATCGCCACCCGATTTGGCACTGTTCAGGCAAAGCAGGCCAACCACATCACAAAAATCGATATGGAAATCCAGGCCTGCGTTGGTGTTGTAGCCACGGGCATTCTTGCCCACGTAGCTTCCGCCGTCGTTGCGCACACTCGCCATGAAATTGCTGGCCGCGTTCTGGGGCCGAGCCACTCCCATGTGCAGACCCATCCCCCAGTAGGCCAGTTCGGCCTCCGCCGCGGTCCACCTCTGGGTAGGCAGGCCGCGCAGCAGGCACATTCCCCAACGACCTAGCACTGTGGACACCGCTCGCGCCAGACAGGCTCGTCCCGCCTGATTCAGGGGAAAGTCGTCAGGCGTCATCTGCAGCAGTGGCTTGTGCGCTTTTTTGGCTTGCGTCAGGGCGGTGTCGAAGGCCTCGGCCTCTACCGGACTGATGGCTTGTACCCACGACTGATCGCTTTCCACAGCCTCTCTGCGCCAGGGCTGTGGCAAAGAACTCTTGCTCATGAATCTGTCTCCTGCCGTACGTTTTATTTTTTGCTTTGGCTCAGTCTAGAAGCGCCGTTCGCAAATTGACTAATCGAAAATGGCAATGCATTGATCAGTGCAGCGAATTGATGTGTGTTCGTCCGCGTGAGTGCGCTGTCTGCGTGCGCATGGCGCGCGACCACGCAAGCCGTGGACTCATACGATCAAGTGATAAATCTATATGGAAAGGCGATTGGTGCGGCGAAGTGGGGGCCCACTAGACTGCTCAGGTGTTTTGGAGATCGGCAGTTGTCTTGAGAAAGAGCGAGCCGACCCACATTCGACCAGAGGACTTCACATGACAGCAATCGATAGCAAGGAATTTCGCCGTACCTTGGGCGCGTTTCCAACCGGTGTCACGGTTATCACTACCTGTGATGAAAACGGCAATCCGTTTGGGGTCACCGCCAGCTCTTTCAATTCCGTGTCTCTGGATCCGCCACTCATCTTGTGGAGCCAATCAACGACCTCCAGCAGCTATCCGGCGTTCAGTAACAATGATCGATTCGTCGTCAACATTCTGGCCGACCACCAGATCAACGTGTCGAACCAGTTCGCCAAATCAGGCCCGGACAAGTTTCGTGGAATTTCCACGACGCCCGGCCTGGGCGGTATCCCGGTCATCGAGGATTGTGCGGCGCATCTCGAGTGTTCGAAGGTGGCGGCGTATCCGGGCGGTGACCACGTGGTCTATATCGGCAAAGTCGAGAGGATCTTCCGCAGTTCCCATCGCTCTCTTGCGTTCGGCGATGGCAAGTATCTGAAAACCTTTGCCCATGACCTCGGCGAGAACGGCAATGTCGCGGGCACCTGGAATCCCGTCACGGCGTCGGCCGCCCTTGAGGCGCAGCGCCTGGCGACCGAGGCCTTGCCGGAGATCTGCGAACGTATAGGTCAACGCACCGTAGGCATTGCCGTCTGGGGCAACCAGGGGGCGACCATCGTGCGATGGGAGCGGTCTGCCCGGCCTGTCAGTCCGCATTTGCAGGCCGGCGTCGTCGTCAGTCTGACCCAGTCCGCCACGGGCCGGGCCTTCGCCGCATTCATGAAAACCGATTTCGTCGAGACCGCCGTAAAACAGGAACTGTTGGCGCGCGAGCGTAGCGGGCAGTCCGAACAGGGCAGATTCCAGCAGCACATGGCCGAAGCCCGGTATTACGGCCTGGCCCGCGCGGTGGGTTCAGACGAATCGCCCCGCCACAAGGTGACGGTCAACGCCTTCAGCGCACCTGTCTTCGATGCCGACAACAATATGGTTCTTGCCCTGTCCACGACATGCGAGGCGCAGCGGCTCGATCCCGACTGGAACGGGACCGCAGCGGCTACCCTGCGTGAGTGCGCCAGAAAATTATCCGAGCAGCTCAAACATGGGCAGCCTCTGGCCGTCACGACATGAGGGAGAAAACCTCTGGAGGAAACTGTAATTGGTGCCGATGAAAGGAATCGAACCCTCGACCTTCGCATTACAAGTGCGCTGCTCTACCAACTGAGCTACATCGGCTTGACCGGCTGTGCGCCGGTGTCAGGCTAGGTGCCTGAATGCGCGTGCTGTGGGCGGGCTGTCTTGATGGATGATCGTCAAGGCAGGTGCTTAATCCACACGCGCGGACTGCATTGTATAGATTTATTTGACGATGGTCAGGTGGGGACGCTTATTTTCTGCGTCGCCCTCTGTGTTCGTCGGTTTTTCCTGAGCGGCAGCGTCATTGCCATCGTCCACAGCGGACAGTGCCGTGGACGAAGGCGCCAGCGCGGCGTTGCCATCGTGGGTATCGGAGGCCGGGGTCGCGCCAGACGGATCGTAAGGCTGTACCTCGAACCCCATGCCCGCGCTGGTTTCGCGTGCATAGATGGCGCTGACGGCGCCGATATGCACCATCACGTTTTCAGTGACACCACCAAAGCGCGCCTGGAATTCGATGAACTCGTTGCCCAGAAGCAGGTTGTTCGTCGCCAGGGTGCCCACGTTCAGGGTGATCTGACCTTCCTGCACATGGCCCATCGGAACCATTGTGTGTTCATCGACCTGCACCACGATGTACGGGGTGTAGCCGTTATCCGTGCACCACTCGTGCAGTGCGCGGATCAGATAAGGTTTTGTGGAAATTTCACCCATGATCACCCGTCCCGTGTTCAGCGACGCATCACTTTTTCAGCCGGCGTCTGTGCTTCGATGTAGGCCGGACGCGAGAAGATGCGTTCGGCGTACTTCTGCAACGGCGCGGCATTCTTGGGCAGTTCGATGCCGTAGTGATCCAGGCGCCAGAGCAAGGGAGCAATGGCCACGTCGAGCATCGAGAATTCGTCGCCCAGCATGTACTTGTTCTTCAGAAGCATCGGCGCCAGTTGCGACAGGCGGTCGCGGATGGCCAGACGTGCACGCTCCAGGCGCTTGGCATCCTGCGCACCGTTGCGGTCTTCGAGCACCGACACGTGCACGAACAATTCTTTCTCGAAATTGTTCAGGAACAGACGGGTGCGCGCACGCATGACGGGGTCGGCCGGCATCAGTTGGGGATGCGGGAAACGCTCGTCGATGTACTCGTTGATGATGTTCGATTCGTACAGGAGCAGATCGCGCTCGGCCAGAATGGGCACCTGACCATATGGATTCATATGGGCGATGTCTTCCGGCTTGTTGTAGAGGTCAATGTCGCGGATTTCGAAATCCATGCCCTTCTCAAACAATACGAAGCGGCAACGTTGCGAGTACGGACACGTGGTTCCGGAGTAGAGCACCATCATGGCAGATATGTCCCTTGTGAAATGCGAAACGCCAACGGCGCAAACAGGTGCGGTCGCTGGCTTCTAGTGCTTAATCGGGTCGCGATTAACACGCTATGGTAACCGACCGGGGTAGGCAATTGCCAGCCCCCCGGTCGTCCGAGTGCAGAGTGGGCGTCGATCGGGCCGGTTCTGGCCCGATTTTGCACGCAAGGCGTGTGCGCATCTTCTATCTGACGTGCTTCCAGAACGAGGCGTTCAGACGCCAGGCGACGACCAGGAACAGGGTCAGGAAGATCAGCACATACACGCCCAGGGTCTTGCGCTGCTGCTGGTTGGGCTCTGCCATCCAGGTCATGAACGCGGTCAGGTCGGCCACATCGCGGTCGTAGGCCTGGGCTTTGGCAGGGTCCAGCGCCTTGAAGCGGTTGTCCACGGTGGCGTGCCCCGTGTAGTTGGCGACCGGCTCACGTTTCACGGTGCTGAAGCCGGCGGCGTCGTGCACGGTCGTGACGCGCTCCCAGCCTGCCGGCTTGCCGTCCTTGCGCACTTCCTGCATGGCCACGGTGGTGAGCTCGCGCGGACCTTGATCGGCCCACATCACGTGCGGCATGCCCACGCTGGGGAATACGAGGTTGTTCCAGCCCGTGGGGCGCGAGGCGTCACGGTAGAAGGTGCGCAGGTAGGTGTAGATGTAGTCCGAGCCCGAGGGGCCTGCGTTGACCGATTTGGCGCGTGCAATGACCGAGAGATCCGGCGTGGACGTGCCCAGCCAGGTTTTCTGGTCGGCAGGGGTCATGGCGATCTTCATGAGATCGCCCACCTTGTCGGTGGTGAACAGCAGGTTTTCCTTGATCTGCTCGTCGGTCAGGCCCAGATCGGCCAGCTTGTTGTAGCGCAGGGATACTGCGCTATGACAGTTCAGACAGTGATTGACGAACAGCTTGGCGCCGTTTTGCAAGGACGCCATGTCAGACAGGCGGTTGGGTGCACGGTCCAGCGGATAGTTGCTTTCAGCGGCCATTGCAGCACTGCATGTCAGCATGACGGCCGCCGCAGCGATGAGCTTCTTGATCATGGTTATTCCGTTATCGATGTGAGGGCTCAGTGGGGATGGAACGTGACCCGGTCCGGAACCGGCTTGAACCGGCCCAGAGGGCTCCACACAGGCATCAACAGGAAAAAGCCGATGTATATCAGCGTGCCGATCTGCGACATGATGTTGAATACGTCGCTGGGCGGCTGTGTACCCAGGTAACCCAGGACCAGGAAGTTGACGATGAATATCGCGTACAACGCCTTGTGCCAGCCTGGACGATAGCGGATGGACTTCACCGGGCTGTTGTCCAGCCAGGGCAGGAAGAACAGCAGCACCACGGCGCCACCCATTGCCACGACGCCCCAGAACTTGGCGTCCAGCGTGCGCAGGCCGACGGCCAGCAGGATCAGGATGACCGGGAAGGCGATGCGCAACAGGCGCGGCAGCTTGCTCTTGAGCAGAATGTAGGCAGCGCCCAGGACTGCTGCACCTGCCAGCACCCAGGTGAACTGATCGGTCGTGGCACGCAGCATGGAGTAGAACGGCGTGAAATACCAGACCGGCGCGATGTGCGGAGGCGTCTTCAGCGAGTCGGCTGGAATGAAGTTGTTGTATTCCAGGAAATAGCCGCCCATCTCAGGGGCAAAGAAGACGATGGCGGCAAAGATGATCAAGAAGCCCGCCACGCCCATGATGTCGTGCACGGTGTAGAAAGGATGGAAGGGCACGCCATCGAGCGGGCGGCCATGCTTGTCCTTGTATTTCTTGATGTCCACGCCGTCGGGGTTGTTCGAACCCACTTCGTGCAGCGCCACCAGGTGGGCGGCAACCAGGCCGACCAGGATCAGGGGGATGGCAATGACGTGAAGGGCGAAGAAGCGGTTCAGCGTGGCGTCGGACACGACATAGTCGCCCCGGATCCAGATCGACAGTTCGGGGCCGATCAGGGGAACGGCGGCGAACAGGTTGACGATCACCTGGGCACCCCAGTAGGACATCTGGCCCCAGGGCAGCAGATAGCCGAAGAAGGCCTCGCCCATCAGACAGAGGAAGATGCCGACACCGAAGATCCAGACCAGTTCGCGTGGCTTGCGGTACGAACCGTAGAACAGGCCACGCAGCATGTGCAGATACACGACCACGAAGAACATGGAGGCGCCCGTGGAGTGCATGTAGCGGATCAGCCAGCCCCAGGGCACTTCGCGCATGATGTACTCGACCGACTGGAACGCACGTTCGGCATCGGGTTTGTAGTGCATCACCAGGAAAATACCGGTCACGATCTGCAGCACGAGCACCAGCAGCGCCAGTGAGCCGAAGAAATACCAGAAGTTGAAATTCTTGGGTGCGTAATACTCGGAGAGATGCGCTTTGTAGGTGGACGTCACCGGAAATCGGCGGTCCAGCCAGCCCAGCAAACCTGTTGTCTCGACGCTTTTATCGCCAGCCATGTACGGCTCCTCTTACGTGGCGTGATGCTTATAGTTGCAAGGTCAGAATGCCCGAAAGGGGCGTCAGGCCTTATTGTCTTCGTCAACCCCGACAATGATGCGGGTGTCGCTGAGGTATTCGTAGGGTGGCACTTCAAGATTGTCGGGCGCCGGCTTGTTGGCGTAGACGCGGCCAGCAAGGTCGAACGTCGATCCGTGGCACGGACAATTGAAGCCTCCGGTGTCCCCGGGGAAGGCCGGGCCACCGTTGATCTGGGGGGTGGGCGAACAGCCCAGGTGGGTACAGATGCCCACACAGACGAACAGATCGGCTTTGCGCGACCGGTATTCGTTTTTGGCGTATTCGGGGGTGTAGCCAGGGCGATCGGAGTTGGGATCGGCTACGAGTGCGTCGGAGGTCTTGAGCGCGGCGATCTGTTCATCCGAGCGGCGCAGGACCCATACCGGCTTGCCGCGCCATTCGACCGTGCGCATCTGGCCCGGCAGGAGATCGGCGACATCGACTTCGACCGGTGCACCCGCGGCGCGGGCTTTTTCGGAAGGGGCGAAGGTGCTGACGAAGGGCACAACCGTTGCTACACCAGCAACGCCGCCCACCGCACAGGTGGTGGTAATCCAGAACCGTCTTTCGGGATCTGGGGGAAGGCTAGGGTCAACCGCAGATTCCTCGTGATGCACCAGCGTATCCTGTCTCATCTTCCAATCCTTGTTGATGCAACTGCCCGACGCTTCGCGGCAAGTACCTGTGCATATTGTGTTTCGCATGCAGCATAAGCGCCTACGAACATTCTGTGCACATTTTGATTGAATCCGCTTATTGTCTTATATCAGTGCATCTTTTATTACGGGGACTTGTGGCATTTATCAACCGGGTATTATAGCCCCCAGCCCGTTTGGTGGCGAGCAAGCTTCAGGAGGACTTATGGCAATAATGAAGGAATTTCGCGACTTTGCGGTACGAGGCAATGTTGTCGATCTGGCAGTCGGTGTGATTATCGGCGGGGCGTTCAGCCTCATCGTGAACTCGATGGTCAAAGACATCGTCATGCCGCTCATCAACTATCTGGTGGGCGGTGCAGTCGATTTCTCCAACAAGTTTCTGGTGCTTACTCTGCCAGAGGGGTATGCCGGTCCGATGACCTATGCGGACCTGACTGCGGCAGGTGCCACGGTATTTGCCTGGGGAAATTTTCTGACGATCGTCATTAATTTCGTCCTGCTGGCATTCATCATTTTCTGGATGGTCAAGGTCATCAACACGGCGCGCAAGCGTGCCGAAAAAGAGAAAGAGGTCGAGGCTGCCGAGCCGGTCGCACCGCCCGAAGACGTCGCCCTGCTGCGCGAGATCCGCGATCTGCTCAAGCCGCAGGCTGCTGCCTCGGTATCGGGCGCCGTCCCTCCTGCTACGCCTCCAGGCGCAGGCACGGACCCTCGCGTCTAGGTGGGCATCGCCGTGTGATGTTGTTCGATGGCAACATCACACACGGGTTTCGGCCGCCAGGAGCGGCCTGACCCGTCGTGTCAGACGGGGTTGTCGATATCCACGAACTGGACTTCGATGCCGAAGTGCGCCGCCAGCGCTTCGCCCAGCGCCTGCACGCCATATCGCTCGGTGGCGTGATGGCCCGCGCCGATGAATCCCACACCGGTTTCGCGGGCGAGGTGGGTCGTCTGTTCCGACGCCTCGCCGGTGATGTAGGCATCGACACCGGCGTCCACGGCATCGGCCAGCATGCCCTGGGCACCGCCCGTACACCAGGCTACCCGGTGAATCGGGGTGTCCGGATCGCCTATGCACAGGGGCGGGCGATCGAGCACCTGGGCCACACGGGCGGCTAGTTCACCCAATGTGGCCATTCCCGGCGCACGACCCCACCACACCAGCTTGTCGGGCCCGAACGTGATCGGCTGGCCCTGCTCATCGCGTTCGGGCGCGAGGCCGAGTTTGCGGGCAAGCATGGCGTTGTTGCCGAGTTCGGGATGGGCATCCAGGGGCAGGTGATAGCCAAGAAGATTGATCTCGTTTTCCAGAACCAGACGCAGCCTCGTGCGCCGGGGGCCACGAACGCGCAGGTCTTCGCCGCGCCAGAACCAGCCGTGATGGACGAGCACGGCATCGGCCTGCAGGTCGATGGCGGCGCGCAGCAGCGCTTCGGAGGCGGTGACGCCTGTGACGATGCGTCTGATGTGTGTCTTGCCCTCGACTTGAAGCCCATTTGGGCAGTAGTCTTTGAATCGCGCGGCCATCAATGTATGGTCCAGCCAGGCGGTAATGTCTTGCGTGCGTATTTCGTTCATTGTTGGTTCCACCAAAAACATGCTCCGACTCTGGCTCATTTTCTCCCAGGCCGTTACGGTCGCATTGGCCATTCTATTCGTCGTGTCGACTTTGCGTCCCGATTGGGTGCGCCTGGGCGGCGCGAACGGGCGTGTGGCCGGCGAGCCGGTCATGGGTGCGGCCCCGGTGCCGCAGGCGCCGGTCGCGGCCAATCCGGATTTCTCGTTTTCGGCAGCGGTTGCCCGAGCTGCACCTGCCGTGGTGAATGTCTACACCACCAAGCAGGTGTCCATGCCCGAACACCTTTCTCCCAACGATGAGCTGTTGCGCAAGTTCTTCGGGCTGGGGCCGGCAACGCCTCGCTCGAGGCTGTCTACCAGCCTGGGCTCCGGTGTGGTCGTGCAAGGCCAGGGGTATGTGCTGACGAACTACCACGTGGTCGAGGCCGCCAATGCCATCGAGGTGGCCCTGGCCGATGGGCGTGCCTTTCCCGCCGAGCTGGTGGGCGCCGACCCTGACACCGATCTGGCGGTACTGCGTCTGCCGCCCAACACACCGAACGTACCCGTCGCATCGGTAGCCGGCGGGCGTCCGCTGGCCGTTGGCGATGTGGTGCTGGCCATCGGCAATCCGTTCGGCGTGGGACAGACGACCACGCAGGGAATCGTGTCGGCGCTGGGGCGCAACCGCCTGGGCATCAATACCTACGAAAATTTCATCCAGACCGATGCCGCGATCAATCCGGGCAACAGCGGGGGCGCGCTGGTGGACGCGCACGGCGATCTGGTGGGCATCAACACGGCCATCTATTCGCCTCCGGGTGGGGCGATGGGCATCGGTTTCGCCATTCCGATCATGGCGGCAGAGAAGGTGATGGATGCCATCATCAAGAACGGCCATGTCCAGCGCGGTTGGCTGGGCGTGGAGCCGCAGGACATCACGGCGGAACTGGCGCGCAGTTTTCGCCTGACCGACCGTCGCGGTGTGGTGATTGCCGCCGTGCTGCATGACGGCCCGGCGGGCAAGGCCGGGCTGCGAGTGGGGGATATCGTGCGTGAAATAGAGCATGTGCGGGTGACCGACACCACCAGTATGTTGGCCATGATTGCGGCGCTGCCACCGGGGCACGTTGCCACGCTGGGCGTGCTGCGCGGGGGCAAGGGCATCGAGGTGAAGGTGACCGTGGGATTTCGGCCGACCCGCCCGGACCGTTAGCAACGATGGCACTCATTGCGGTGGGTCGGCCCCCAGCGAGCGCGCCAGTGCGAGCACGGCCTGCCGGTCGCGCAGCGTCAGGCGCCGGTACAGCGCACACCATTCGCGTTCGTCGGGGTCGTGGGATGCATGGGCCGGGGACTGAGGAAATTCGGCGTGCATGAGCCAGGCTGGCGAGGTGTCCAGCACGCGGGAAAGCTGCATCAGCACCTTCACGCTGGGTGAGCCGCGATGGGCCGAATACAGGATGCGGTGAATGGAGGCTTGTGACACACCTGAGAGACGCGCCAGCTGGCTCTGGCTGCGGATGCCCCGGTGGCGCATCAAGGTCTGTAGGCGAGTGGCGAACGTCATTCCGATAAGGTAACGTTCGCTGCCATGCTTTGGGTGCTAGCGTGGCTGCATCACTGAAAAATCAGACTCAATCGCGGGTGGTGAGCGCCTGCTCTTCTTCTTCGTCGTCGCGTGGTTTGGGTGCAATGCCTCGGGCAAACAGCAGCCCCACCTCGAACAGCAGGCAGAGCGGCACGGCCAGCATGAATTGGCTGATCACATCCGGAGGCGTGACCACGGCAGCGATGACGAACGCGCCAACGATCACGTAGCCGCGCGAGGCACGCAGTTTTTCCAGGGTCACCAGGCCGGTACGCACCAGCAATATCACCACCACGGGCACTTCGAAGGTGACGCCAAAGGCGATGAACATGGTCATCACGAAGCTGACATAGGCTTCGATATCAGGCGCGGGAGTGATCGACTGTGGCGCAAAACCGGCAATGAAGTGGAAGACCGTGCGAAACACCACGAAATAGCAGAACGCCATACCTGCGATGAACAGCAGGGTGCTCGAGATGATCAGCGGCAACGCCAGGCGCTTCTCGTGGCGATACAGGCCTGGTGCGACGAATGCCCAGGCCTGATAGAGCACCACGGGCAGCGCGATGACGAAGGCGGCCATGAGCGTGACTTTCACCGGCACCATGAAGGGGGTGATCACGCCGGTCGCGATCATGCGTGTGCCCTGCGGCAACGAATTGAGCATCGGCTGAGCGAGCAGGTCGTACATGTACGACGGGGTCGGATAGATGAACAGCACGCCCGAAGACCACGAC
>JAEYZR010000300.1 GCA_023427945.1 Pseudomonadota bacterium | reverse complement strand
TTATATGTCAATTCATTAATATGGATTTACAGTGTTAATAGCATGCTTTTAATAAAAAAAGCTGCCCCCAGATTATGTTTGAATCTAATCTGAGGGACAGCTCACTGACTTATGAAGATAACCTATGGCTTCTTATTTTAGAGAAACAGATAACTCGAATGTACGCTATTCCTGCATCAGGTGACGATTGAGGAATTTCTCAATGGCCCGATACTGCAAGCGCCCCATACCGTTGATGGTGCCCGCATAGACCGGGCTGCCCGGAATCTTGTCCGAAGGCATGCTCTCCCCGGTGATAGGCGCCTGGTTGACGGCGGACTGGCCCGACAGCACGGTGCCGTCCAGGCCGATGCGCTCGCCCGGGCGCACCTCGATGACATCATCGACAGCGACGTCTGCCACATCGACCTCCGCCAGCGTGCCGTCGGCATCGCGCCGCGTCACCTTGTCGGGCGTGAGCTGCATCAGGCCTGAAATCGCATTACGGGCGCGGTCGAGACTGCGCGCCTCGATCAGCTCTGCCAGCGTGAACAGCACCATCACCATCGCGGCTTCGGCCCATTGGCCGATCAGGATGGCACCGGTCACCGCAATGCTCATGAGCGCATTGATGTTGAACAGGCCGTGGCGCAGCGCGATCCAGCCTTTCTTGTAGGTGCCCAGGCCGCACAGCGCGATCGCCAGCAGGGCAAGCACGGCAGTGGTCCAAGTCGGCTGGTCCAGCCAGTGCAAGGCTTCGGACGCCGCTGCCGCCACCCCGCCCAGGGCCAGAGGCCACCACGGACGCGACACTTCGGGAACAGGCGCGGCAGGCTGGCCGGCCGACCGCACTTCCGGGGTGTAGCCCAGGTCGCGGATGGCCGCCAAGACCGGCTCCAGCGTGCCGGGATCGTGGGCCACCGTGAGCACGCGCTGCATCAGATCGAATTTCAGTGCGCGCACCTGCGAAAGCCGGCCCAGGGCATTGCGCAGCAACGCCTCTTCGGTCGGGCAGTCCATCTGCATGATGCGAATGGCCGTGGCGTGCTCGCCTTGCGCGATGGGTGGATCTTGCGTGCCGCCGCGCTCGTGCGTGTGATCGTGCGCATGGTCATGGGCGTGCGCATGGTCATGGGCGTGAGTATGGTCATGAGAGTGCGAAGAGCCGCTGGCGCGCTCGTCGTGGTGACCGCAGCCCTGCCGGGCCTCGTGGTGGTGAGCGCACGCCGGAGCTTTTTCGTGGTCATGCGAAGGGTTCGTGGGGCCAGGTGTGGGTGTAGTTGCCATGACTGCGATTCCAGGTGAATATGTGCCTAGTTCACACCCTGTAGCGACTACAGGGTCAAGCTTTATTCACTCAGGAGTCTTCCATGAAGATCGGTGAACTCGCCCGCACGACGCACAGCACCCCTGAAACCATCCGTTATTACGAGAAGGAAGGCTTGCTGGCACAACCACCACGCACCGAAGGCAACTACCGTGAATACGGCCAGGCGCACGTCGATCGATTGAGATTCATCAGAAATTGCCGGGCACTGGACATGACCCACGGCGAGATACGCGTGCTGTTGCAGGCCGTCGATGCGCCGGGCCCGGGATGTAGCGAGGCCAGCGGGATGGTGCTGGAGCATATCGGCCACATCGACGCACGCATCAAGGAACTTCAGGCACTGAAGACCCAGCTGACTGCGCTGCATGCCCGCTGCCTGGCCGATGGCAGCGGCAATTGTGGCATTCTCACCGGCCTGGCAGAACTTTCGCCCCCTACAGGGTCCGCCCGGCATACGCACCTGGGCTGACGCCTGCACCGGGGCAAGCTCACTCGTCTTCCAGGCCTAACTCGCGCAATTTCCGGGTAATGGTGTTGCGCCCGATACCCAGACGCGTGGCGGCCTCGACGCGGCGTCCGCGACTGGCATCAAGTGCTGTTTGCAGCAGAATGCGTTCGAACTGGCGCGTCAGCGTCGCCATGACAGCCGGTTCGCCACGAGCCAGACGCGTCTGCGCATCTTCCAGCAATGCGTCATGCCAGTGACGCAAGACCCCAGCCGGCGTGTCTACGCCAACCGACGTCGTATCGCCACCCGCGCGCACACCGGCAGGATAGGCACGCACTTCGGGAGGCAGGTCGTTGCGTTCAACGATCTGCCCGACGGCCATCACGGTCAGCCAATGGCAGAAATTCTCCAACTGGCGAACGTTGCCGGGGAAATCGAAACGAGCAAGTTCGGCAAGCGCCTCGGGCGTGAGGCGTTTGACTGGCACGCCCAGCGACTTTGCGCTGACCTGAAGAAAATGCTGGGCCAGCGCCGGGATATCTTCGACACGTTCGCGCAGAGGCGGCAAGCGCAGCCGGATGACGTTGAGCCGATGAAAGAGATCCTCGCGAAACAGGCCTTGCTCGACCCGCAGCTCCAGTGGCTGGTGGGTCGCTGCGACGATACGCACGTCCACACGCACAGGCTGCGCACCACCGACCCGGTAGAAGCTGCCCTCGGCGAGCACACGCAACAGGCGGGTCTGCAGCTCCAGCGGCATGTCGCCGATTTCGTCCAGGAACAGCGTGCCGTTATGGGCCTCTTCGAAACGCCCGCGGCGCAGGTTGCTGGCCCCTGTAAAGGCGCCACGCTCATGACCGAAGAGTTCGGCCTCGAGCAAGTCGCGAGGGATGGCGGCCGCATTCAGGGCGACAAACGGCCCACTGCTGCGCATGCCATGACCGTGCAGCGCACGTGCCACCAGCTCTTTGCCCGTGCCAGACTCACCCGTGATCAGCACGGTGACCTTGGACTGGGCCAGGCGACCTATGGCACGAAAGACTTCCTGCATGGCTGTCGATGACGATTGCGTCATCATCCAGCGTTCGCTGTTGTCCGTCACCGCAGGTGCACTCGCCTGGGGTGACTGCGATTCCTGCGTGGCGCGCTGAATGAGCGCGACGGCCTCATTGACGTCGAACGGTTTGGCGAGGTAGTCGAAAGCACCCCCCTGGAACGCCGAAACAGTGCTGTCCAGGTCGGCAAATGCCGTCATGACGATGACAGGCAGGCCGGGGTGCTGTTCCTTCAGGTCGCGCAACAAGTCCAGACCACTGCCCCCTGGCATCCGGATGTCGGAAACCAGGGTGGCTGGCGTCTCGATTTTCAGTGCCTCGAGTACGGCGGCCGCTTCGGAAAAACTGCGAGTGGCAACACCGGCGCGCGCGAGTGCTTTTTCCAGCACCCAGCGAATGGCCTGGTCGTCGTCAACGATCCAAACAGGTTTCATGACGCCTCCATTGGCAGCACGATCCTGAATTCGGTGCATCCGGGACGCGAATCGAATTCGATGATGCCGCCATGCTGTTGCACAAAATCCTGGGCGAGGCTCAGGCCCAGTCCGGTGCCGCCTGCGCGCCCGGTGACCAAGGGGTGAAACAAGCGATCCTTGATGTCGTCGGGGACACCCGGGCCGTTATCGGTGATGGACAACACCAGCCCCAGCCGGTGCTGACGGTGGGCCAGCATCACCTGGCGCGCAACACGCGTCCTGAACGTAATGGTGTTGGCGTGTTCGCGATGTCTGGCGAGCTCGTCATCGTCCAGGTCCTCACGCGCCACTGGCGCAAGTCTGGTTGACGGACGCTGCGCCTGCAGGTGAAGTTCCTGGGCGGCATTGCGTGCCACGTTCAGGACGGCCTGCATGAGGCGTGCGGCATCTCCCGGTACGTCGGGCATGGATGCGTCATAGTCTCGCACCAGCACGATATCGTCACGAAATTCGGCCTGAAGCAATGCGCACACCCTCTCGCATATCTCGTGAATGTTCACAGGCTTGGCCAGTATCGGCACACGCTGCGGTCCTATCAGGCGGTCCACCAATACCTGCAGGCGGTCCGCTTCGGAAATAATGACTTGTGTGTATTCGGTCAGGCTGGCATCGGGAAGTTCGGCCTCCAGCAGCTGGGCCGCACCGCGCAGGCCACCCAACGGGTTCTTGACCTCGTGCGCGAGGTTGCGCAGCAGTTGACGGTGTGTCTCGATTTCCTCGACCAGACGGTGGTTGCGATCCGCCAGCAGCCGTTGCTCGATCTCGCGAACTTCCACCAGCACGGGCCAATCGTGGCCAGCCAGGGCAACCGAGGTCACCGATACTTCGACCGTGCCCGTCACGCGCAAGACCTGGGCGGACTGTCGTACATCGGCGAATCGGCCGGAGGCCGCCCTCGATATGGAGCTTTCGAGATCAGCGGGTTCAACGAACAGCGCTGCTGCCCGTTGCCCCACGAGCTGCCTGCGAGAACGCCCGAACATGTCTTCGGAGGCGCCATTGGCGTGCTCGATCTCGCCCTGTTGGTTGATCAGCAAAACCGACGTTGCAAGAAGATCAAGGGCGTCTACATTCATATATCGTCTATCCAGGTACAGGTCAGGCCAGACGGCGGGCCGTCTGGCCCGTCCCAGAGCCTGGATCAGAGGCTGTAGTACATGTCGAACTCGACCGGGTGGGTGGTCACGCGCAGACGTTGCACTTCTTCCATCTTCAGGGCGATGTAGGCATCGAGCATGTCGTTGCTGAACACACCACCACGGGTCAGGAATTCGCGATCCTTGTCCAGCGATTCCAGGGCTTGCTCGAGCGACGAACAAACGGTCGGAATCTTTGCGTCTTCTTCGGGCGGCAGGTCGTACAAGTTCTTGTCGGCGGGATCACCGGGGTTGATCTTGTTCTGCACGCCATCCAGACCGGCCATCATCAAGGCCGAGAACGCCAGATAGGGGTTGGCCAGGGGATCAGGGAAGCGGGTTTCGATACGGCGTGCCTTGGGGTTGCCCACGTAAGGAATGCGGATCGATGCCGAACGGTTGCGTGCCGAGTAGGCCAGCTTCACCGGGGCTTCATAGTGAGGCACCAGGCGCTTGTACGAGTTGGTGCCGGGGTTGGTGAT
>JAEYZR010000186.1 GCA_023427945.1 Pseudomonadota bacterium | reverse complement strand
GGTTCGGGTTCGGGCTCAGGTTCAGGCTCTGGCTCGGGTTCCGGTTCGGGAGGTGGCGGCTCGGGAGGCGGTGGTTCCGGGGCCGTTTCGGGCTGCACTTCAGGCGTGGGCTCGGGCGTGGGTTCCGCACGTGCCTGCTCGACCACGGGCGCCTCGATGACGCTGACCATGATCGGCTCCTGCTCAAGCAACTGGGGCGACGTTTCCGTGGCCAGGAACAACAAACTGCCGGCTGCAGCGTGCGCTGCGACTACGGCCAACCCGGCACCTAGGCGCAGAGCGAGCGACGGATCGGATCCGGAGGACAAACCTTTCTTTGAACTGGGCATGGATCAGCCAAGTGGGGGAACAGAAAATTGCGAGATGTGGGTGCGCATGCGGCACGACCATCGACGACGGCACAATCAAGACCGACATCATAACTTAAATGGGAATTATTCGCACAGCGGAATAATTCTCGTCTCGCATTTGGAAGGCTGTCGCAACGCTAGGCGCAAATAAAAAACCCGCATACGCTTGAACGCGTTGCGGGTTGTCATTCAGACGTGTGATGACGGTGGTGGGTGCTACAGGGGTCGAACCTGTGACCTACGCCGTGTAAAGGCGCCGCTCTGCCAGCTGAGCTAAGCACCCGTCATTCACAATCTCTGGTTTTTTCGACCGGTCGCTATTCTAGCGACCAAGCCAAAAGAATGCAAATTTAGTTGACGGCGTCTTTCAGAGCCTTGCCCGGACGGAACTTGGGCACCTTGGCTTTCTTGATCTTGATGGCTTCGCCGGTGCGCGGATTGCGGCCGGTGCGTGCAGCACGTGCGGTCACGGCGAAGGTGCCGAAGCCGACCAGCGTCACGGTGTTGCCCTTTTTCAGGGTGGTCTTGACAGCACCGATCAGCGCGTCAAGTGAACGACCAGCAGCAGCCTTGGAGATATCGGCCTTGGCAGCAATGTGATCGATAAGTTCGGTTTTGTTCATCTAGGAGTACCCCTCACAAGGTATTGATCGTGCCATGCCATACGTAAAATACGGAAGCCATGACAGACATTTGAAACAGGCTGGGAACAATTACGCGATGCCGCGCTACTACAAACTGACGCGCCGCTGAAGGCACTCGCAACGTTCAACGCGCAAGCGCCTTCAGCGACGCAGGAATGTATTAGGCCCGTGCTAGCTGTGGCTGTCAAGAGAAAAGCTGACGACAAGCCGCACCAATGCTTGCTTCTGTCCACTGCGCAACACTTCGACAGACCAGTCAGGCATCAGCCCACCTGCGCAGCAGATTGTGATAAACACCGGTCAACTGGAGAATGGACGGATGGGATGCCACATCGCGGTTCAACGTCTGGATGGCCACATCCAGGTCGAGCAGCAACGCGCGCTGCGCATCCTCGCGCACCAGGCTCTGCATCCAGAAAAAAGAACTGATGCGCGCACCGCGCGTGACCGGATTGACACGGTGCAGGCTGGAGCCCGGGTAGAGCACCATGTGTCCTGCGGGCAGCTTGACTTCGCGTGTACCGAAGGTGTCTTCGATCACCAGCTCGCCACCGTCGTAGCTGTCGGGCTCGGAGAAAAACAAGGTTGCCGACAGATCGGTGCGCACACGCTCGGCCGTCCCGGTGATGGCGCGCACAGCATTGTCGACGTGAAAGCCGAAGGCTTCGCCACCTTCGTAGCAGTTGAACAGCGGGGGAAATATCTTGCGAGGCAGAGCCGCCGACATAAACACGTTGTTGCGCGCCAGCCGCTGCAAAATGAGGTCGCCCAGCGACTTCGCCAGCGGATCGCCTTCGGCCAACTGGCGGTTCTTCTTGACCTGCGCCGATTGCAGGCCAGCCGTCACCTTGCCATCGACCCAGGCCGCCTCCTGCAGCTTCGAACGTATCTGCGCCGCCTCATCGGGAGTGAACACCCCCTCTATGTTGATGAGCATGATGCCCTCCAGAAATCAGGTCGCTGCCAGCTTGTCCAGTGCCCGAGCAAAATCGCCCACCAGGTCCGACTCATCCTCGATACCCACCGATACTCGCAGGAAGCCATCGCTGATACCCATTTCCTTGCGTCGCTGCGGACCCATCTCGTAGTAGATGGTGTGTGCCGCGGGCAAGGCCAGGGTGCGCGTATCGCCCAGATGCGTCGCCAGCACGACCACACTCAACTGATTGAGAAATTCGAAAGGATCGATTCCCTCGCGCAGCTCCACGCCCATCAGACCGCCAAACTTATTGCCGAAAAGCGATTTGGCACGGGCGTGTTGCGGGTGGCTGGACAGGCCTGGGTAATGCACGCTGCTCACCCCTGCGTGGCCTGCCAGAAACGTTGCCAGGGCAAGCGCGTTGCTGCAGTGCTTGTCCATGCGCAGGGCCAGCGTTTCGGCACCTACGGCAATGCGGTGCGCGGGCTCGGCAGCCAGTGTGCCACCCATGTCGCGCAGGCCCTTCTTCTTGATTTGCGTCAGGCCCCACCCTGTGGCTGCGCCTTTTTTGTAGGCGTCATAGATGTTGCTGTAGCCAGACCAGTCGAAAAGACCGGTATCGGTAATCGACCCGCCCAGTGCATGGCCGTGTCCGCCGATGTACTTGGAGAGCGAGTTCATGACGAGCGAGGCACCCACGTCACGCGCCTTGAACAGATAAGGTGAACTCAGGGTGCCGTCCACCACGTAAACCAGACCATGTGCGCGGCAGATTTCGCCGATACCGGCCAGATCTGCGACCTGCGTGCCCGGATTGGCAATGGTTTCCGTGAACACCATCCTGGTGTTAGCCTGAACGGCGGCCTGCACGCTGGCTGCGACCGTGGCGTCCACGAAAGTGATTTCCACGCCGAGTTCCTGCAGCGTCGCAAACAGGCTGTTGGTGTTGCCGAAGATGTACTGGCTGCACACCAGATGATCACCTTTGCGCAGCAGCGTGGTGAACACGCTGGCCAGCGCGGCCATGCCGGTGGCAAAACTGACCGTGGACACGCCCTCTTCCATCTGCGTGATCTTGTGTTCGAGTGCTGCCCCGGTGGGCGTGCCCTGACGCGAGTAGGTGTATCCGGCCTTGCCCTGAAAGACTGCGGCAAGTTCGCGTGCGTCGGCATAGGCATATTCCGACGACGGGTGCATGGGCTTGTGGATGGCTCCGTGCTCGACGTACTGGCGACGATCAGAATGAAGAATAGTGGTGGTGAAGCCGTTTTTGTTCATGGTTGAGCAACTTACCCGCAAAAAGACGACCCGGAGGTCACATTCAATCCGTCGCCCGATTACACCAGACGCTGACGAACCGTTTCATAGAGACAGACGGCGCTTGCGACACTGACGTTCAGACTTTCCACAGCCCCAGCCATCGGAATGCGAACCAGCTGATCGCAAGTCTCGCGCGTCAACCGGCGCATGCCCTCACCCTCTGCACCCATGACCCAGGCCATCGAGCGAGTCGCCTGCACCGCGTGCATGCCATCTTGCGCCTGGTCGTCGGTGCCGACCAGCCAGATATCGCGATCCTTGAGTTCACGCATCGTGCGAGCCAGATTGGTCACCATCAGATAAGGCACGGTATCGGCTGCCCCGCAGGCGACGCGCTGAACCGTCGTGGTCAGCCCCACCGCACGGTCCTTGGGCGCAATGACCGCATGCACGCCGGCCGCATCGGCGGTGCGCAGGCATGCTCCCAGGTTATGAGGATCAGTCACACCATCCAGAATGAGCAGCAACGCCGGGCCTTCGACGACATCGAGCACATCATCGACGGTGACGGCCAGTTGACGCGGCAGCACCACGGCCACCACCCCCTGGTGACGGATGCCGTGTGCCATGCCGTCCAGACGCTCCACCGCAACCGGATGCACGCGCAGGCCCGCACTGGCGACCTGCTCGAGAAACGTCTGCATGCGACCGTCGCGACGAGAGGCTTCGACGTAGATTTCCTTGATGGAATCGGGCGCATGGCGCAGGCGTGCGACCACGGCATGAAAGCCGGCGAGCACTTGGGTGGAAGACATGAGGCTTGAAACCTATAAATCGAAAGAAATGAAACGGGCCGATGAGAACGCCACCGACCCGCCTGATTCAACATGTTAACCCCGGCTGATGGCCGAGCGAAACGCGTGCGTCAACGCCGCTTGCGCGTTCCCGACTTGGAGGCCGCCGACCTCTTGGCGGGCTTGGCCGCTTTCTTGGCCAGCGCACGACGCTGGCTGGCGGTCTCGCCCTTGAGCGCCTCGGGCTTGGGTGCTGCAGCCCGCTTCACCCGCCTGGGTGCGTCATCCGGCCCACGCGCAGCGACCTTGCGTAACGCGTCAAAGCTGGTTCCCTCGACCAGGCGGAACTCGATTCGCCGCGCCTCGAGATCGACACGGGCGACCTGCACCTGCACCTTGTCGGTCAGACGATAACGCATGCCCGTGCGCTCGCCGCGCAACTCGTGCATCGCTTCGTTGAACTGGAAGTACTCGCCACCCAGCTCGGACACATGAACCAGGCCCTCGACATGCAACGTATCCAACGTGACGAAAATGCCGAACGATGTGACGCCACTGACCGATCCGCTGAAGTCCTCGCCCACGCGCTCCTTGACGAACCAGCACTTCAGCCAGGCTTCGACGTCACGCGATGCATCGTCGGCGCGCCGCTCGCTGGCCGACAACAGCAGCCCCAGCTTTTCCCACAACGCATGTTCATGCTCCTTGGCCGTGCGGCCGACCACAATGGGCTGCTCTTCGAGCACCGGCACGTACCGCTGTCCGGCCAGCAATGCCTTGATGACGCGGTGGGTCAGCAGGTCCGGGTAGCGGCGGATCGGCGATGTGAAGTGCGTGTACGCGGGATAAGCCAGCCCGAAGTGCCCGACATTGTCCGGACTGTACATGGCCTGCTGCATCGACCGCAGACACATGGTCTGCAACAGCGAATAATCGGGCCGGCCGCGTACGGAATCGAGGAACTCGCCGTAGTCTTTGGCGGTAGGCGCATCACCGCCGCCCATCGACAGGCCCATCGTGCGCAGGAATTCGCGCAGCGACTGCAGACGGTCTGGCGTCGGCCCTTCGTGGATGCGGTACAGGCCGGGATGCTTGCTGCGCGACATGAAGTCGGCGGCGCAGGTGTTGGCCGCCAGCATGCATT
>JAEYZR010000285.1 GCA_023427945.1 Pseudomonadota bacterium | reverse complement strand
CCCTGGTACACGGTGCCAGCACGGTCATCGGCAATCACACGGTAAACGGCAACCACTCGGTGAGCGGAAACAACGTCGTCGCGGGTAACAGCAAGGTCAGGGGCAACGCGGTCGTGAATGGCGAGTTGCTGGTGAAGGGTAGCGGGGTGACCGCCGAAGAGATACTCGTCAACCGCCATGCAAAGGTCAAACAGGATCTGACGGTCAAAGGCAGCATGACGGTGCGCGGCGACACGACCGTGGACAGTCTTCGATTCTCGAAGTCCTACGCGCCTGGGGACAGGTGCCGGCAGGCAGGGCAGATAGGCATGAATTTTGACGAGGGGCTGATGTTCTGTACCAGGGAAGGGCGGTGGCGACTCCTGCGCGTGGAGCAGCTTGGTTGAGTGGGGGCAAAATTACGACAGTCCACGGTGCGCCTTCGGAAATGCTTGCTCCCCACCCTTGCGCGTGCTAATATTGTCGGCTACCTCGAAGGGTCAAGGCAAAAAGTCGCCGGGGCTTTCGACGAAAATTGAATCTTCGCAGTAAATCACCCCAAGGCTCAGCTATCCGGCAGGGCTTGAACGGGACCAAAACTGGCGGGAATCCAGCGCTCGGCAAGCTTTTAGGCCGGGGGCGAATTTCAGTTAAGTTGGAATAGGAAAAATCATGATCCAAATGCAGACCAGGCTCGACGTGGCCGACAACACAGGTGCGCGCCACGTGATGTGCATCAAGGTGTTGGGCGGCTCCAAGCGCCGCTATGCCTCGATCGGGGACATCATCAAGGTCACCGTCAAGGACGCTGCCCCCCGTGGCCGCGTGAAAAAGGGCGAGATCTACAACGCTGTCGTCGTTCGCACCGCCAAGGGCGTGCGTCGTAAAGACGGTTCGCTCATCAAGTTCGGTGGCAATGCCGCCGTGTTGCTCAACGCCAAGCTGGAGCCCATCGGCACCAGCATCTTCGGACCCGTGACGCGCGAACTGCGTTCCGAGAAGTTCATGAAGATTGTGTCGCTGGCCCCGGAAGTGCTGTAAGGAGCTCCTGATGCAAAATATTCGCAAAGGCGATGAAGTCATCGTTCTGACCGGTCGCGATAAAACGCGTCGTGGCGTGGTTCTGGCTCGTGTGGATGCCGATCACGTTCTGGTCGAAGGCGTGAACATCGTCAAGAAGCACACCAAACCCAACCCGATGGCGAACAACCCTGGCGGTATCGTCGAAAAGACCATGCCCCTGCACATTTCCAATGTGGCGCTCTTCAACCCCGCGACTGGCAAAGGCGATCGCGTTGGTGTGAAGACTGTCGACGGCAAGCAGGTTCGGGTGTTTCGTTCCAACGGTGCCGAAGTCGGCGCCAAGGCTTAAGGAGCGATAGAACATGTCCCGCTTGCAAGAACTGTATCGCGACAAGGTCTCCAAGGATCTGACGGCCAAGTTTGGCTACAAGAGCGCCATGGAAGTGCCCCGCATCACCAAAGTCACCCTGAACATGGGTGTCTCGGAAGCCGTTTCCGACAAGAAGGTCATCGAGCACGCTGTGTCCGACCTGACCAAGATTGCCGGTCAACGTCCCGTGGTGACCAAGACCCGTAAGGCTATCGCCGGCTTCAAGATCCGTGAAGACTACCCGATCGGCTGCATGGTGACCCTGCGTGGTCAAAAGATGTACGAATTCCTGGACCGTCTGGTCACCGTGGCTCTGCCGCGTGTGCGTGACTTCCGTGGTATTTCGGGTCGCGCCTTCGATGGTCGTGGCAACTATAACGTCGGGGTGAAAGAGCAAATCATTTTCCCCGAAATCGAATACGACAAGATCGATGCACTGCGTGGGCTGAACATCAGCATCACCACCACTGCAAAGACCGACGACGAAGCCAAGGCGCTGTTGACGGCCTTCAGCTTCCCGTTTCGTAACTAAGGGGCGATGACGTGGCAAAACTTTCACTCATCAATCGTGATATCAAGCGGACCAAGCTGGTCGAGAAATTTGCTGCCAAGCGCGCTGCGCTCAAGGCTGTGATCGACGACCAATCGAAGTCCGACGAAGAGCGTTACCAGGCTCGTCTGGCGCTGCAGCAGTTGCCGCGCAATGCCAATCCGACGCGTCAACGCAACCGTTGCGCTGTGACCGGCCGTTCGCGCGGCGTGTACAGCAAATTCGGTCTGACGCGCCATAAAGTGCGTGAAATGGCGATGAAGGGCGAAATTCCCGGCATCACCAAGGCCAGCTGGTAGGAGAAATAATATGAGCATGAGCGACCCTATCGCCGATATGCTGACCCGCATTCGCAATGCGCAGCAAGTAGACAAAGTCTCGGTGACCATGCCTTCTTCCAAGCTGAAAGTGGCTATTGCCGCTGTGCTGAAAGACGAAGGTTATATCGACAGTTTCGAAGTGAAGGGCGAGAAAGCCAAGCCCGAGCTGGAAATTGTTCTCAAGTACTATGCCGGCCGTCCGGTGATCGAGCGCATTGACCGCGTCTCGCGTCCTGGCCTGCGCACGTACAAAGATCGCCACAGCATCCCGGTCGTCATGAACGGTCTGGGCGTGGCAATCATCTCCACTTCGCGTGGCGTGATGACGGACCGCAAGGCCCGCTCCGCCGGCGTCGGTGGTGAAGTACTGTGCTACGTGGCATAAGGAGAAATTCATATGTCACGTATCGCTAAATATCCGGTCGAATTGCCCAAGGGCGTTGAAGCAGTCATCGCCTCGGGTCAAATCTCCGTCAAGGGCCCGCTGGGTGCCTTGGAACAACCTCTCACCGGCCACGTTCATGTCCGCCAGGAAGGTTCCATGCTGACTTTCGTTGCAGCTGACGAAACGCGTGAAGCCAAGGCCATGTCCGGCACGGTGCGCGCCTTGGTGAACAATATGGTCACCGGCGTGAGCAAGGGTTTCGAACGCAAGCTCAACCTGGTTGGCGTGGGTTACCGCGCCTCGGTCCAGGGCGATGCGGTGAAACTTCAGCTTGGTTTCTCCCACGACGTGCTGCATAAGCTCCCCGCTGGTGTCAAGGCCGAGTGCCCGACCCAGACCGAGATCGTTCTCAAGGGATCGAACAAGCAGGTCGTTGGTCAGGTGGCCGCGGAAATCCGCGCCTATCGTGAACCCGAACCCTACAAGGGCAAGGGCGTGCGGTATGCGGACGAGCGCGTGATCATCAAAGAGACCAAGAAGAAATAACCGCACATAGGACGAATCATGGACAAAAAACTTTCCCGTTTGCGTCGTGCGGTTCCGACCCGTCGGAAAATCAGCGAGCTGGGCGTTCATCGCCTCTCGATTTTCCGCTCGAACCTGCACATTTACGCAAACATCATCGCCCCGGAAGGCGATCGGGTGTTGGTCAGCGCTTCGACGCTGGAACCCGAAGTGCGCACAGAACTCGCTGGCAAGACAGGCAAGGGCGGCAACACCGCTGCTGCCTCGATCGTTGGCAAGCGTGTGGCTGAAAAGGCCAAGGCTGCCGGCATCGAGCTGGTTGCATTTGACCGTTCCGGTTTTCGTTACCATGGCCGCGTCAAGGCGCTGGCCGATGCCGCGCGTGAAGCCGGCCTGAAGTTCTAAGCGAGGAATAGTCAAATGGCTAAGATGCAAGGACGTAATGCTCCGGAGCAGCCCGATGATGGCCTTCGCGAGAAAATGATTGCGGTCAACCGCGTCAGCAAAGTGGTCAAGGGTGGTCGCACCATGAGCTTTGCTGCGCTGACCGTGGTCGGTGACGGCGATGGCCGTATCGGCATGGGCAAGGGCAAGGCGCGTGAAGTGCCGGTGTCGGTTCAGAAAGCAATGGAACAGGCCCGCAACGGTCTGTTCAAGGTTGCCCTGAAGAACGGCACCCTGCACCACTCCGTCGTGGGCAAGCACGGCGCTGCCAAAGTGCTGATCTCGCCTGCTGCTGAAGGTACCGGCGTGATTGCCGGCGGCCCGATGCGCGCCATCTTCGAAGTGATGGGTGTGCGCAACGTGGTTGCCAAGAGCCTCGGCTCGAGCAATCCCTACAACATGGTCCGTGCAACCCTCAACGGTTTGCGCGCTTCCATGACACCGGCCGACGTTGCTGCCAAGCGCGGCAAGTCGGTTGAAGATATCCTGGGGTAAGTCATGGCTCAGAAACAAATCAAGGTAACGCTTGTGCGTTCGACCATCGGCACCAAGCAATCCCATCGCGATACCATTCGTGGTCTGGGCCTGGGCCGTATCAACAGCAGCAAAGTGCTGCTGGATACGCCTGAGGTGCGCGGCATGGTGAACAAGGTGTCCTACCTCGTCACCGTCGCCGAAGTCTAAGGAATAGTGATGTCTGATATTCAACTGAATTCCATTCAGCCTGCCGTTGGTGCCAAACACGCCAAACGTCGCGTCGGCCGTGGTATCGGTTCGGGTCTGGGTAAAACCGCCGGCCGTGGTCACAAGGGTCAGAAGTCGCGTTCGGGCGGTTTCCACAAGGTCGGCTTCGAAGGCGGTCAAATGCCTTTGCAACGCCGTCTGCCCAAGCGTGGTTTCACCCCGCTCGGTCAGCACCTGTACGCTGAAGTGCGTCTGTCGGATCTGCAGGCTCTGCCCATCGACGAAATCGATGTGCAGGCGCTCAAGCAGGCTGGTGTGGTTGGCCAGCAGGTTCGTTACGCCAAAGTAATCAAGACAGGCGAATTGTCGCGCAAGGTCACCCTCAAGGGTCTGACTGCTACCGCCGGCGCTCGCGCCGCTGTGGAAGCTGCGGGCGGTTCGTTCGTCTAATGTGAGGTAACGCGTGGCTAATGCGCAGGCACTGGGCAAGACGGGTCCCCGTTACGGCGATCTGAAACGCCGTTTTGTTTTCCTGATTCTTGCACTGGTCGTTTATCGACTGGGCACGCACATCCCCGTTCCGGGCATCAACCCGGACGCGCTGGCGGATTTGTTCCGCCAGAACGAGGGGGGCATTCTCGGCTTGTTCAACATGTTCTCGGGTGGCGCGCTGTCGCGTTTTTCGATCTTCGCCCTCGGGATCATGCCGTACATCTCGGCCTCCATCAT
>JAEYZR010000280.1 GCA_023427945.1 Pseudomonadota bacterium | reverse complement strand
AACCAGCGCCGTCCAGAAAAGCACCCGGAAATCTGGAATCGTCGCGGCCACAGGCGGCAGGTCGGGCAGCAGTTTGCTGGGCTGGGAACCGGTCGTGGCGAGACCGCGCAGCCGGCCCGATGCGATGAAGGACGAGGCTGCGGGCTGCGTCGCGAAGGCAAAATCGACCTGACCGGAGATCAGATCCGTCATGGCCGGACCACTACCCTTGTAAGGGATGTGCGTGAAATTCCCACCGGTGCGCAACTTCAGCAACTCACCCGCCATATGAGGCGTCGATCCCAGACCGGCCGAAGCAAAGTTCAGAGTCCCCTTGCCCGATTTGCCGGCCTCGATGAGATCACCAATCGTCTGGATCTTCGACGACGTGGGAACTGAAAGCACCAGTGGCGACAGCGTGACAGTCGAGATTGGCACAATGTCACGCTGGACGTTGTACGTCACGTTCGGCATCAACCCTTCGTTGATCACGAGTGCCGGATCAGCCAGCAGCAACGTGTACCCATCCGGCTTGGAACGAATCAACGCGTTGGTTCCGATCATGCTGCCGGCCCCTGGGCGATTTTCAACGACCACGACCTAGCCAAGCGATTTCTCCAGGCCACGCGCCAACAGGCGTCCGACCAGATCCACGCCGCCGCCGGGGGGATACGCCAGCATCAGCGTGACCGGGTGACTGGGATACGGCGCATCGGCTGCCTGCGCTGCACCGCAAACCGACAACCCCAGAGCCGTCACGGCAAGAAAGGCAAATCTTCGCGACGGCCCCGCATTCTTACTAGCCTTAAACATTCAATGCTCCGATAGGCAAAATCGTCCCCTTGGTGTCCAAGTCTCTATGGCTGGATCAGGACGTCGAACGAATTGGGCCGGAATAGTCGACGCAACACGTCCTCAAACACTCCTTATGCACGGTGAAAAGATAAGTCTGTACCAAAATTGGGTCAAACGAATTAATCTTGAGCTTTGCAAAATTAAATTCATCCATGACACCTGCCTCGCTGCCCCTGACTGCGCTACGTGCCTTCGAAGCGGCCGCTCGCCATCTGAGCTTCAAGCTTGCCGCTGCAGAGCTGCACGTCACGCCTACTGCCGTGAGCCACCAGATTCAACAGCTGGAGCAGATCCTGGGCGTCGAGTTGTTCGTACGCATACACCGAGGCTTGACCCTGACGCCCGCTGCGAACGCCTGCCTGCCCTATGTGCGCAACGGTTTCGACGCGCTGTGCGCGGCCGTCGATATCGTGCGTGCGCACCAGGACGACGGCGATCTCACCGTCAGCGCCCCCCCCTCGTTCACGATGCGGCTCCTGATGCCGGTCATGCAGGAGTTTCTGGCGTTGCATCCGGAGATTGATCTCAACATCACCACGCGCATGCGCGAGCCTCGCAAGGGCCTCAACAAGTCGGTCGACAATCAGAGCAGTTACCTGGAGTGGACCGAAACCAGCGACATCGTCATCGTTTTCGGGGAGCCGGCAACCGGCGATATCGAGTCCACCGAACTGCTGCCTCTCTCACTTTCCCTGCTGTGCAGCCCATCGCTGGCGCAGCAACTCCACACCCCCGACGACGTACGGAAATTTCCCTGGATCCACGACGACCGGGGGGCCCGCCATGGTGATCTGTCTTTCTGGACACAATGGCTGGCTGCTGCAGGGCTGGACATGGTGGATCATGGCCGCGGAAAACACTTCACTCACGCATCGCTGGCCATCGATTCTGCCGTTCGAAGCATGGGTCTGCTGGTCACCACGAAAGCCCTGTGCGCATCAGAATTGAGCACTGGCGCGCTGGTGTCGCCCTTTGACATCGAGGTCAGGATGACATGCGCCTACCAGATGCTGAATCGGGCATCCACTCGGCCCGCCGTGCAACATTTCAAGGACTGGCTGGGTCTGGCACTGCGGCCCGACCCCAGGCCTGACGAACGCGGGTGACGCTCCTGCAGCGCGCTCATCGACTGAAATTTTTTTTATCCTTGCACCCCGAAAAACTGAGTTCAAGGGTATTCCCGCATTAAAACCGTACCAATTTTGGAATACATTTCAATTCTAGATTTCCATCAGGTGCAGAGGCGTCGTGGACAGAACTCACTCATGTCCGACGCCTCACAAGGTATCGGTGCTTTCTGGCGTACGCATGAACAGCACTTTGGCAGAAATGACATGACCGAACATGAACGACAGACGCGATTCGAGCCCAACGACGCTCACGCTGCAGTCGACGCTGCGCTCCAGAGCATCGCGCGCCAGGAAGACCGGATAAAAGCCTGGACGTTCGTTGCTTCGCCCCAGGCACTACAGGATCAGCAAACCCATCCCACCCCTGGCCTCCTGACGGGAATGCCTTTCGGTGTGAAAGACATTATCGATGTGGCCGACATGCCCACGCGCTGCGGCTCGCTGGCCTCCTCCCCTGAAAATGTCTTGTTTGATGCCTGCTGCGTCAGCGCCCTGAGGCGCGCCGGTGCAATCCCCATAGGGAAGACCGTGACCGCCGAGTATGCCTTTCGCACACCGGGGCCGACGCGCAACCCCCATCACCTCGACCACACACCCGGCGGATCTTCGAGCGGCTCTGCGGCGGCGGTGGCCGCCGGGATGGTGCCCCTTGCCCTGGGAACGCAGACGGGAGGATCCATGATTCGACCCGCTGCCTATTGCGGCGTCGTCGGGTTCAAGCCGTCGTTTGGCGCGATCTTTCGTGATGGCATGAAAATGACGAGCGAATCGATCGACACCATCGGTTTCTATACCCGTACCGTCACCACGGCGGCCAGGGTCGCACGCGTCCTCCTGCCCTACAAGTCAAATACACCCGCCAGGGCTGAAAAGCCGCTGCGCATCGCCTTCGTAGGCAACTACGCCGGCCTTGACCAGGACCCCGAGACGACTGAGTTGCTGGAAGACATTCGGGACCTGATGGGTGCACACGACATACAGTGCGAATCACCCCCTGAGTTTTTCCAGGCCGCCGAACTCGCCCATGCCCATGCCATCGTCATGACCTACGAGCTGGCGCGCAACATGGCGCCTGTCGCAAGACGCCATGCGCATCAGTTGGGCGAAGATCTGCTTGAAATCATCAAGGAAGGGCTGAAAATCCCCAATGATGTCTATCGCACCAGCCTGACCATCCAGCGACGAATGAGGCATGGCTGGTCGGAGATGTTTGGCGCAGCGGACCTTGTCTTGACGCCGAGCGCGCCTGGGGCCGCACCCGCCGGCCTGAACAATACAGGTTCGTCGCACTACAACAGGATCTGGTCCTTGCTGGGATGGCCTTGCCTGCACATACCGATTCGAACCAACCGGAAAGGGTTGCCTTTAGGCGTGCAGCTGATTGGCGATTTCGACAACGATCTGCGCCTGTTGAGCGCAGGCGCCTGGATCGAAGAAGTCATTCAAGGGATGCCAGGGGCAAGACCTGGCATCCCTTGAGCAGGATGGACACCTCGGGCGAACTCGAACGTTCGCCTTGACCCTAGCGATGGGCCGATGGCTCAAGCGCTGCCAGATAGGCTTCAGTCTCGGCCAGACTCACGACATCACCATATTTGGTGTCGATATCGAAGAGGCTTTGCTGATGGGAAGCTGGCGATCGATCCCCGACGCCCTCGGCCACCACGACAGGTCGAAAGCCGAGCTGAACGGCATCCACGGCGGTCGCGCGAACACAACCGCTGGTCGACGTGCCCGTCATGATGAGCGTGTCGATGCGATGATTCAGCAACCGCGAGATCAGGTCGGAGCCAAAAAAGCACGACGCATACTTTTTATACAGATAGATGTCACCCTCGACCTGTTCCAGTCGCGGATCGAGCTGGTAGCCGTCCCCATCGATCGAGAGCGTCGATTGCCCGCGCATCTTCTGATGCCAGATGCCCGCATCTCTCAAGTTGGCGTCCTCGTAACGAACCATGCTGAAAATCACGGGCACCCCTTTGGCCCGCGCTGCTCGTGTCAGCGTGTTGGTGGTGGCGATCTGAGCGCTGAGATCCGAACCCAGAGGTTGCGACTCATCGGTAAAACCTTTGCTCAGGTCGATCACGATCAACGCAGGGCGCTGGCCAAAGCCCAGGCGCCCGCCAAAACCCCTGTCCCTGAAAAACTGAGCGTCTTCCGCGTGCAGACTATCGGCCAATCCTTTCGTCATACTTTCCTCTTTTCAACTTGATTTCACCGGCAGTCAGTGATGGCTGCAATGCGTCACTCCACTCGGATATTGGCTTCTGCGATGACCGCCTTCCACTGCGCAGCATCGTCATTGAAACGATTGATCCAGGCGTCATAGGCGATCACATCGGGTTCAATGCCCTGCGTCGCCAACGCCTTGCGCACCGAGTCAGACGTGGTCACCTGCCGCACTTGTTCGAACCATTTGCGCTGCACGTCCTCTGGAATGCCTGCGGGCGCCAGCAAACTCACCCGGAACGTCGTCTGATAGTCCGGCAGGCCCGACTCCGCAACGGTCGGCACATCCGGCAGAGCAACAGCTCGCTTGGTACCGGCCACCGCCAGCGCTTTCAGTTTTCCCGCCTGGATATGCGATAAGACCGCGCTGATGGGCGAAAACACGATGTTGATCTGGCCTCCCAGCAAATCATTCACGGCCGGGGCCGTTCCCTGGTAGGGCACGTGCATCAAGGGCACACCCGATTTCGACGCAAACAGGGCGGCAGCCAGGTGATGGATACTGCCGATTCCGGCCGACCCGAACGTGGTCTCTCCGGGCTTTTTCTTGGCATAAGCGATGAATTCCTCGACGTTGGAGACAGGCAACGATGGATGCACCGCCAACACGATGGGTACTTGCGCGACAGGTGACAACGGCATGAGCTGCTTATGCGTGTCATAGGACAGACGCGAGCCGTACAACACCGGCGCCACCGACCAGAGCTCGTTCGGAATCACCAGCAAGGTATAGCCATCGGGTTTGGCGCGCGCCACGCTGCCCGTTCCAATCTGGCCCGCGGCCCCGCTCCTGTTCTCCACCACGATGGGCGTGTTCCAGTCGCGGCCTGTCTGGTTTGCGAGTTGACGCGCCAGATAATCGGTGCTGCCACCTGCGGGAAAGGCGTCGATGATGCGGATGGGCTGGTTGGGATACTCAGCAGCCCCGCTCGACGCGGCGTGCACCGGGAACGAGGCCACGCCCAGCACGACGGCTGCAGCGGCCCAACCCTTGATAGAACGGCACCAATGCATCACGTTTTCCTTTTTGATGACTGAATGGACAGTTCATTAGAAGGCTTCGGGTCGACCGCGTCCAAGACAGTTTTAAGTTGGCAGCCATATCAAGTTGCCGCGCTAGGGTTAGCCCCAACGGAAGGACACGACGCCACAAAGCCGCTGCTCACGCGTATCATCTGAGTCGCTGGCCCCTTGTTCTCTACAAGCAACCTGCCGCCCGGCATTTTTGTATGAATCTTCGACAGCTTCGCTATTTTGCCGCCGCGGTTGAGCATGGCAATGTTACCCATGCGGCCAAACGTCTGCACATTGCGCAACCCGCGCTGGGTCAACACATACGCACCCTGGAGGCAGAACTCAATGTCTCGCTGCTGGAGCGCCACTCGCGCGGTGTGACACCCACTGCAGCGGGCGAAGTACTCTATGCGCGCACCTGTGAGATATTCGAACTGATCGCCAGCACGCGACAAGAGGTGGAAGCGCTGGGCGCAGGGGCCGCGCAGATCACCTCGCTGGGATTGACACCCAGCTTGACGCTGTTGATCGGCACCGACCTGCAGCTTGCGTACAGCGAACACGCGCCCGCGCAAGCCCATTTGCAGCTGTGGGAAGAGCCCAGTTTCAGGCTGGCCACCGCCGTCGAGCAAGGTGAACTCGATGTTGCCCTGGCCTATGACATCGTCCCGCGAAGCCAGTTGAATCTGGTACCCGTTCTGGACGAGGAGATGTTGTTCGTCTGTCGGCCAGACATCGCACCGGATCGGCCCATCGTCGATCTCTCCTATATCCTGGGGTGTGACCTTGCGCTGGGATCGAGCCAGGACATCGGGCGGCGCGTTCTGGCGCGCGCGCTGAACAAGGCGCCTGAAGATCTGCCGGTACGGTACGAACTTCAATCCATCGCAGGCATACGCGAACTGTTGTTGCGCGGCAAAGCCGTCAGCGTGCTGCCTTACGGTAGCGTCGCGCACGAGATTCGGGCGGGCCGCCTGTCTGGCCGCAGAATCCAGGACAGTCCGTTGAAAAGCACCCTATACGTCGTCACGCGCACGACAAGGGACGGGCGCGCGCCCCATGCCGAACCCACATTCACCTGGCTGATCGACAAGGCGATCGCCATGGCAGCGGCGGCGCAGCCGGACCTGGTGTCGCGCCGTCAGTAACCAGGCTCCTTCAGCCCTCGAGCACCGACAGGATGTTCTGGGCCGCCCCCACCGCCATCCCCCGCAGGCCGCCATTGGTCGTGCCGCCTATGTGGGGAGTCAGGACAGCGTTAGGCGTGTCGGTCCATGCCGATTCAGCATGAATGGGCTCATCGACAAAACAATCCAGCCCCAGATAGAGTTCACCGGCATGCAATTTCTCTCGCATGGCTGCTTCGTCGAAAATCCCGGCGCGGGCGGTATTGATCACGATGGCGCCCTTGCGCAGCATGGCCAACCTGCGCGCATCCAGCAGGTTCCTGGTCGACTCGTCCAGCGGACAGTGCAACGATACGACATCACTGGACCTGAGCAATTCCTCGAGTTCGACCTTGCCCACGCCCTGGGGCATCTGATGCGCCTGCAGGAAAGGATCGCACACAAGAACCCGCATGCCAATGGCCTGCGCGACCCGCACCACCCTGCCCCCGATGGATCCGCAGCCCACTACACCCAGCGTGGCACCTGACAGTTCGAAGCCCTGGTAGCTCTGTTTGTCCCAATGCCCCTCATGCATGCGTCGATCCAGCCAACTGATGCGTCGGGCGCAGGCGAAGATGAGTCCCAGCGCCAGTTCGGCCACTGCCTGACTGTTCGACCCGACGGCGGCAATGGCCTTGATGCCCAGCCGCTGTGCCGCTGGCTGGTCGATGGCATCCATGCCCACGCCATGCCGCCCGACCACCTTCAATTTACGGGACGCCGACAGCACCTGCTCGGTGATTTTCCCGTAGCGCGACAGAATGGCGACCGGCTGTTCGCGCTCCACCAGCGCAATCAATTCTTCTTGCGTAAAGCGCGCACCGGTAAAGCAAAGGCGATAGTCTTTCAACAGCTCGACGGCGTCCGGGTGAACTTTCTCTTCGGTAATGACGATGGTTTCTTGATTCATGTATCTCTATCACTGACTGATCTGGGGAATATTCACTACTCCATTACCTTATGCCACAATTTCCGACTTGGTGAGCGCACCCGCCGTCCGCAATGCACCTTCGAGCCAGGAAGCCGAGGTGTCGCCACGCTGGATTTCGCCCATGCGCCTGGCTTCGTCTGCCACGTTTTTCGTTGGTCCGTTGGGGTGGATGCCGACAGCAACCACCGAAACGCCCAATGCTTCCAGTTCGTCGCGATCGCGCACTGCGCCATCGATGACAAGCACATCGCCCGGACTGGCGAGCGCTATCGCGTCATGAATCATGAGGTTATCGCCTGGGCCGACATCGACAGTGCAGGCAGGCCCCGCGAGCTTCATGTCGCGCTGCAGCGCGACGGATGGCACGGCTGGGGCAAGAAATCTATCCTAGCGCGCCGACCATGCCACGACCTCCTGCCGCTGTGTGCCCAGGCCTTCCACGCCCAGGGTCATGACATCGCCTGGTTTGAGAAACACTGGCGGCTTCATGCCGAGACCCACGCCGGGCGGCGTGCCCGTCGTGATGATATCGCCCGGATGCAGTGTCATGAATCGGCTCACATAGCTGACGATGGTCTGCACGTTGAAGATCATCGTGCGCGTATTGCCGGTCTGCATGCGCTTGCCGTTCAGATCGAGCCAGAGATCAAGCGCGTGCGGATCCGCGATCTCGTCGCGCGTCACGACCCAGGGGCCGATCGGGCCGAACGTATCGCAACCTTTTCCCTTGTCCCACGTGCCCCCGCGCTCCATCTGGAAATCACGCTCGCTCACGTCATTCACGACGCAATAGCCTGCAATCACGCTGTGCGCGTCGGCCTCTTCCACATAGCTGGCACGCTTGCCGATGACGATGCCCAGTTCGACCTCCCAATCGCCCTTGACTGAATCTCGCGGCAGCATCACGGGATCGTCAGGACCCTGGATGCAACTGCTGGCTTTCATGAAGATGACCGGTTCGGCAGGAATCGGCGCGCCCACCTCGGTGGCGTGGTCGAAATAGTTCAAGCCGATGGCGATCAGCTTGCCGACCTGTGCCACCGGGCAACCCAGGCGCGGCGTGCCATCGACAATGGGCAGAGAACCTGCATCCAGCTTTCGTAATGCCTCGAGCGATTTATCCGACAACTGCTCGGGTCCAAGATCGTCGATCACTGCACTCAAGTCCCGAACATTTCCCTGCTCATCGATCAACCCTGGACGTTCCTGGCCCGCCACGCCGTAACGAATCAACTTCATAGTGATCATGCTCCTGTCTGAAAAACAATGGATTTTCATTTCTGCAGCGATTGCCGGCCCGTCATTCGCTCACGTCGCCCGTTCTGCGATGCCGAGCCGGAAACCGGCGGTCGTCATTCGATCTTTACGTTGGCCGACTTGATGGTTTGCCCCCAGCGCTTGATTTCTTCAGCAATGAACTGGTCTGCCTCTTCAGGTGACCCAAACGTGATTTCGGCGCCCAGCGAAGCAAACTGTTTTTGCACATCTGGTTTTTTCAGTACGTTTTGCATCGCGGCGTTCAGTTTATCCACGACAGGTCTGGGCGTGCCCTTTGGCACCAGCAACGCGGCCCACGTCTGTGCGTCGAAACCCGGGACACCTGCGACATCGACAGTCGGAATGTCGGGCAACGCCTTGGATCCACGCTTGCTGCCCACAGCAAATACTTTCAAAGCGCCCTTTTGTACGTGCGGCATGATGGCCGGCCCAGATTCGAACATCATGACAGTGTCCCCACCCAGCAGACCCGTAATCGCGGCAGCCGCGCCACGATAAGGGACGTGCAGAATATCCAGGCCCGCCTGGCTCTTGAGCATCTCCATGGTCAAGTGATTGGTGAGCCCAGTGCCGCCCGAACCATAGTTCAGCCTGCCTGGGTTCTTCTTGACATACGCGATCAGCTCTCGAAGATCCTGCGCCGGGAAATCGGCACGGGTGACCAGAAACTGAGGCACCAGAATAGCCATCGATACCGCGTCAAAATCCTGAACCGTGTCGTAAGACAGGCTCGGGTATAACCCCGGGTTGATCGCCAAGGGCCCGCTTGACGCCAGCACGATACTGTAGCCATCAGGGTCGCTGCGCTTGGCGGCCTCCATCCCGATAATGCCGCCTGCGCCGCCGCGGTTGTCCACGAAGAAGGTGGCACCCAGCTCATCTCCCAGGTTCTGGGCGATCACGCGTGCAATCACATCCGTCGTCTGCCCCGCGGGGAATGGCACGATGAGTTTGACCGGGCGTTCCGGATATGCCGCGGTGGCGGTGGGCGCCGCGAAGGCACCGGCGACGACACAAAGCGCCGCGCTGAACAGCTTTTTCATGGTTGTCTCCTATCTGTTTTTAGTTTTTTGCTGCAGGGTTGAATCGCAGCCACCGGCCGGCACCTCAGGTTATGGCGTGTCTCCCTCCGTCCATTCAGTGACCAGCTTGAAGCGATCTGCGATGAAAAAGTTTTCCGATACGGACATGAGGCGATCGTTTACGTCGTAATACGCGCGCAACGTGCGCAGGGCCGGACTCCCTTGCTCCAGTCCGAGTTGAATGAGCGCATTCTCTGGCATGAGTACCGATTCGATCTGCTGGCGGATGCGTTTGATCGGCTGTCCATAGTCATCCATCAATTGCGAATAGATACTGGCGTGGCTACCTCTCAGCTTCGTCTTGATTTCGGCATACTCGGGACGCAAGAACACACGGGTGTAAGAAATGATGCGTTCGCTTTCCTTGAGAACCCGGTTGGTATGCAGCACGACCCACTTGGAACCGAGCTCGCACTGGAAGTCGCGCGCCATGGCCTCGTCGGCCACGGCCAGCGTCTCACCGAATACTTCCAGCCGGGTCTGGTCGGTATAGACCATGAGGTCTTGCAGCGTAGCCACGCCAGCGGCATAGCTTGGCGGCGGCGAGCTGGGCTGGGCCGAATTCACGACAGTCCCTATGCTCGGATAGCGCACGATCATGCCGCTATCGACGAGCTTGCGCGTCGCCTCGCGCACCGTGTGCCGGCTCACACCAAACGTGGCGCTGAGCTGGGCCTCAGTCGGCAGCAACGAACCAACAGGATATTTCCCCGAACGAATGTCGTTCAGGAGATGCTCGTGCAGCCAGACGTAACGCGGCTGATTCTTGGTGCGCACGCTTGCCCGAGTAGGACGCGAGGGTGGCGTGGCAGTTACTTTGCTCATGCAGATCTCTTGACAAAAAATTCGAATAGATACAATGTACGGACATTACACCACTGAGTAAAGTGGCAATGTACGGACATTCTTATAATATTTATCCGAAATCGCTGCCACCCCGTAGCGGTCATCGGGATCGAGACAAGAAGCCCCGCCCATGAATCAATCCGCACCGTCATCGCACGCGTCTGCCCTGCCCTTCTCCGGCATGTTGGTGGTTGAACTCGGCCACAGCGTGGCTGCCCCGTTTGCGGGACAGATCCTGGGCGAAATGGGCGCCACCGTCATCAAGGTGGAGAGCAGCGCTGGCGATGCGGCGCGCGGCTGGGGCCCCCCCTTCGTGGATGGCGCCTCGACCATGTTCCAGTCGCTCAACCGGAACAAGCAATCCGTGACGTGCGACTTGCGTGCAAAAGATGATGTGGCAGCCTTGCTTGCCCTGATCGACACACGCGCCGATGTCGTGTTGCAGAACCTGCGGCCCGGCCAGATGGAGGCCCTGGGACTGGACGGCGCGACACTGCTCGCACGCAAGCCGTCGCTGGTCTACTGCAACATCGGCGCCTTCGGACGATCCGGCCCGCTGCGCTCTCGCCCTGGATACGACCCGCTGATGCAGGCCTTCGGTGGCATCATGAGCACGACCGGCGAAGCGGGCCGGCCGTCAGTCAGGGTCGGCGCATCGATCGTGGACATGGGGACCGGGATGTGGGCCGTCATTGGCATCCTGGGCGCACTGAGCACGCGCCAGCAGTCCGGCAAAGGCGCCATCGTCGATGTGTCGCTGTTTGAGACAGCCACCACCTGGGTATCGCTTCTGGCTTCGCAAACCATTGCAACGGGCGCGGCACCCAGCCGGCAAGGTTCCGGAACGACGAGCATCGTCCCCTACAAAGGTTATGCCACGCAGGACGGCGAGATCATGGTGGCTGCCGGCAGCGATGGGCTGTTTCGCACACTGGCCGATGTCGTGGGACACCCGGAATGGGCGAGTGACCCGCGCTTCATCGACAACCCCAGTCGCGTGCACAACCAGGTTGAGCTCTACGGCATGCTCGACGAGATCTTTCTTCAAGCCCCCACGGCCCATTGGATCGAACGGCTCGACGCGGTCGGCATGCCCTGCGCACCGGTGAACGACCTGTCTCAGATGCTGTCGCATCCACAAACGGCGGCACTGGGGCTGCTGCAGCGGGTACCGGGCACCGACATGGATGTCATCGGCCTGCCACTGAGCTTCGATGGGGAGCGCCCACATGCCCGCACACGCCCGCCCGCACTCGGCGAACATACGGCAGCCGTGCTGTTCGGCGAGAAACCCCACACTGATCACCCACAGCACAGGAAACAGAAGTCATGAGCGCAAGCCTGCCAAAGTACGAAACCATACAGACCGAACGTATTGGCGAACACGTCCTGAAAGTGACGCTTGACCGGACGGAATCTGCCAATGCGCTGAACACCCAGATGGGGCGCGATCTTCTGGATCTCTGGAATCGCCTGACCGAAGATGCCGCCGGCGTACGCTGCATCGTGCTGACGGGTGCCGGCGAAAAGATCTTCTGCGCGGGCGGCGATCTGAAGGAACGCAACGGCATGTCACGCCAGCAGTGGCAAACGCAGCACGAACTGTTCGAACGCATGTACTGGACACTGGTCGACCTGCCCATCCCGGTCATCGCGGCGGTGAACGGGCATGCCTATGCCGGCGGTCTGGAAATGGCGTTGTGCTGCGACTTCATCTACGCCAGCCAGGATGCACGGTTCGCGCTCACCGAAGTCACCCTGGGCATCATGCCCGGGGCAGGCGGCACCCAGAACCTGCCGCGCGCCGTCGGCGACCGCCGTGCCAAAGAGATACTGCTGACCGGAAAACCCTTCACCAGCGAACAAGCCATCCAATGGGGCCTGGCCAACGAGGTGTTTGCTCGCGGCGATGTGCTTTCCAGCGCGATCGCCACGGCGCAGACGATTGCGGCCAATGCACCGCTGTCGGTCAGGCAGATCAAAAAATCGGTCCGCTATGGCGGGCAGATGGAGCTGCGCACGGCGTTTCGCTTCGAGATTGAAGCGTACAACCATCTCATCGACACGCAGGACCGCGTCGAAGGCGTCCTGGCCTTCAACGAAAAACGCAAGCCTGTCTTTCAAGGCCGCTGAGGCCAAGGAGTGCACATGGAAAGAGACGTCATTCTTCGCGAAGTCGGCCTGCGCGACGGTCTGCAAAGTCAGGCCCGATTCATGCCCACCGAAGACAAGCTCGAATGGATCAGGCAGGAGGCCGCTGCAGGCATTATCGAGATCGAAGCGACTTCCTACGTACCACCCAGAATCCTGCCGCAGTTCACCGATGCCGAGACCGTTACCGAGCAGGCGCTGACCATTCCCGGACTGACGGTCGCGGCACTCGTGCCCAATCGCCGCGGTGCCGAGCGCGGCCTGCAGTTGGGCGTGCACAAGATCAATTTCGTCATGTCGGTCAGCGAAACGCACAACCAGAACAACGTGCGACGCAGCCGGGAAGACTCCCTCGCGGATTTCCGCAGCATTGCCGAACTTGTCCGCAACACGCCCGAGGGGACTCGTCCGATTCTCTGCGGGGGGCTGGCTACTGCCTTCGGCTGCTCATTCGAGGGCCGGATCAAAGTGGCGGATGTCGTGCACTACGCGCAGGCCCTGGTCGAGGCTGGCGCCCAGGAACTGATCATTCCGGACACCGTGGGCTATGCCGGCCCAGCGCTGGTGCGCGAAGTGTTCAAGGCGCTGAACACCACGGTCGGCCATGTGCCGATCGCCGCGCATTTCCACGACACACGCGGCACAGGCCTGGCCAATGTCCTGGCGGCGCTGGAGTGCGACATCATCCGCTTCGATGCCTCGCTTGCCGGCCTCGGAGGCTGCCCCTTTGCACCGGGCGCGACCGGGAACATCGTCATGGAAGACACGTGCTACATGCTCGAATCGATGGGCTTGTCCACCGGTGTGGACATCGAGCGCCTGCTCGCCGTGCGCGAGATCATCGCTCGCGCCTTGCCCGAGGCAGATATGCAAGGCGGGCTGGCACGAGCGGGGCTGCCGCGCGGTTTCACCCGCGCAGGCCAGAAGCTGGCTGCCTGAAGCCCGCTCACCTCCCCCATACCCCTCAGCGAGCCTCTCCGACATGACTTCCCATCAAAATACGATAGACGTGCAGCTTGGCCTGGACTATCCGGACATCCGTGCCAGCGTTAGAAGAATATGCGAGGATTTTCCTGGCGAGTACTGGCGCAAGCTCGACGACGAGCAGGCTTACCCCACAGAGTTCGTCCAGGCCCTGACGGCATCGGGCTATCTGGGTGTCCTGATTCCGGAAGAATACGAAGGCAGCGGCATGCCTCTACGTGCCGCTGCCGTGATCCTGGAAGAAATCCATGCGTCGGGCTGCAACGCCGGTGCATGCCACGCGCAGATGTATACGATGGGCACCCTCCTGCGGCATGGCAACGCCGAGCAGAAAAGAAACTACTTGCCGGGCATTGCCCGAGGTGAACTGCGCCTGCAGGCCTTTGGCGTCACCGAACCGACCAGCGGCACCGACACCGTGCGGCTGAAGACGCGTGCCGTACGGGAGGGCAACGAATACGTGGTGAGCGGACAGAAAGTCTGGACGTCGCGCGCGCTGCACTCCGATCTCATGCTGTTGCTGGCCCGCACCACGCCCTACGACGAGGTGCAGAAAAAAAGCGACGGGCTCTCCGTGTTCCTGGTGGACATCAGAAAGGTCTTGGGCAAAGGAATGGACATACGCCCGCTGAAAGCGATGATCAACCACAATACGACGGAAGTGTTCTTTGACAACATGCGCCTTCCTGCCGACAGCCTGATAGGCGAGGAGGGCAAAGGTTTCCGGTACATCCTGGACGGCATGAACGCAGAACGCATTCTGGTGTCATCGGAGGCAATCGGCGACGCCAGGTGGTTCACCGAGACTTCGGTCAAGTATGCGAACGAAAGACGCGTGTTTGACCGACCGATCGGGCAGAACCAGGGTATTCAATTTCCGATTGCACGCGCCTACGCAGAAACACAGGCGGCCGACCTGCTGTTGCGCAAGGCCGCTGCGTTGTTCGAGGCCGGCCTGCCCTGCGGCGATGATGCCAACATGGGCAAGATGCTCGCTGCCGAAGCGTCATGGCATGCCGCTGAAGCATGCCTGCAAACCCACGGGGGCTTCGGCTTCGCCAGCGAATACCACGTCGAAAGAAAATGGCGGGAAACCAGGCTGCTGCAAATCGCACCCATTTCCACCAATCTCATCCTGTCCTACGTTGGCCAACATATCCTGGGCATGCCTCGGTCATTCTGACCCGCATGTCTGCCAATGTTCCTCCTTTCCGGAGCTCCGAATGACTGGTCTGACCCAAGCCATTGCCGCATTTGCCGCGGCCCCCCATTTCAACGACGATCTGGTTGACGCCTGCGCGATAGCGCGCCAGGGCATGACCGACACCATTGCCACGATGTTTGCCGGCGCCTCGGAACCAGTCACAAAAATCGTGATCGCACGCCATTCGCCGCATGCGCAGCAAAGCGGGACGAGCGCGCCGGTGCCTTACGCCAACGGCTTCCTGCCGGCGCCGGAGGCAGCCTGCGTCAACGGCGTGGCCAGCCATGCACTGGACTATGACGATGTTGCCCTGTCTGGCCACCCCAGCACCGCATTGACCCCTGCCATTCTCGCCCAGGCGCATGTCCAGTCAGCCAGTGGGCTGGACTGCCTGAAGGCTTATATCGTCGGCTACGAAACCTGGGCGGAAATAGCATCGCGCGAACCCGACCCCTACCACCTGAAGGGTTGGCACCCCACGGCAGTGCTCGGCACGATCGCGGCCACGGCCGCACTGGCAAGCTTGCAAAAGCTGCCTGAGGACACCATCGTCCGTGCCCTGGGCATTGCTGCCAGCCTGGCCAGTGGCCTGGTCGCGAACTTCGGCACCATGACCAAACCCCTGCACTCGGGTCGTGCCGGCGCGCTGGCTTTCGAGGCGATTGAATGGGCGAATCTGGGACTGACGGCAGCGCCCGACGCCCTGGAGCACCACGCAGGATTCCTGCATGCAATCTCCTTGAACAATCGCGTCGATCGCGAACGCCCAGCCAGAATCGGCCAGGGACTTCGCATTCTCGAAACGGGGTTGAACATCAAGAAGTATCCCGTCTGCTATTCGGGCCACCGAGTCATCGATGGCGTGATCGACCTCGCACAGCGCCACCGCATTGTGCCTGAGCGGGTGGCCAGCATCCAGGCCAGCATCGGGCCCGCGCAAGCCTCCATGCTGCGCAATCATGCTCCCACGACAGCACTCGAAGCGAAGTTCAGCCTCGAATTCGCGATTGCGTCGGGCCTGGTGAACCACAAGGTCGGACTGGCTGAACTGACCGACGAGATGGCGACGCGCGATGCGCTTCGCACGCTCTACAAAAAGGTAGACATCCGCACGGTCGAACAGCCGGATCCGCTGGATAGCGCATTTTCCATCACTGATCGCGTGATCATCACACTGACCGATGGAAGCGTCCTGGATACTGGCGACATCCGCTTTCCCCGTGGACACGCCAAACTTCCCCTGGCCGAAAACGACCTGCGCGCCAAGTTCGATGAGTGCCTGAACGTCTGGTACGACCGGTCATCGACGCCGCAGGCCCTGAAGGCCGACAAACTCTATGCGTGTCTCTCCGATCTCGCCGCGCTCACCGATATCACGACCCTCTACGACGCATGAGCACAACGCCAACCGCACCCGGCATCCCCTGGTCATCCGACCTGAATACCCTGGCACTGCGTCACGGCGACCGCGTCGCCGTCGACACGGGGCACGCGCAGCTCACGTACCGCGAACTCAGCCAGCGCGCGCACGGTCTGGCGCAATGGCTTCTGAGCAAAGGAGTGAAGCCTGGGGATTTCGTCGGGATCTATCTCCCCAATGGCATCGATGCGGTCTGGGCGGACTACGGCGTCACGCTCACGGGCGCCTGCCTGGTGCACTTGAACGCTGCCTATACCGCCCGGGAAATCGCATGGGCAGGCCATCTCGCACCGATGCGCTGTATCGTGACCGATCACGCGGGAAAGCAAGGGTTGGCCGAGCTGCCATCGGTCGAACACATACTGGCAGACCAGGTGCCGATCTCGATCGACGTCGCCCCCCTGCCCCCGGTTTCTGCTCAGGGATGGGCACGGATCATCTATTCGTCGGGCACCACCGGCAAACCCAAGGCGCTGGTATATGACCAGTTGCGACGCTGGACGGCAATGATCATGCTGCGAGCGGTACTTCCTTTTACCCCACAGCCAGGCTCCCGTATTCTGCTCATGACGCCTTATGTGCATGGGGCGTCGATGCAGGCCCGGGCGTGGCTGGATTACGGTGCGACGGCCGTTCTGCTCAAGGGGGTGGAAATCGATATCATCCGGGCACAACTGGCCACAGGCGAGGTGGATGCCATCTTCGCCCCCCCTACGGTCCTGGCCAGGCTGGTTGCCGCGTTCGAAGGGCAGCGCCTGCCGAGCGTTCGGTGCGTATTCACCGGCACGCAGACGCTCACCAAAACCCTCTATGACAAAGCGCACGCGATTTTCGGGCCCACCGTGAGGGTGACGTACGGCAAGAGTGAAAACGTGAACCCGATCACGGTATTGGACGCTGCCGATACCCATGCCTGCTTCTCCCAGAACGAAACCCAGGAAGGCGCCTGCCTCGGCTGGCCCGCGCCGGGCGTGGAGCTCGGCATCGGCGAGAACGATGAGATTCGCTTGCGATCCCAGCACATGTATGCCGGCCATATCGATGCCGAAGGCTTTCACGCCAAAGACGATGACGGATGGCATCGCACCGGCGATCTGGGACGTATCGATGAACGCGGCCGACTCTGGCTGCTGGGCCGCATGGCCGACGTCATCAAGACGGGCGGCTACAAGGTCTATCCCGATGAGATCGAAACGGTGCTTTGCGGCACGCCAGGCTGTGGCGACATTTGCGTGGTGGCATTGCCCTCGGAATATTGGGGCGAGGTGATCGTGGCGGTCGCCGAACAGGCGGATACGCATCACGCGTGGGTCGAGAACGCTCAGGCCAAAGTGCGAGAACTGGCACGATACAAGCATCCGCGGGCCTACGTCGCACTCGATCAACTGCCCCGCAACCCGCAAGGCAAGATCAGCAGACGCGCCGTGCGCGACCTGGTGCTGGCACACTACACCATGCAGGACGGCGCCTATCCGAGGGTATTGCCGCGCTGAAGACGATGACCGCTCCAGTCAAAACGATGTTCCAACGCCTGCTCGCACCCGCGACTAGTAGGTCGAGCGTCCGCCTGAGAGGTCGAAGACCGCCCCAGTCGAGAACGAACAATCGTCCGTGCACAACCACGCAACCATCGCGGCAATCTCCTCCGTACGACCGAATCGTTTCATGGGAATCTTCGACAGCATGTAGTCCACATGGGCAGGACTCATCTGATCGAAAATAGCCGTCTTGACCGCCGCCGGCGTGACGCAGTTCACCCGGACGCCTGTGTCCGCCAACTCCTTGCCCAAGGACTTGGTCAATGCAATGACCGCGGCCTTGCTGGCACTGTAAGCACTTGCGTTCGGGTTGCCCTCCTTGCCCGCCACCGAGGCAATGTTGACGATGTGGCCTCGATCGCGCTTTCTCATGTAGGGCACGATTTCGCGGCAGCAATAGAACACGCCGTTGAGGTTGACCTGCATGACATGCAGCCAGTCCTGCACCGGGTAGTCCCACAGCGTCGCGTTTGGCCCCGTAATGCCGGCGCAATTGATCAGCGCGTCGATGGACCGGCCGGCATGCACGACCGCGTTGACTGCGGCGCGCACGCTGATCTCGTCGGTGACATCGACGCAGGAGCCGCGCACCGCTGCATTCGGGACCGAGCGTGTAAGCGCCTGGCAGGCACTATCGAGCGCACATGCATCGCGATCCCAGAGTGTCACTGACCCACCCGACATCGCCAGCCGTTGACTGATTGCCAGACCCAGCCCCGACGCCCCACCCGTCACCACGATATGTCGACCGTTCAGATCCAGCTGGTTCATCTCAGTCCACTCTAGCGTTGGACGCCACCACTGCGGTCTTCCAGTTTTCCATTTCGCTTTGAATGAACGCTTTCGTCTGAGCCGGCGCCTTTGTTGCGACCTCCGCCCCCAGCGCCGCAAACTTGTTCTCGACGCCTGAGGCATTGAGCGCCGTGTGCATGACGCGGCTCAGCCGGCCAGTGATCTCTGGCGCCGTGCCCTTGGGCGCCATGAACGCCACCCACGCCTGTGCGTCAAAGCCCGGCACCTGGGTCGAAACCGACGGCACCTCCGGAAAAGCCTTCGCGCCAGCCTGGCTTCCCACCGCCAGCACCTTCAAATTGTTGGACTGCACATGCGGCATGATGGGTGGCCCAGCTTCGAACATCATGTCGATGTCCCCGCTGACCAGCCCCGTCACCGCTGCGGCAGCACCCCGATAAGGCACATGTACGACATCCAGACCGGCCTGCGTCTTGAGCATCTCCATGACAAGATGGTTGGTGAGCCCGGTTCCCCCCGACCCGTAATTCAGCTTTCCCGGGTGGGCCTTGACGTATGCGATGAATTCCGCGAGCGTGCTTGCCGGAAAATCCTTCCGCACTACCAGGAACAGCGGCACCATGACCACCGTTGAAATCGGCTCGAAATCGGCGAGCGTGTCGTACGGCAGGTTTTTGTACAGACTGGGGTTGATGGCGAGCGGACCGCTGGAAGCCATGAGCAACGTATAACCGTCTGGTTCGGATCGCTTGGCATTTTCCATTCCGATGATGCCGCCCGCGCCGCCGCGGTTATCGACAAAAAAGGGTTGGCCAAGCGAGGTGGTGAATTGCTGCGCGAGCTCTCGCGCCATCAGATCAGTGGTTTGTCCGGCTGGAAAAGGCACGATTATCTTGACGCTGCGCACCGGATAGTCGGCGTGCGCGGGCACCCATAGCATCCCTGCGGCGAGCAGGGTAGCCCAGGCAATTCTTTTCATGGCATGTCTCCTTGGATGGCGACGTGGCGCGCTCTCGTGGCGACCTACGCTCGACATCCACCATAATGTACGTACATTATCCTTTCTTGTAAATATTTAATCGTACGGACAATAACCAGAGCGGAACGCGCCAAGTGCCCAGACGGGAACGACCTATCCACCGGAATCGTTGCGCTTGCTGGCCAGGGGCTGCAGGTTGGTTTGCCTCGCTCCTCCCCTGCACTGCCGGATTTTCCATCGAAAACCTCGACTCAGGCACCCTGGCCGTCCGCTTGCGGCTGGATCAGATCAAATCGGTGCCTGTGCGCCTGGCTGCAAGGAAGTCACGCAGCAGTGCCACACATAGCAGTCCCAGCACCGCCAGCGAAATGGCGGGCCAGATGAGGATGTAGAGGCTAAGTCCAAAAATGCTCATATCAAAGTGCTCCCTGTTTGGTGACGACGGGCGCACCAGGTGCGCCAAAAGGGGTGACCCGCTGCGCGAGCAAGCTGAAGTCGAAGCGTTGCTTGTCCAGCAGGCTGACCGACACGCAGACCACGGTGCTCACCCCGTAGGCAGTGAGCGAGGCCAGCAAGACCCCATAGTCCCGTAAATGACCGGCGAAGTAATAGATGCTCAAGACGCCCACGGCGGTGCCGACGATGAAGGCCGGAATACGGCCAAAGAACCCGAACGTCATCAAGCCCAGCACCACGCCGGCGCCGATGCCGGCGCAGACTTCAAAGAAACCCGCCGTCAGGCCGACGATGGGGATCAGTTCGAACCGCACCACGCTGAACATCAGCGCACCCAGGATCACCGACGCCGTGAATGCCCGGTTCGTGACCCGGTTCCAGTAGAAGCTGGCGATGAACGGAAACACCAGCGCCCCCCACAGGGCCCCCACGAACACCAGCATCACCAGGATGTCGAACTTGAAGCTCGCCAGCACCACGCCCAGCATGGTGGCGCCGATCATGGTGGCACGACCGAGCATCAACATCGTCCTGGTGTTGGGTTTGCCGCGCGCCACATTCTTGGCGTAGATGTCGGTCATCATGATGGCCGACAGGGCGGACAGGTCGGAGTCTGCCGTCGATGACAGCGAGCCCACCACCAGGATGAAGAACAGGCCGATGGCAAACGGCGGCAGATAGGCCGACGCCATCTGCGGGATGATGTTGTTCATGTCGCCATCGAGCGGCTGCAGCCCCACCATGGCAGCCATCAGGCCCAGCATGCCCAGTCCGATCACGACCGCACCGTAGCCGATGGTGGCCGTGATGAACGTGGGCTTGATCAGGTCTTGCCGCACAGCGAACAGCCGTTGCGCAATCGTCTGGTTACCGATGGCATAAGCCAGCACCGCCACAAAGAACGGCGCCCCCTGCTCCAGGAAGGCCGTACGGGAAAAGAAGTCCAGTTGCTCGGAAGTCAGACGCTCCATGCCCTGCCCGAGCATCCCGGTGCCGCCGGCATTGAAGAAAATCAGCGGAATGATGATGACCGCAGCCAGAATCATGGCGGCCAACTGTGCAAAGTCGGTCATGACCGACGCCCGGAAGCCCGACCACAAGGTGTAGGACAGCACGCCCAGACCCGCGATCAGCACGCCTTGCGTGAAGTTCAACGGCGACAGCACGGCCACCAGGGCGCCGGCTGCCGTGAAGTTGACCATCAGGCTGATACAGCTGCCCATGAGGTTCGACACTGCCATGATCATCTGGCTGGACCGGCCATGCCGGGCGTGCAGCAGCTCACCCAGGGTATGCGCCTTGGGGGCAAGCGCTCTGAAGCGGCGTCCGAACGGGTAGATGAACAACACCATCAGGGCGCCCCAGAAGCCGTAATGGAACGGGCCGGAAA
>JAEYZR010000264.1 GCA_023427945.1 Pseudomonadota bacterium | reverse complement strand
GGCATGTGGTATGGCAAAGGCCCGGGCGTGGATCGCAGCGGCGACGTCTTCAAGCATGCCAATGCGGCCGGTACGTCCACCCACGGCGGCGTGCTGGTCGTGGCGGGCGACGCCCCTCCTGCGAAATCGTCTACCTTGCCGCATCAGAGCGACCACATCCTGAAGGCCTGCATGATTCCCGTGCTCTTTCCTTCAAGCGTGCAAGAGGTGCTCGATTACGGTGTACATGGCTGGGCCATGAGTCGCTATGCAGGCGTATGGGTGGGCATCAAATGCATCACCGACATCGTAGAGGTGTCTGCCTCTGTCGATGTCGATCCATACCGGGTGCAGGTGCGCCTGCCGGAAGATTTCACCATGCCGGCCGACGGCTTGAACATCAGGCTTCCCGACACGCCCTTGGCGCAGGAAGCCCGTCTGCTGGACTACAAGCTGTATGCCGCGCTGGCCTATGCCCGCGCCAATGGCCTGAACCGCGAGTTGTGGGAGATACCCACCGAACAGGCGCGCTTTGGCATCATGACCTCGGGCAAGGCTTATCTTGATACCCATCAGGCCTTGCTTGACCTGGGACTCACGCCGGAAGTCTGTCGCCAGATCGGTCTGCGCCTGTTCAAGGTGGGCATGGTGTGGCCTCTGGAGGCCACGGGCACACAGGCTTTTGCCGAAGGGCTGGACGAAATCCTGGTCGTTGAAGAAAAACGCCAGGTGCTCGAGTATCAACTCAAGGAAGAACTGTTCAGCTGGGTGGGCACCGGCAAGAAGATACCGCGTGTCGTAGGCAAATTCGGCGACAAGGACGGCGGCGAATGGTCGGTGCCTCAGGGCAACTGGCTACTGCCGGCCCATTATGAGTTTTCGCCGGCCATCGTGGCGCGTGCCATTGCCGCCCGGTTGCTGAAGTTCGATCTTCCGGACAGCGTGCGTGCCAGTATCGAGGCGCGTGTGGCATTCCTGGACGCACGGGCGCGTGCGGCGGCCAAACCCCGGGTGGTGACCGAGCGCAAACCCTGGTTCTGTTCGGGCTGTCCGCACAACACCTCGACCCGCGTGCCGGATGGCTCGCGCGGACTGGCCGGCATAGGCTGCCACTACATGGTGACCTGGATGGGACGCAACACCCAGGTGTTCACCCAGATGGGCGGGGAAGGGGTTCCCTGGATCGGTCAGGCGCCTTTCACCGAAGAAAAACACGTCTTTGCGAATCTGGGGGATGGCACCTACTACCACTCAGGTCTGCTTGCCATTCGTGCCGCAGTGGCGGCCAAGGCGCCCATCACCTACAAGATACTATTCAACGACGCGGTCGCCATGACAGGCGGGCAACCCGTGGATGGCCCCATCAGCGTGCCGATGATCACCCGTCAGGTGGCCGCAGAGGGCATCGACAAGATCGTCATCGTCACTGACGAACCTGAGAAGTACCGCTCGATTACCGGGCTGGCCGATGGCGTACCCGTCGTGCATCGTGATGAACTCGACCGGGTCATGCGTGAGCTGCGTGAATATCCCAACGTGTCGGTGCTGATCTACGACCAGACATGCGCCACTGAAAAGCGGCGCCGGCGCAAACGCGGCGATTACGCCGATCCCGCCCGCCGGGTGGTGATCAACGATTGCGTGTGCGAAGGCTGTGGCGATTGCTCCGAGAAGTCCCACTGCCTATCGGTCGAACCGCTGGAAACCCCGTTGGGGCGCAAGCGCACCATCAATCAGTCCAGCTGCAACAAGGACTATTCCTGCCTGAAAGGATTCTGTCCCAGCTTCGTGACGGTCGAAGGTGGGACGCTGCGCAAGCCCAAGGCGCGTGGCGGCAACGAGCGTGCCGACCTGGCTGTCCCGGCACCCGCAGTCGGCACGCTGGATCAGCCTTTCGGGGTGTTCATCGCAGGCGTGGGGGGCACGGGCGTGGTCACCATCGGCCAGTTGCTGGGCATGGCTGCGCATCTCGAAAACAAGGGCTGCTCGGTACTGGACATGGCGGGGCTGGCGCAGAAGGGCGGAGCCGTCCACTCGCACGTCATCCTGGCGGCCACGCCGGGCGACCTGATGAATACCCGGGTCGCGATGGGAGAGGCCGATCTGGTCCTGATCGGCGATCTGGTCGTGGGCGCAGGTACGGAATCGCTGGCACGCATGAGAGCAGGTCGCACCCATGCCTTGCTCAACAGCGATGTGGCACCCACAGCCGACTTCATTCATAACCCCGACTGGCGTTTGCCAGGTGGCTCATTGACCGAGGACCTGCAGGCAGCCTGCGGCGTCGGTCGCGTGGACACCATCGATGCCTCCGATCTTGCCGTCAGGCTCTTGGGCGATGGGATATACGCCAATCCCATGATGCTGGGCTACGTGTTCCAGAAAGGCTGGTTGCCTCTGGGGCAGGCGGCGCTTGAGCGTGCCATCGAACTCAACGGTACGCAGGTCGCCAGCAACCTGGCTGCGTTCGCATGGGGGCGGCGTGCTGCCGCCCACCAGCCCGCGGTCATGCAAGCCGCCGGCTTGACGCCGACGACCGGGGACGATGCCGCACGCATGGGTCACGCGGAGGATCAAGCCGGGCGTGTCGACGGGGAAAATGCTTCCCTGGACGGGTTTGTCGAGTTGCGTCGCCATCCGTCCACTGCAGAGGGGGCTCGCGCCGGTGGTGGTGCACGTGCACCTGCCGCGGCTGCCTCGAGCTGAAAGGTTCTTGCCTTCAAGCCCTCACCGGTGAAGGGAGACTGGGAGGGCATTCGAGATATGCGTGCCGGCATGCTCGTGGCCTACCAGAATCAGGCCTACGCTCAACGCTACGTCGCTTTTGTCGACGAAGTGGCGCGTGCCGAACAGTCGGCAACGGGTACCTCGCTATTGGCAGCAGCCGTTGCACGGTATTACTTCAAGTTGCTGGCCTACAAGGACGAGTACGAGGTGACGCGCCTGCACAGCGATGGCGAGTTCCTGAAGAAGATCTCGCAGCAATTCGAAGGTGACTGGAAATTGAATTTCCATCTCGCACCGCCTCTGTTTTCGCGGCGTGATTCACAAGGCCACCTGATCAAGAAATCCTATGGTCCCGGGATGCTCAAGGCGTTTGGTGTGCTGGCCAGATTGAAGGGGCTGCGTGGCACACCCTTGGACGTGTTCGGTTATACGGCTGAGCGCCGTGCAGAACGGGCGCTGATCCAGCAGTACCGCGACAATATCCTTGGCATCCTGCCAGGACTGAACGCTGGCAACCTGCAGCGTGCAGTCGAACTGGCCAGTCTGCCCGAAGATATCCGCGGTTACGGGCACGTCAAGGAAGCCGCAATGGCACGCGTTGCCGAGCGCCGCGAACGGCTGCTGGCGGGCTTTCATGCCGCGCCGGACGACCTGCAGGGTGGCGAACGCGCTGCATGATGGTGGTGGGGCAAGAGGCCCCAGTCACACGGTTGTGGCCCGAGCGAAGCAGGCTCGCCGGACAGGATGCAGAGTGCTCAGTGGGTGGCGCCACTGAATGCTTGCCGGGTGGGACTGGCTAGTGCCTGTTGGATGGGACTGGCAGGTGCCCGTTGGACGAACGTGAAAGATCCTGCCGGGTAGGACTGCCGAGCGCCTGCTTCTGCCATCCTGACAGGCCTTGCTGACCTCTAAGGACGCCCGCGTCCTTCAGGTCAGAATCGGGTGTTGCGTGTGACAGACCAGCGTGCCGACAGCGCGCCAAGTGCCGCGGTGACCACGATACCAAGCAAGAGAACGGACATCGGAGGCAGGCGCAACGAGAATTCCGCGCCATAGCTGCGCGCCAGTCCGATCAGTGCGTTGTTCAGCGGCGAAAGCAGTAGTGCCGCCACGCCGACAGCCACCACTCCTGCCACGGCGCTGGAAAGGGCGCCCAGATAGAGGAACGGCCTGTGCACGAACGATTCGGTCGCACCCACCAGCCGTGCCACGCCGATTTCCTCGCGTTGCGCAAGCGCCTGCATGCGCACCGTGTTGAATATGGTTGCAAGCACCACCACGGCGACAGACATTGCCAGGAATATCAATCCGATGCGCGCAAAACGCAGCAGCGCTTCAAGTCGTTGCACCCATGCACTATCCAGTTGAACGCGATCGACACGATCCCATTTCTGCAGGGTCGTAGCCAGCGCTTCGGCGCGCCCCGCGAGGTTCTCACCATCGGCCAGTCGCGTCACCACGGCATCGGGCAGCGGGTTGCCATCCAGTACCGAAAGCGCCTGTGACCAGGCCGGGTTCTGCTTCAGTTGCGCAAGCGCGTCCCCGCGTCGAACCAGCCGGACATCAGTCACGCCTTCCCCATATTCAGCCCGGATGCGTCGCTCCAACTCGACGGCTGCCGACTCAGGCGCGTCCACCTGCATGTAGGCGGTGACTTCAGGCGTGACCGACACCTGGCGAGCGACAGGCTCGACCGAAACCAGAATGGATCCACCCAGCAACGGCAAGGCCAGTGCCATCGCCATCACCAGAATATTGGCCATCGACGAAAACGGCTGGGCCGCAAGGCGGCGCAAGGTAATGAAAAGTGCGTAACGGTGCTGGCGCAACCACGTCTTCATGGCTGTACTCCAGCGATGTCGGCGAACCGACCCTCGTCGATACGCAGGGTCCGGCTTGCGTAGCGCGACATCAGGGCCTGATCGTGCGAGGCGATGAGCGTCGTGACGCCCACCTGATTGAAATCGCGAAAGACATTCATGATGCGTGTGGCGCTGTCATGATCCAGGTTCGCGGTGGGCTCGTCGGCAATCAGAATGGCGGGCCGGTTGACAATGGCGCGCGCAATGGCAAGCCGTTGTTGTTCGCCGCCGGACAGCTCGATGGGTTTCATCATGTCCTTGCCAGCCAGGCCGACTTTGTCCAGGGCAGCGCGCGCACGGGCAAGTGCCTTGGTTTGCGGATGGCCAGTCACGATCAATGGCAAGGTCACGTTGGCGATCACGCTGCGGTCATACAGCAGGTGGGTGTCCTGAAGAATGACGCCTACTGCACGACGCAGATAGGGACGTGAGCGGGAGCTCATTTTTTCCAGTCTTTGCCCATTGACCTGAATTGATCCCCGTGTCGGTGGCTCCAGGCCGCCGATCAGTTTGAGCAGGGTCGATTTACCGGCGCCAGAGGGGCCGGAGACGAAGACGAACTCGCCTGCTTCGACATTGAAATTGATGTCTGCAAGGATGTTGCGACTACGACCGTAGGATTTGAAGACGTGCTGGAATTGGATCATGGCGTCCCGGGCAAGATGCATCATCATAACCTCGGCGAGTCTCGCCGGATGACACCGGCGAGATGCTCTCTGGTTACAGCTGTTTTCAGGCCGGTGCGCCCGTAGTCTTGGTGTGCCAACCTGCACTGACTCAGCGGCTGATCTGGCGACTGAAGGCCCGCCATTTTTGTTGAATTGGCTGACATTCATGACAGCTTTCTCGGGCCACGCGCTGTCGGGAATAGTCCGCCTTGGCGACCATGCAGATTCACAAGGGATATCCCCCATGTCGGTACGAATCGCACAAAGTTACGATATGTTTTATGACGTGGCGCTGCGCATACTTGTTGTATTCACTCCAACATGTTGCAACCCCTCCATTTACTCAGGCGCCGCGTAGTGTCAGCACCCTCGGAGATCACGCATGAAAGTTTTGAAACTTGTCGCTGTAGCCGCTTTATTCTCCGCCTCCATGTCGGCCGCCCATGCTGGCGCAACGTACGACAATGTAAAGAAAAAGGGCTTTGTTCAATGTGGCGTGTCCACCGGCATTGCCGGCTTCTCGATCGCCGACAGTAAAGGCCAATGGACCGGTCTGGACGTGGACATGTGTCGCAGCATCGCTGCACTGATGTTCAACGATGCCAGCAAATTCAAAGTGACTCCACTGAACACACAGCAGCGTTTCACCGCCTTGCAATCTGGCGAAATCGATGTGCTGACCCGCAACACGACACAGACGCTCACGCGTGACACCACGCTCGGTCTGATCGGCGCCGGTGTGAACTATTACGATAGCCAGGGCGTGATGGTCAAGAAAGACCTCAACCTGAAGAGCGCAAAAGAATTGGGTGGTGCCACGATCTGTGTGCAGCCCGGCACGACCACCGAACTGAACCTGGCCGACTGGTTCCGCAGTGCCAAGATCGACTTCAAGCCTGTTGTGATCGACAAGTTCGACGAAATCGTTCGGGCCTTCACCTCGGGACGTTGCGACGCCTTCACGACGGACAAGTCGCAACTCGCTTCGATCCGTACGACGCTGGAAAATCCTGACAACTACGAAATCCTGCCAGAAGACTTTTCCAAGGAGCCCCTGGGCCCGATGGTGCGTCAGGGTGACGACGCCTGGTTGAACGTTGTGCGTTGGGCCCTGTTCGCTTCGATCGAAGCCGAAGAGTATGGCATCACGTCGAAAAACGTGGACGAAATGCTCAAGAGCACCAACCCCAACGTTCAACGCATCCTGGGTGCAACGCCTGGTATGGGCAAGAACCTGGGTGTCGACGAAAAATGGGCCTACACCATCGTCAAACAAGTCGGCAACTACGGTGAAGTGTTTGATCGCAACCTGGGTGAATCCAGCCCCATGAAACTGCCGCGCGGCCTGAATGCGCAGTGGAAAGATGGCGGTGTAATGTATGGTTGGCCCGTCCGGTAATATCTGGTGATGACGATGCACCGTCGATCCTGATCGACGGTGCATCGGTAAGGCCAGGATCGCACTGGACAAAGTGTTGTGAAGATATCGCATGATGGCGTTTACACCGGTAGCGTCCCCCGTTTTTCGTAACGAAGGCGAAAGAATTCTTTCGTGTCCCCGTTTTTGCAGCGAAGATAGCGATCACGCGCGCAGCGTGTATGTGCTTCATGCCATTTCGGTTGATGTCCACGTTGCGAGCGTTATGGAGGCTACCTATGAAACTCTTTAAACTTGCTGCAATGGGGGCCGCGCTTCTGGCCGTGGCATCAACTGCGCAGGCTGGCGCTACTTTTGACAATGTCAAAAAGAAGGGCTTCGTGCAGTGCGGCGTCAATACCGGTGTCGCTGGCTTTGCGCTGCTGGACAGCAAAGGACAATGGACAGGGCTGGATGTCGACATGTGCCGTGCGATTGCCGCGACGGTCTTCAACGACGCCACCAAGTTCAAGGTCACGCCACTGACCACGCAGCAGCGTTTCACCGCACTGCAGGCCGGCGAAATCGACGTGCTCACCCGCAATACCACTCAGACGCTCACGCGTGACACCACGCTGGGACTGATTGGTACGGGCGTGAACTATTACGACAGCCAGGGTGTGCTGGTCAAGAAAGACCTCGGGCTGAAAAGCGCCAAGGAACTGGATGGCGCCACCATCTGCGTACAGCCGGGTACGACGACCGAGCTGAATCTGTCTGACTGGTTCCGTTCGCAAAACATCTCCTTCAAGCCTGTCGTGGTCGACAAGTCCGAAGAGGTTGCCCGCGTTTTTGCCAGTGGCCGATGCGATGCCTTCACGACTGACAAGTCGCAGGCAGCCGCCATCCGCAGCACGTTCTCCAACCCCGATGATTACGTTATCCTGCCGGAAGATTTTTCCAAGGAACCTTTGGGACCCCTGGTGCGTCAAGGTGATGATCAGTGGTTCAACGTGGTGCGTTGGTCGCTCAATGCCATGCTCGAAGCTGAAGAGTATGGGGTGACATCGGCAAACGTCGACGAGCAGTTGAAGAGCAACAATCCCAACGTTCAGCGTATTCTCGGCGTCTCGCCGGGCATGGGCAAGAACCTAGGTGTGGATGAAAAGTGGGCCTACAGCATCATCAAGCAGGTCGGCAATTACGGCGAGAGCTTTGATCGCAACCTGGGCAAGACCAGCGCGATGAAGCTTGAGCGCGGCCTGAATGCGCAATGGCGTGAGGGTGGGTTGATGTACGGCTGGCCGGTTCGCTGATCAGGCGAACTCGGTAAAATCCTGTCCCGCCAGCGGCATTAGTGCGAAGCGGGCAGGCCTGCAAAGCTGGCGGGCTCAGTATGTGCTTGCCGGTGGCTGGCGGTAGTCAGTCGTGTAGTCAGGCCATCGCAGTTTGCTTTGACGAACGATTGCCACCCGGCAATCGTTCCATGTTCGACTTTTAGTTATTCGACCGATGACAGACACTTCAAACAAGTTACCCGTGCGGCCACCCAAAAGGCGGCTCTCCTGGAATGACCCAAGTGTGCGCGGCATCGTGTACCAGGTGATGGCCATAGGGCTGGTCGCCTTAGCGGTGTGGTTCTTGGTTTCCAATACGCTGCATAACCTTGCGGCACGCAACATCGCCACAGGTTTTCATTTCCTCGGACGCGAAGCCGGTTTTGCAATCGGCGAGAGCGCCATCAACTACTCTCCTGCCGACACCTACGCACGCGCCATCTGGGTCGGTATTCTCAATACGCTGCGTGTTGCTGTCATGGGCATCGTGCTCGCGACCATCCTCGGTACCCTCATCGGTATCGCGCGCATGTCCAAGAATTTCCTGATCAACAAAGTTGCGGCCGTCTACGTCGAAGTCATGCGTAACGTTCCGCTGCTGTTGCAGCTCTTCTTCTGGTACGCCATCATCACCGAGGCCACCCCGGGCCCCAGGCAGGCGCTCAACCCGATAAGTGGTGTGTTCATCTCCAATCGTGGCCTTCGCATTCCCGGTCTGGAAGGCGCATCGCTGGACTGGATGCTCGCAGGCCTGGGCGTGGCTATCGTCGCCAGCCTCGTCCTGTTTCAGTGGGCCAAGAAACATCAGGCCAAGACCGGCCGCCTGATTTCTTCGGGCCTCTGGTCGCTCGCCATGCTGGTGGCCTTTCCGATCATCGGCTGGCTGGCCAGTGGCGCGTCCCTCACGCTCGTGATGCCTGAACTGAAGGGCTTCAACTTCACCGGCGGCATCAGCCTGTCCCCCGAGTTTGCGGCCCTGCTGGCCGGCCTGGTGATCTACACCTCGGCGTTCGTTGCCGAGGTGGTGCGCTCGGGTGTGCAGTCGGTCGGCTCTGGACAATGGGAAGCGGCCGGCTCGCTCGGGCTGAGCCGTGCGAAGATGCTGCGCCTCGTGGTGCTGCCGCAGGCCCTGCGGGTCATCATTCCCCCCATGACCAGCCAATACCTGAACCTGACCAAGAACAGCTCGCTTGCTGTGGCTATCGGGTATCCCGATATTGTGTCCATCGTCAACACGACATTGAACCAGACCGGGCAGGCGATCGAGGGCATTCTTATCATCATGGCGGCTTACCTGACCGTCAGTCTGTCGATTTCCATATTCATGAACTGGTACAACAAGCGCATCGCGCTGGTG
>JAEYZR010000180.1 GCA_023427945.1 Pseudomonadota bacterium | reverse complement strand
GGTGATCAACCTACTTGTCAGGTCGTGACAGCGTCAGCGACATCCTTGTAGTCGTCGATCTTGTCGAAGTTCAGGTATTGATAGATCGTGTCGCTGTGCTGTCCGATCACGCCGATATCCGCCATGTATTCCTCTTTGGTGGGAATACGGCCCAGACGCGAGCAGATGGCAGCCAGTTCTGCCGAGCCCAGGTATACGTTGGTGTTCTTGCCCAGGCGGTTCGGAAAGTTCCGGGTACTGGTGGACATGACGGTTGCGCCTTCACGCACCTGTGCCTGATTGCCCATGCACAGCGAGCATCCGGGCATTTCCATGCGGGCACCGGCAACACCCAGCACGCCGTAGTGGCCTTCTTCGGTCAGTTGCTGCGCGTCCATCTTGGTCGGCGGGGCGACCCACAGCTTCACGGGAATATCGCGCTTGCCTTCGAGCAGCTTGGAGGCTGCGCGGAAGTGGCCGATGTTGGTCATGCAGCTGCCGATGAACACTTCGTCGATCTTCGCACCTGACACTTCGGACATCGTCTTCACATCGTCAGGGTCGTTCGGGCACGCCACGATGGGCTCATGCACGTCGGCCAGATCGATCTCGATCACTGCGGCGTATTCGGCGTCGGCGTCGGGTTGCAACAGTTGCGGATCGGCAAGCCAGGCTTCCATCGCCTTGATGCGGCGAACCAGCGAGCGCTCGTCTTCGTAGCCGTTGGCAATCATCCACTTCAGCATCACGATGTTGCTGTTGATGTACTCGATGATCGGTTCTTTGTTCAGGTGAACGGTGCAACCGGCTGCCGAACGCTCTGCCGATGCGTCCGAAAGCTCGAACGCCTGTTCGACTTTCAGGTCTGGCAAACCTTCGATCTCAAGGACCCGGCCGGAGAAGATGTTTTTCTTGTTGGTCTTTTCGACGGTCAACAAGCCCTGCTTGATGGCGTACAGCGGGATGGCGTTCACCAGGTCGCGCAGCGTCACGCCAGGTTGCAGCTTGCCCTTGAAACGCACCAGCACCGATTCCGGCATGTCCAGGGGCATGACGCCTGTGGCGGCGGCAAACGCGACCAGACCCGAACCTGCCGGGAATGAAATCCCGATAGGGAAGCGCGTGTGCGAGTCGCCACCGGTGCCCACCGTGTCGGGCAGCAGCATGCGGTTGAGCCAAGAGTGGATCACGCCATCGCCCGGACGCAGCGAAATGCCGCCCCGCGTGCTGATGAACTGGGGCAGGGTGTGGTGCGTCTTGACATCCACGGGCTTGGGATACGCGGCCGTATGGCAGAACGACTGCATGACCAGATCGGCCGAGAAGCCCAGGCACGCCAGATCCTTGAGCTCGTCGCGCGTCATGGGGCCGGTCGTATCCTGGCTGCCGACCGAAGTCATGCGGGGTTCGCAATAGGTGCCCGGGCGCACGCCCACGCCTTCGGGCAGACCGCAGGCGCGACCCACCATTTTTTGCGCAAGGGTATAGCCACGGCCGGTGTCGGCAGGATTGTGGGGCAGGCGGAACAGGGTGGAGACGGGCAGACCCAGCGCTTCACGCGCCTTGGCCGTCAGGCCGCGACCGATGATGAGGGGGATACGTCCGCCTGCGCGCACTTCGTCAAACAGCACTTCGGACTTGACCTCGAACTCGGCAATGACCTTGCCGTCCTTGAGTGCCTTGCCTTCATAGGGGCGCAGTTCGATCACGTCGCCCATGTTCATGTTCGACACATCCAGCTCGATGGGCAAGGCGCCGGCATCTTCCATCGTGTTGTAGAAGATGGGGGCGATCTTGCTTCCCAGACAGACGCCACCAAAGCGCTTGTTGGGCACAAAAGGAATGTCTTCACCGGTGAACCACAGTACCGAGTTGGTTGCCGACTTGCGCGAGGAGCCCGTGCCCACGACGTCACCGACATAGGCCACCAAATGGCCCTTTTCCTTCAGTGCGTTGATGAAGTCGATCGGGCCGGTCTTGCCGGGTTCCTGGGGTTCGATGCCGGGGCGCGGGTTCTTCAGCATGGCCAGCGCGTGCAAGGGAATGTCCGGGCGGCTCCAGGCATCGGGAGCAGGCGAGAGGTCGTCGGTGTTGGTTTCGCCGGTCACCTTGAAAACAGTGACCGTCAGGCTTTCGGGCACTTCTGCACGGCTGGTGAACCATTCAGCATCTGCCCAGCTTTGAAGAACGCTGGTTGCATGGCTGTTGCCCTTGTCGGCCTTGTCTTTCACGTCATGGAAAGCGTCGAACATCAACAGGGTTTTCTTCAGGCCGTCAGCGGCAACCGAAGCCGTTTCTTCGTCATCCAGCAGCTCGACCATCGGGCCGATGTTGTAGCCGCCAAGCATGGTGCCCAACAACTGGGTCGCTTGTACGCGCGTCAACAGGGGGCACTTTTCCGAACCCAGGGCCACAGCAGCCAGGTACGATGCCTTGACCTTGGCTGCGTCATCCACGCCGGCCGGCACGCGATGCGTGAAAAGTGAGAGCAGGAACTCACCCTCGCCCTCTGGCGGTGCTTTGAGCAATTCAATCAGATCGGCAGTCTGCTGAGCAGAGAGTGGCAACGGGGGGATGCCTAGGGCGGCGCGTTCGGCAACGTGTTGGCGATAAGTCTCGAGCATGGGATTCCTGCGAGTTGACGGTTGGAATGCCAACATTGTAGGACTGCCGCCCACTCGCTGCAAGGGTCTTGTATCTTATATAAGACATGGCCGATTTGCCTGCCAGATCACGTCCTGTCATTGCTTTGCGCCAATGAAAAATGTCCAGGCTGGCGACCTGGACATTCAAGAGTGTTTGCCCCTTCATCGGGCAGCAGGGGGGAGTGCCCCCCTGCGAGATCACGCCTTGAAGGCGGAGATCACGGGGTGTTGCTGACGACCGTTCTGAACGTCGGTCAGGACATCGACCACGTAGTCAAGAAACCCCGAGACGGCACGGCGCAGGGCCGAAGGCTTGGGCGATAAGACGCTTTCTGAAGTGTGTCGCATGGCTAGTGCTCCATATTTGCTTGCAGGTGAGAGGGATCATTCGTCGGTTTCGCGAAGGCCCGCGGCACAGGCATCCTCACGACGAACGCATGAAAGCCATTGATTGCTTTCATGAATCGATCATATTCCTTTCATGCTGCAATGCAATATGAAAGCGGTATAAACCCTAGGGTTATTACTAAAGTGTTGTTTTAATGCCTGTCCACGCCTAGGGAAATTCGTGGCACGGGAGTTGCTAGGATCAGGCGTGTTCATTTGAGGTCAGTCCTGCCGATGCGGGATCGTCTTCGGATTTCCAATCAATTGCGGATGCCTCGAAATGGCCATCCAGATAAGGAGTCAGACCATGTCTAACCAGCATCTTTCGCCAATGAATCGCGTAGCTGTGGGAATTTTTGGCAGCATCGTTCTGGCGGCCAGCGCCTGGAGCGTCCAGGCTGCGGATACCAAGAGCATCGATGCTCAATACAAAGAGGATGTGGCCAACTGCAACGCCGGTCGCACCAACCAGACCAAGCAGGTATGCCTGCAAGAAGCCGGCGCGGCCCGCGTGGAAGCACGCCGCAATCAACTGGTGAACAAGGGCGGCGCCTACGATTCGAACGCCATGCAGCGCTGCCAGCGCTTGCCCGCCACCGACCGCGCTGCCTGCGAGGCACAAATGTCCGGCCAGGGACAGACCTACGGCAGCGTCATGGGCGGCGGCGTGATGCGCGAGATGACGATTGAAGTGCCTGCCGGTACGCCGGGCTCGTCGCCCGCACCGGGTTATGCGCCTGCACCCCGCCCAGCGCCTGGCGCAGGCTATGCACCTGGCGCGGCACCGATGCACGGTGGTGCTGCACCCGCTCCGATGGCTCCCCCGCCGATGGCGCCGGCACCGGGCCACATGGCACCCCCGCCCGCACCTGCTCCCATGGCACCGGCACCTCAGCC
>JAEYZR010000156.1 GCA_023427945.1 Pseudomonadota bacterium | reverse complement strand
TCGTTGGCCAGTCGAATCTGCAGATCGGCTGCCGAACTCATCAGCACATCGACATCATTCAACTTGCCCGCCACGACCGCGTCATACAGCTCGCGTGCGCCCATCTCCCGATAGATGACGTCCACATCGGGACGGTCTTCCTGAAAGCCCATGATGAGCGGCGCCACCACCGGCGTATCGGTCGGACCCGCGATGACGAGCGTGCGACGCGTGGGCTGTGAGGCCGGATAGTGCGTCTCCAGCATGTCCGCCGCGTTCACCGGCTTTACCCCGGCCGTGCCCGTGACAAGCGCGATCAGCAACAATGTCGCCAGGCCCGCACGTCTGCCGTGCGACTTCGTTGACCGGGTCCGCGCCACGGGCAGGACGATGCGCGCCGACAGTCCGCCACCGGGCCGGTCCTGCAGCCATAATCCGCCGCCGTGTGCGTGGGCCACGTTGCGCACGATTGCCAGGCCCAGGCCGGAACCTGTCGATGCCTCGCTGCTGCGGCCCCGCACGAAACGACGCTGCACCGAGTCTTTCTCATCGTCGGCAATGCCCGGCCCACGATCACTCACCGTCAAGGCCACGCGATTGCCCGAAATGGGCTGCGCATGAATGTCGATCTTTCCGTCGGGCGCGTAACGCAAGGCGTTGTCCACCAGATTGCGCAGCATTTCGCGCAGCGCGACACGATCACCCAGGACGCGGGCGCGCCTGACCTCGGGCGCGACCGAAATGTTCAGCCGCTGTGCCTGCAAAGGCCCGACCCGGCGGCGCGTGGCATTGATGGTTTCGGCCACGCCCACCAGCGACTGTTCCTGCATGCCCAGTCGGTGACTGATGGTGGCATCCATCAAGAGCTGGTGGATGAGATCGCTGGCCTGGGTGGCGTTGTGGTGGATGCGCGCCACCCGCTGGCGCATGCGCACCGGATCGGGATCGTCCAGCGCCACTTCGGCCTGCGCACGCAAGGATGCCAAGGGTGTGCGGACTTGATGCGCCGCATCGGCCACCAGGTTGTTCAGTGTATCCATGACACCTGCCAGACGTTGCATGAAAACATTCAAGGCTTCGACCAGTCGCTGTACTTCACGCGGCACGGGTTCGGAGAAGGCCTGCAGATCGTGCGGCGCGCGTTCGCGCAGGTCGCGCTCCAGGCTGCGCAACGGCGCGAAGGCCCGGCCTATGCCGAACCACAACAGCGCAAGCGCCACGACGACCACGGCCAACAGCGGCACGACACTGCGATTGAGGATTTCGGAAGACAGGGCTTCGCGTGCGCCACGTGTCTCCGCCACGCGCACGGTCACCCATCCGGGCTGCTGGTCGGAAGAAACGAAACGACCGACGGTGGCCAGACGAATCGCCTCGTCGTGATAGCGGCTGTTGACAAACACGGGTTCGCCCCCTTGCGCCAGGGGCAGTCCCGGCGCGAGATCGTCATAGCCCGTGATCAGCCTGCCCGATGCGTCGCGCACGGCGTAAAACACACGCTCCTGGCTGGACATCATGGCCAACGATGAATAGGGCGGCTCGACCGTGACGCCATCGTCGCCCAGTTGAACTGATCCGGCGATGGTCAGCGCCGATGCCGCCAACAGCCGGTCGAAAGCCTGATCCGCCGCGCTGTGGGCATAACCTCGCAGGAACAGGACCACCACCAGCGTCGCCAGAACCAGCAACGAAAACGCCACGGCAAAAACACGCCGCTGGATGGAAAAAGCTTCAGGCGGCGTCATCGTGCACACGCACCTGATAGCCCACACCTCGCACCGTGACGATGTCCAGCGACGCTTGCGCCAGCTTCTTGCGCAGCCGTGAAATCAGCAGTTCGAGCGCATTGAGCGAGGCCTCGTCGACCTCGAACAACTGCGTCATCAGGCGCTCCTTGACCACGGTCTGCCCCAGTCGCGACAACAGAATTTCGAGCAGCCGGAACTCGCGCCGCCCCAATTCCAGAGGCACGCCTGAAACGCTGGCACTCCGGTTGGCCAGGTCGATCTCCAGGCTGCCATAACGCTGCTGGCTCGTGGTCTGGCCTGCCGGCCGGCGCAGCAGGGCCCGCAGGCGGGCCTCGAGTTCGCGCAGGTCGAACGGCTTGACCATGTAGTCGTCGGCGCCCAGATCGAGCATGTCGATCTTGTCCTCGATCTCGGCACGCGCAGTGATCACCAGGACCGGCGCCTCCAGCCCCCCGGCACGCAGTTCGCGGATGACGGCAAAGCCATCCTTGCCGGGCAGGTTGATGTCCAGCACCAGCGCGTCCCAGCTGCCCTCTCCTGCCCAACGAATGGCCGCCTCGCCGTCGCGCACCCATTGCACGCTATGACCGGCGTTACGCAACTTGCTCTCGATGGCCTCGCCCAGGTCGATGTTGTCCTCAACCAGCAAAAACCGCATGTCATCTCTCGGATTGTTATTATCGTCGGGAGAGTTTAGCGCGGCCTCCGGTTCCCGCCACCGCGTGTTTCATTGCGACGGGAATTCACCGGATTCGCGCTGATGCAGCGGCTGCAGTCATCGCGTCACGCCTGCGATTTCAGCACCGCATGCAGCAACACATTGGCGCCTGATACCCCCCACTCGTAGGAAATGTCTTCGGCTTCGTTATGGCTGATGCCATCCACGCAGGGCACAAAAATCATTCCTGTCGGCGCGACCCGGTTCATGTAGCACGCATCGTGGCCTGCGCCCGAGAGTATCTCGCGGTGAGAATATCCCAGGTCTTCGGCCGACTGCCGCACGGCAGCCACACATGAAGGCGCAAAGTTGATGGGCGCATAGGAAAATATTCCATTCAACTCGCTTCGCAGCCCCAGTTCGGCCGCCACGCGGGCCACCTGTGCACGCACCTCCTCATCCATGGCGTTAAGCACGGCATCGTCCGGGTGCCTGAGTTCGATGGTGTAGGTCACCCTGCCCGGCACCACATTGCGGGAATTGGGATGCACATTCAGCGCGCCAACGGTTGCGCACGCATGCGGCGCCCATTTGAGACCAATGGCATTGATGCACTCGACGATGCGCGCCGCACCGAGCAAGGCGTCCTTGCGGCGCGTCATCGGCGTGGTGCCGGCGTGGGCGGACTGACCGGACAACGTACCTTCATACCAACGCTGGCCCTGCCCGCCCGTCACCACACCGATGGTGATGTCCTCGGCTTCTAGGATCGGCCCCTGTTCGATGTGCAGTTCAAAGTGTGCATGCACCGGGTAGCCACCCACCGGCGAATCGCCCGCATAACCGATGGCGTGCAGGGCTTCGCCAATCGACACGCCCTGCGAATCGGTGCGCGACAATCCGTACGCCAGATCGAACACGCCGGCATAGACGCCCGAGGAAATCATGGCGGGCGCAAAGCGCGAGCCCTCTTCGTTGGTCCAGTTGACCAGTTCAATGGGGCGGTCGGTCTCGATGCCGTGGTCGTTCAGCGTGCGAATGACCTCCAGGCCGGCAAGCACGCCGTAAATGCCGTCAAAACGGCCGCCGTGGGGCTGAGAGTCGCCGTGACTGCCCATCTGCACCGGAGCCAGCGTGTCATCCCGCCCCGGGCGACGCGCAAAGATGTTGCCCATCTGGTCGACCCGTATGTCGCAACCGGCCTCGCGTGCCCACCGGACCAGGCAATCACGTGCCTGCTTGTCCAGCTCGGTGAGCGCCAGACGGCTGACACCGCCGTTGGCGGTTGCGCCTATGCGGGCAAAGGCGTCCAGCGTTTCCCAGAGACGATCGCCGTTGATTCGCACATCCATCATTTCTTGTTCTCCTCATCCGAAACTTCAACGGCATAACGAAAGTCACACCGGGGTGCGCCGCCCATGATGGTGGTGGTTCGGGTCAGTTTCACGCGATCGTCATAGCCGACAATGAAGCCCGCGTCCCGGTTACAGGACAGCAGATGGCCTATCTCGCCCAGCCCCATCTCGTGATACATCTCGGCATAACGGCAGCGCTTGACGTCGTAGTCGAACGCGGCATCGTCGGCCCGCAAGACTTCGACCTTCAGCGCATCGTCCTGCTCCCAGAGGTGCTGCAGGCGAACGAAACTGCGTATGTCGGCGCCCCCAGGCTCGCGCGCAGCGAAATCCTTGCCCGCCTGCACGGCGGCGTTGGATACCGCTTCGCCGATGATGGCCGCCGCCTTCTCCTGCCCCAGGTCACGCTTGAGGATGTCATAGATAGGCTTGATGATCTCGGCCTCGATCCGTCGGCGAGCGAGAATGCCCATGTCGCTGGCGCTCATGCTGCGCCCCCCGCCGTGCCGTGTGGGTTGAGCGCCTCGATGACCGTGGCAGTGTCACAGACGGCACCGAACACACCGCTTTTTTTGATCAACAGGTTGATCGCCGCCTCGTGCACCGACTCATAACAAGCCCCCGTGGCATCCGAGACGGTCAGGCAGTCGAAACCTCGGTCGAGCGCCTCGCGCACGTTGGTGTGGATGCAGCAGTCACTGGTCAGGCCCGTCAGCACGAGCTGTTTGATTCCATTGGCGCGCAGATGGCTTTCGATATCGGTGCAGCCGAAAGCGCCGTATGCCGGTTTATCGAAGATCTTCTCGCCCTTCAGAGGGGCCAGTTCCGGAATGATTTCCCAGCATGGTTCGCCACGGATGAGGTGGCGCCCCTGCGGTCCCTCGTCGCCGACGGCAACCCCCTGGCCATCCACACCCCGCCAGAGTCGATGAGGTTGCACGTCCGAGAGATCAGGACGAAAGGTTTCCCGTGTATGGATCACGGGAAAACCATGCTCCCGGAACGCGGCAAGCAGCCGGGCGATAGGCGCAATGGGACGTCGCAAGGCCGTCAGGTCGAAACCGAAGCGATGCATGTAACCGTGCTCGGCGCAGAAATCGCCCTGCATGTCGATCACGACAAGTGCAGTGGAGCGAGGGGTGGCTTCGCCGTGCAGCGGAAAAGCGTAGGGTTTGGCAGGTATCTTCACGTTATTTCTTCGCATCGGTCAGCCACAGATCGGCCCAGCTGCTGGAGGGCCAGCGCGGCGTGTTGTGGTCGTTTTGCAGGCGCTTGCTGGTCACGGAAATGAACTCGCGGTCCGTGGCCATCCATACAGGTACTTCGGTATTGGCGATCTGAACGAACTCACGGTAGAGCTGCTTGCGCTTGTCGGCATCGAGTTCGACCGCGGCAGCATCGATAGCCTTGTCCATCGCGTCCGATTGCCATCCCCACTGGTTGGTCCAGGGTGCGCCCTTGGGCGCCCCTGACC
>JAEYZR010000140.1 GCA_023427945.1 Pseudomonadota bacterium | reverse complement strand
ATATGATGGCAACATCGTATGGGGTCGTCATGGCGCTATTCTACGTCCACTACAATGGCGGTATCGTGCTGTTGGCACCCCTTTTGGCACCCTTAAACAGGCCGCTCGCATGTCCAAGTCGCCCAAGCTGACGGTCCCGGTTGCGTTGGACGCCACAGCCCGCCCGGCTGCGCCTGCGTTTCGCTCCAGAACCGTCGCTGCACTGCTTTCATTGCTGCTTGGCCTGGTCGGTGCGCAGTGGTGGTATTTGCGCCGCCCGATGGCCTGGTGCATCGGGCTGTTTTCCGTGGTCTGCCTGATGCTGGCGTCGCGCGAACCCGTCTGGTATGACACCCCTGCCTTTTTCCTGGCGTGCATGCCCGTCATCGCCGGCATCATCGAGGCGGCCGTGCTTGCCCTGATGCCCAATGCCACGTTCGACCGCCGTTACAACCCCGCTCTGGAACCTGCCACGCGCACCCGGTTACCCGACGTTCTGATTGCGCTTGCCAGCGTGTTGGCCGGTGGCGTGGTGGGAATGTCGGTCCTTGCCATGATCGTCATGCACGTCTTCGTACGCATGGGTTGGCTCGACGGCCTGGTCTACTAGAGCTCGGCTGCGCACCCGGTCGTCGGCCCCCAGGCCTTGCTCTTGCCGGCTCGCTCGCGTATACTAACGATTCCATATAAATCAAGGAGTTGTTCTGTGAACACCGATTGTGGCGAGTGTTGTAGTCGATCTTGCATCGACCTCGCTGCCTGACAGGGCGTCCCCGCAGAAACTCTTTCTGCCGCACCCTGTTCCCAGCAGCAAGGTGCGGTTGTCGTTTGAAGGGCTCAGTCACTGAGTGCCTGAATGCTTTCCCTAGGCAGTGCCCGTTTCGTCGGGCCTGGCCGCAGGCGGACAAGCAAGAATCTGGTTGATCCGGTTCACGACACCCCTCTACCCATTGCACTTGTTTGTCGTCTGCCCGCGCATTCCTGATCGCGTGCGGACGCAGCTTTTGTTCGCTGAATCCTCTGCATGTAGCAACAGGAGGTCCTATGCGTATGTTTGAACTGTTTTTGCGGCGTGCTGGTGTCGATCGTGCTCAGAACCTGGGGCGTGAGCGTGCCGTTTCGCGATTGACCGTCGAGTGCCCCCGGGACATGGTGGGCCGGGTGCGCAAGCAGATCTGCCACGACTTTCATGCGGCCGGACTGGACGTCTCCAATGTCCAGGTGGGCGCTGGCACCGATGCCGAGATGGCGTCGGCATGCATCACGGTGAATTGCGCCGCCGACAGTCGCAGTGTCCTGGTGGCGCAGGCACGACGCCTGAGCGACAACCCTGCCGTGCATCGCGTGCGCTTCGGGCGCCGCGCCAAGGCATCTGACGCCTGAGGCTTTTCCGATACACTGCAGCAAGAAGGGGCGCGCATCGCGCCGCTTTTTTTGTCTAACGGATTGTGGCGATGAATGCTCTGGCGTGGCTCGTACCCTGGGAATTTTCCCCCACCTTGGTGGCCGCGTTCCTGATTGCGGCGGTACTGTTCGTGCGCGGCATGCGTGTGCACCGGGTCAATGTCGTGCGCCAGGTGCTGTTCTGGACGGGCATGGTCGTGCTGTACCTGTCGCTGCACACGCATCTGGATTATTTTGCCGAGCGGATGTTCTTCATCCATCGCATCCAGCACCTGGTGCTGCATCATCTGGGGCCGCTGCTGCTGATGGGGGCCTTCCCGGGTCAGGTCATGCGTGCCGGCTTGCCTATGGGCGCACGTACCGCCTTGGCGCGCTGGCTGAAAGGGCGCGCCGGCCGCATCTGCGTCGCCTTGCTCACGCATCGCATCCTGGTGCCGCTGCTGTTCGTGCTGCTTGTGGTGGTCTGGCTCATTCCGGTCGTGCAGTTCTATTCCATGCTCGACTGGCGGCTTTATCGCATCATGAACTGGTCGGTGGTGATCAGCGGGTTCATGTACTGGAACCTCATTCTCGACCGTCGGCCCAGTCCGCCGGCGGCGATGACGCCGGGTGGCCGGGTGCTCTCGCCCATTCTCACGATGGTCCCGCAGATGGTGGCGGGCGCCGTGATTGCCTTCACTGAACGCGACATCTATCCGCTGTTCGACCTGTGCGGTCGCGCCGTGGCCATGTCTGCGCAAACCGACCAGATGATCGGCGGCATCACCATGTGGATACCTGCCGCACTGGTCGAGGTGATCGGGCTGCTCATCGCGCTGGGCACGCTCATGCGACTGTCCGGCCAGGGCCGCTTGCGGGCTGGCGATCGCAGTGCGTTGTTGCGCGCCAGGCAGGCTGCTGAAGGATAGGCGCCGGACGGATCAGGTCGTTTTCAGTTCGATCCCGTCGCGTGTGAGTGCTTCTCGTAGTTGTTGTGCGAAGTTCAGGGCGCCGGGCTGATCGCCGTGAATGCACAGCGTGTCGGCTCGTATGTCGACATCCAGGCCGCTGAGCGCTCGCACCTTGCCCTCGGAAATCATGCGGCGCACCTGAGCAATCGACGTGTCCACATCCTCGATCATGGCGTGAGGTTGCGAGCGCGGCGTGAGCGTGCCATTGTCCTGATAGGTACGGTCGGAATAGACCTCGTAGGCCACCGTCAGGCCCAGCTCCAGCGCAGCAGTCGTGATGTTGGCGTTGGCCACATAGATCTGCAGGCTGGGATCGACGTCGCGCACGGCCTGTGCGACGGCGCGCGCCAGCTCCAGGTTCTTCGTCGTCATGTTGTAGAGCGCGCCGTGCGGCTTCACATGATGCAGGCGTGTGTTGGAAGCCTGTGCAAACCCTTGCAGGGCACCGACCTGATAGACCACCAGGGCATAGATTTCAGACGGCGTCATGACCATCTCGCGACGCCCGAATCCTTGCAGGTCGGGCAGCCCTGGATGCGCACCCAAAGCGACGCCGCGTGCGACGGCGGCACGCACGGTGGCCAGCATGACGTCCGGATCGCCGCCATGAAACCCGCATGCAATATTGGCAGACGTGACGTAGTCCAGGATCTCCAGGTCGCAACCCATCTTCCAGGCGCCGAAACTCTCGCCCATGTCACAGTTCAGATCAATCGTCGGCATGCGTCATCTCTCCTAGGTTGCTGTCAGCGCAATGCATGCGCGGCATCTTTGCCGATGCGCGCCATGCGGTCTTCGTTCATGAGGTAGGCCTGCTCGGCTTGCCGATGCGATACGGCACGAAACTGCAGTGTGTCTCCCGGCAGGGCCTGGGCCAGGCGCGGCAGGTCCGCAGCAAGCACGTAGGCGATTTTCGGATAGCCGCCCGCGGTCTGGCGATCTGCCATGAGTATGATGGGATTGCCATCCGGGGGAACCTGGATCGTTCCGATGGTGACGGCTTCCGAGGTCATTTCCAACGGCTGGCGCAAGGTCATGGCTGCGCCGGTCATTCGATAGCCCATGCGGTCGGATTGATTGGACACGGAGAACGGCGTGCTGACCAGTTTCTGGCGCGAACTGGTTTCGAATCCACGCCACTGGGGCCCGCGCATGATGCGCAAAGGTCTGTCGGTCGTATCGTCCTGCAGATCGATGGCACGTGCCACCACCGTGGGCGTACCACTCTGTATCAACAGTTTTTCCAGTCCAGTCGTGGCGCCGTGGCCCGAGGCGACAGGTATGCGGTCGCCTGCCCGAAGGGCTCGCCCCTCCATGCCGCCCAGCGCACCCCGCACAAAGGTGCTGCGGCTGCCAAGCACAGGTTTGGTGGCAATGCCGCCACGCACGGCGATGTACAGGCGCGCACCGCGACGTCGTTCCCGGACTTGCAGGGAGACGCCGGCGCGCAGGACGAAGGCCTGGTTCATCGGTACGGGCCGGTCAGCGACGGTGACCAGAAAATCCGCGCCAGTCAGGGCAAGGATCGCATTTTTGGAAAATTTGAGGGTAGGGCCGGTCAGCGTGCATTCAAGCGTTGCAGCACTGGCATCGTTGCCTACCAGCATGTTGCCGATGCGATGGGCGTCTTCGTCCATAGGGCCATTGACCGGCACGCCCAGCCGCTGGGAGCCATAGCGACCGGTGTCCTGGATGACGGAAAACATGCCGGGTTTTTCGATGTGCATGATGTTCATGACCGGGCCTCCCACTGAGCGTCGAACTCGCTTTCCGATATCGCCACGAACCGTATCCGATCACCAATGTTCAGACGATTGGGCGGGTCGCGTCGCAGATCGAAAAGATTCCACGGCGTGCGGGCGATCAGGTTCCAGCCTCCCGGCGATTCGGTCTGATAGACCGTAGTGATTCCATTGGCGATGGCCACCGAGCCGGCGGGGACGGCGGTGCGGGGGCTCTTGCGACGAGACACCTGGAGGGCGGGATCGACCGGGCCGCAGAACGGGTTGCCTGGCGCGAAGAACAAGGTGTAGACGAACTGCTCGCTGGCGGTATGACGCGCGATCACCTCTTCAGGCAACAGCTTGCAGCGTTCGGCCACATCTTCCAGATCGGGACCGAAGCGACCACCGTAGCAGGCCGGTATGTCGATCAGGCGCCCGGTTTCCTGCGGCGTCGTCATCGGACTTGCCAGTGCTTGCTGCACGATCGCTTTCATGCGGGCGAATATGCTTGAGCGATCAGTGCGTGGCAAGGTGTCGGGCCGGTAATACACCGCGACAGTCGTGAAGGCGGGCACGATATCGATCACGCCCGGCAAGGCCGCCGTTTGGAGCGATGCGGTGACGCGGTGTACCGCCTGGCTGACGTCCACGCCCACATTCTGGCCTACTCTGACCAGCAGGCAGCGCTCGCCCACAGGTTCGATACGATAAGTCGCGGGCGAGTCGGGGGCTATTGCAGCGGTCATGCGGTCCGGGTTCCTGGATTCATGAAGTGATGACGGTAACTTGCGTCACTATATATAGAAAAAAGCGATACCGGGGTATCGCTTTTCAAGGGCGCACACGCAGGCGCATGCGAGAACGCTGCAATGATGCAGGATCAGGGCTTCATGCCATGGTACTTGCGGCCGTAGGCGACAGTGGCTTCGAACATGCCGTGCTTGTTGCCGCAGTCAAAGCGCGTGCCTTCGTAGCGATGCGCAAAAACCTTGCGCTCTTTCAGCATGGCCGCGATCCCGTCGGTCAACTGGATCTCGTTGCCTGCGCCACGCTGCGTGCGGCGCAGATGATCGAAAATCTGCGGTTCAAGCACATAACGGCCCACCACGGCGCGTGTGGACGGTGCATCTTCAGGCGATGGCTTCTCGACCATATGGAGAACGCGATCGGTGCGATCGTCCACACGTTCGGGCGCGACGATACCGTACTTGTTCGTGTCTTCGCGTGGAACGTCCTGCACGCCGAGCACGCTGCCATCCAGGGAAATGGCGATGTCGATGAGCTGCTTCAGGGCTGGCGTGTCGCCATCGATCAGGTCATCGGCCAGCAGGACGGCAAACGGTTCATCGCCGACGATAGGTGCCGCGGTCAGCACGGCGTGACCGAGCCCAAGCGGGGCGGATTGACGGATATAAATGCAGTTCACATGGCTGGGCAGAATGCCACGCAGCGCTTCCAGGAGAGCCGTCTTTTTCTTGCTTTCCAGATCGGCTTCCAGCTCGGGTGCCGAGTCGAAGTGATCCTCGATCGCACGCTT
>JAEYZR010000089.1 GCA_023427945.1 Pseudomonadota bacterium | reverse complement strand
CGTCCGTTCCCATTCTTGTGTAGCATAAGCGCCGCCGGTAGCCCGACGAAGGTTGCGTTTGACGCTGCTTGCTGCCAGGCGCCGCATGCTGTTGCGTATCTGCTGCGCAATCCAGCTAAAAGCGCGCTGTGCATGGTTGCAGCGCGTACAGGCAGTTTTTTTTCCACAGATTTTGGGGATAACTTGGCCACTCCACGTTACAACGAGGCGTCCATACGTGTGCTCAAGGGCCTGGAGCCCGTGCGGCAGCGTCCGGGAATGTATACCCGCACGGACAATCCGCTACATATTATTCAGGAAGTCATCGACAACGCTGCCGATGAGGCGCTTGCGGGCTATTGCAAGCATATCCAGGTGACCTTGCTTGCCGATGGCGGGATTGCCGTCGAGGATGACGGCCGCGGCATTCCCGTGGGTATTCATCCGGAAGAAGGCGCTCCGGTCGTCGAACTGGTGTTCACGCGCCTGCACGCAGGCGGAAAATTCGACAAGAAGGGCGGTGGGGCCTACGCTTTTTCAGGCGGTTTGCACGGTGTGGGCGTTTCGGTCACCAATGCCTTGTCCAAACGGCTGGAAGTGGTCGTGTGGCGCGAAGGCAGTGTCAACCGGCTGGTGTTTGCCGGTGGCGACGTAATCGAACCGCTGGCGCCTATGCCCAGGCGGCGCGCAAGAAGTCGGGCACACGCGTTCAGGTCTGGCCCGATCCGAAGTATTTCGACAGCCCAGCCATTCCGGCTGGCGATCTGGCCGGCCTGCAGCGCAGCAAGGCCGTGCTGTTGCCCGGGGTGCGCGTATCGCTCACGAACGAAAAGACGGGCGATGTACGCACCTGGCATTATTCCGACGGGCTGCGGGGCTATCTGACCGAGTCGCTGGGCGGTGCCGAGCTGATGATCCCGATGTTCGAAGGCGCGCAGTACGCCGGTGCCGATCACGACAGCTTTGCAGAAGGCGAGGGCGCCCAATGGGTGGTGGCCTGGTCGGAAGACAGTCATGTGGTGCGCGAGTCATACGTCAACCTGATTCCCACTTCGGCTGGGGGCACGCACGAGTCCGGTCTGCGCGAAGGCTTGTTTGGCGCGGTCAAGGCCTTTGCAGAAATGCACAGTCTGATGCCCAAGGGGGTGAAACTGCTGCCTGAGGATGTCTTTGCCCGTGCCAGTTTCGTGCTGTCTGCCAAGGTGCTCGATCCCCAGTTCCAGGGGCAGATCAAGGAACGCCTGAACAGCCGCGACGCCGTTCGACTGGTGGGCGGGTTCGCGCGGCAGGCTCTGGATCTCTGGCTGAATTCTCATGTGGAGTATGGCCGCAAGCTGGCCGAACTGGCCATCAAGCAGGCGCAGGCGCGGGCCCGATCGGCTCAGAAAGTGGAAAAACGCAAAAGCTCCGGTGTGGCCGTGTTGCCCGGCAAGCTCACAGACTGCGAGTCCTCCGATGCCACGCGAACCGAGGTGTTCCTGGTGGAGGGCGACTCCGCCGGCGGCTCGGCCAAGATGGGCCGTGACAAAGCCTTCCAGGCCGTTCTGCCTCTGCGTGGCAAAGTGCTGAATTCGTGGGAAGTCGAGCGCGATCGCCTGTTTGCCAATAACGAGATTCACGACATTGCCGTGGCAATCGGCGTCGATCCTCACGGACCGAACGACGAACCTGATTTTTCCGGTCTGCGCTACGGCCGCATCTGCATCCTGTCAGATGCCGACGTCGACGGCTCGCACATCCAGGTGCTGCTGTTGACCCTGTTCTACAAGCATTTCCCCAAACTGGTCGAGCGCGGTCATGTGTATGTGGCCAAGCCGCCCCTGTTTCGGGTGGATGCGCCGGCAGCGGGCAAGCGTCCGGCGCGCAAGGTCTACTGCCTGGATGCCGGCGAGCTGGCGGCGGTGGAAGACAAGCTGCGCAAGGAAGGTGCGCGTGAAGGGAGCTGGAGCATCAGCCGCTTCAAGGGCCTGGGCGAGATGAGCCCCGAGCAACTCTGGGAGACGACGATGAATCCGGACACCCGGCGTTTGCTGACGGTCGGCTATGGCGAACTGGACGTGGCCGACACGACCAAGATGTTCGATATGTTGATGGGCAAAGGCGAGTCGGCGCAGCGGCGCTCCTGGATCGAGCTGAAAGGCGATCAGGCAGAACTCGATATTTGATTCTGCCCGCAGCAGCAAGCCTATTTAAGAGAGTTCATATATGAATGAAAATGCTCAACCCGGTCTGTTCGATGAGTCGGGCGGCGACGGTGTGATCACATTGGGTCACTATGCCGAGCAGGCCTATCTCGATTACGCGCTGTCGGTGGTGCGCGGTCGTGCGCTGCCCGATGTGGGCGACGGCCAGAAGCCCGTGCAGCGGCGTATCCTGTACGCCATGCAGGCGATGGGGCTGGCGTCGGGGGCCAAGCCGGTGAAGTCGGCGCGAGTGGTGGGTGACGTTCTTGGTAAATACCATCCCCACGGCGACCAGGCCGCCTATGACGCCATGGTTCGCATGGCGCAGTCTTTTTCGTTGCGCTATCCCCTTATCGATGGTCAGGGCAACTTCGGCTCGCGCGACGGTGACAACGCGGCGGCCATGCGCTATACCGAAGCACGGCTCACGCCGTTTGCCCGTCTGCTGCTCGACGAACTGAATGAAGGGACGGTCGATTTCGTCCCTAACTACGATGGCAGTCAGCAAGAGCCGGAAATGCTGCCGGCACGCTTGCCTGTGATGTTGCTCAACGGGGCGTCCGGCATCGCTGTGGGGATGGCTACCGAAATTCCTGCGCACAACCTGCGCGAGGTGGCGCAGGCGTGCGTGGCGTTGCTCAAGCGCGAGCGACTCAGCGACGAGGAGCTTTACGCCCTGGTGCCCGGGCCCGATTTCGCCGGTGGCGGACAGATCATCACGTCGCCACGCGACATCGCTGCCATCTATGCCACGGGACGTGGTTCATTGAAGGCGCGTGCACGCTGGCAGTTCGAGGAACTGGCGCGCGGGCAGTGGCGGCTGGTGGTTCACGAGCTGCCGCCCGGCACATCCTGCCAGAAGGTCCTGGAAGAAATCGAAGAGCAGACCAATCCGAAGATTCGGGCAGGCAAGAAAGCACTGTCCAACGAGCAGCAGCAATCCAAGGCACTGATGCTCAACATGCTGGACGCGGTGCGTGATGAATCGGGCAAGGACGCCGCTGTACGCCTTGTGTTCGAACCCAAGACCTCCAAGATCGAGCGCGAAGAGTTCGTCAATACCTTGCTTGCCCAGACCAGCATGGAAGGCAGCGTACCGGTCAACCTGGTATGTATAGGTACCGACGGCAGGCCCAGGCAAAAGAATCTGCGCGACATCCTGACGGAATGGCTGGCATTCAGGACCCATACTGTGATGCGTCGCACGCGGTTCCGCCTGGACAAGGTCACCGACCGTATCCATGTCCTCGAAGGACGTATGGTGGTGTATCTGGATGTCGACGAGGTCATCCGTACGATCCGTGAAGCCGAAGAACCACGAGAAGCGCTCATGCAGCGCTTCAAGCTGTCCGAGCGTCAGGCCGACGACATCCTCGAAATGCGCCTGCGTCAACTGGCCCGCCTCGAAGGTATCAAGATCGAGCAGGAACTGGCGTCGCAGCGCGAAGAGCGTATCAAGCTGGCCGATCTCCTGGAGAACCCGAGCTCGCTCAAGCGCGCCATGGTCAAGGAACTGGAGTCCGATGCCAAGCAGTATGGCGACGACCGCCGCACCTTGATCGAGACGGCCGAGCGCGCTGTGATGGAGACGCGCGTGCTGGACGAGCCTGTGACGGTCATCGCCTCGCAAAAAGGCTGGCTGCGTGCGCGCCAGGGGCATGGGCACGACGCCTCGCAGTTCACGTTCAAGCAGGGTGACGACCTTTATGGCGCCTTCGAGTGTCGCACTACCGACGTACTCATTGCGCTGTCCGACAGCGGTCGCGCCTATACCGTGCCCGTGTCGAGCTTGCCATCCGCACGCGGGGACGGGCAGCCGGTGACCAGTATGGTCGAGCTCGAGCCCGGTCGCCGTATCACACACATGATTGCCGCAGCTCCTCAAACCCGCTGGTTGCTGGCAACAGGAAAAGGCATGGGCTTCATCACCCGGGCAAGCGACATGGTCAGCCGTCAGCGTGCGGGCAAACAGTTTGTGAGCATAGAAGAGGGCGATGCACTGGTGCGTCCGGTTCCCGTTTTTGATCAGGCGACCCACCTTGCCTTGCTGTCGACCAAGCGCAAATGCCTGGTCGTCGATCTCGGTGAGATCAAGGTGTTGTCCGGTGGTGGACGTGGCACGACGCTGATGCAGCTGGACGCGGGCGATGCCTTGGCGCAGATTGTCCCGGTGGGTGCGGCAGGCTTGCGCGCGACGGGTATTTATCGCAATCGCCAGTGGGAAGAAATTCTCCAGGGCGAAGCACTCGCTGTCTATGCAGGCAAGCGTGCGCGCAAAGGGCGACTGTGGGACGGCAAGGTCAAGGAGCCGCTGCTCTCACCTGTATTTTAATGTTTCGGCGCTTTCGCCCTGGGCAAGCCCGGGTGCAAGGCGAATGATTTTCACGACTTTTCTGAGCAGAAGGCCCGTTTTCGGGCCTTCTGCTTGTTCAATCAAATAGTTTTCACACGAATGATTCGCTAGAAATGTTTCAAAATATCTAGATATGCTTAAAAATGCATGTGGCCAATGCCGCGATGTCCATTTTTACAGTGTCCGCATAGGTTCCTGAAAACGCTGAATTTATCCGGAGCTGCGCCAGATTCGCCAACTGCCTATTGCGCGTAAATCATTGCGCCAGAACGCTATTTTTTTACATTCCAGCCCGATCGCGGGTTGACGCTCATCCCATCGACTCATATCATTCGTGTCGAAATCAATTCTATAAAAGTAATTTTATGACAGAGAATTTGAAATCGCTTACTCCGCAATATGACCTGAGAATTTTGCGGGCACTGCGGCAGATCACCCGGTCGGTCGCGTTGCACTCCAGACAACTCGCTGCGGTCAGCAACATCACCGCGCCTCAGTTGATCTGTCTGCGGGCCGTCATTGCGAACGGGCCCATGACGGCCACGAATCTGAGCCGTGAAATCCACGTGAGCCCCAGCACGGTCGTGGGCATTCTGGATCGCCTGGAAGACAAGGGGCTGATTCGTCGCGAGCGTGGTCGTGAAGATCGCCGCATCGTGTTCGTCTGGCCGACGGATGCCGGCAAGTTGCTGGCGGGCGAGGCGCCTTCGCCTCTGCAGAAGCAGTTGGCTGACGCGCTCAATGCCTTGCCCGAGCTGGAGCAGGCAACGATCACGCTCTCGCTTGAGCGCATCGTCGCGCTGATGGCCGAGGGCGGCAGTGTGGTTGAGGCTCAGGCCGACCCGGCCTCACCAATCCTGGATGTGCCCCCCCTGGGCACACCACCTGAATCGGGACTTATGGCATGACGGTATTTGCTGACGACATCGGACTAGACGACACCTTGGAACTTGCGCTGCACCTGCGCAAGCCAGTGCGAGAAGACGGGCAGCATATCCACGCCCTCATTCAGGCTTGCCCACCGCTGGACGTGAATTCCGTCTACGCCTACATGCTGCTGTGCGAGCATTTCCCATCCACCTGCATCATCGCCGAGGGCGAAGATGGCACGCCGGACGGATTCATTTCGGGTTATGTGCCCCCTGGGCGCTCGGACGTGCTTTTCATATGGCAGGTTGCAGTGCACGAGCGTGCACGCGGTCAACGGCTGGCACAGCACATGCTGGACGGCCTGCTGGCCCGCCCAGGGCTGGCTGGTATCGAGTGGATCGAGACCACGGTCGGTCCGGACAACGCGGCATCACGCAAGACTTTTGCGGCAATGGCCGGGCAGTTTGGCGCTTCCATCAAGGAAACCGAATTGTTCCCGCCCCACCTTTTCGGTGAAGCGGCGCACGACGACGAAAGGCTTCTGCGTATTGGACCTCTGCTGCGCGACTGATCGCGGCAGGCATTGATCTTGAGAGTTGATTTTTCGGTCATCCAGCATGGCCGGGGGATCGGCTTTTCCGAAATTTTTAGAGAAACAACAGGGAGGAAAGTATGGACTTGAGTATTTTCAACAGGATGGAGTCCGAGGTGCGCGGCTACATCAGGTCGTTCCCGGTCGTATTCAATCAGGCACGCGGCTCGTTGCTGATCGATGAGGATCGCAACGAATACATCGATTTCTTCAGCGGTGCAGGCACGCTGAACTACGGACACAACAATCCGATCTTCAAGGAAAAACTGCTCGACTATCTGGCCAGCGATGGTGTGGTTCATGGTCTGGACATGGCCACCACGGCCAAGCGCGAATTCCTGGAAACGGTTGATCGCGTATTGCTGAAGCCTCGCAACTGGCAGTACACCTTGCAGTTCACAGGGCCCACAGGGACGAATGCAGTGGAAGCGGCGCTGAAAATCGCCCGCCAGGTCAAGGGCCGTTCCAACATCATCTCTTTCACGCACGGTTTCCACGGCGTGAGCGGTGGTTCACTGGCCGCAACGGCCAATGCCAAGTTCCGCGATGCATCGGGCTATACGCTGGGCAACACCAGCTTCATGCCGTATGACGGTTACTTCGGTCCCGATGTGGACACCATTGGCTTCATGGAGCGCATGCTCGAGGACCGCAGCAGCGGACTGGACCATCCGGCAGCCGTGATCGTGGAAACGGTGCAGGGCGAGGGTGGCGTCAACGTCGCCACGCTGCGCTGGCTGAAGGATCTGGAAAGCCTGTGCCGTCGGCACGACATGCTGTTGATCGTCGATGACATTCAGGTCGGCTGCGGTCGCACCGGCAGCTATTTCAGTTTTGAATCGGCCGGCATCAGGCCCGACATCATCACGCTGTCCAAGTCGCTTTCGGGCTTTGGCTTGCCGATGTCTCTTGTCCTGATGAAGCCCGAGCTCGACATCTGGAAACCGGGCGCTCACAGCGGTACGTTCCGGGGCAACAACCTGGCTTTTGTGACGGCCACGGCCGCGCTGGACACCTACTGGGCCGACGATGCATTTTCAACCGACATCCAGCGCAAGGAGCGGCTGGTGCGTGACTGGCTGGAAAACGTGATTCACAGCTATCCCAACGCCGGTCTGTCAGTGCGTGGTCGCGGTCTGATCCAAGGTCTGGTGACCACTGCTGATCATTCGCTGGCCAACAAGATTGCGCACAAGGCATTCGAGCACGGCGTCGTGGTCGAAACCTCGGGCGCCAATGACGAAGTGCTGAAGCTGCTGCCTTCGCTCACGATCGAGGACGAGCTGCTTTCGCGTGGCCTGGATGTCATTGAGCGTAGCCTGGCCGAAGTGCTGGGCGAGTCGGGCCAATCGGCCCGTGTCCTGAAATTTGGAGGTAAGCGGTAATGATTGTTCGTAATGTGAAAGACGTCATCGGTACGGAAGACGAAATCATCACAGACACCTGGAGGAGCCGCCGCGTGTTGCTCAAGAAGGACAAGATGGGTTTCTCTTTCCATGAAACCACGATCTTTCCTGGCGGGCGCACCCACATTCATTATCAGAACCATCTCGAAGCCGTGTGGTGCATTGAGGGGGATGGTTCGATTGAAGTGGTGGCCGATGGAAAGACCCATGCATTGGGCCCTGGAGTCGTGTATGCGCTGGACAAACACGACGAGCACTGGCTGTGTGGCGGAAAAGAGCCCTTGCGCGTGATCTGCGTATTCAATCCGCCCCTGACGGGCAAGGAAGTTCACGACGCGGACGGCGTGTATCCCGCCATCCTGGAAGAAACCGCTTGATCAATAGGAGAGATTCATGATTTCACCTGCAAAAGATCCGTATGCCTCACGTACCGACCGAGGCTCGGCCATCATCGCGCGGCAAGATCCGGTTGTGTATGGCCATGGCACGTATTCCGATGCCTTGAGCGCCGATCAGGTCGCCGCCTACGACCGCGATGGTTTTCTGATGCTCGAAAACGTGTTCAGCGAAAAGGAAATCGCCACGCTGACGGCCGAGGTCGAGCGCATGACACGCGATCCCGCCATTGTGCGCCGTGAAGAGTCCATCACCGAGCCCAACAGTGATGCGGTGCGGTCGATATTCATGGTGCATGTACTCAGCCCCCTGATCTCCAGGGTCACCCGCGATCCCCGCCTGATCAACGTGGCACGGCAGATTCTCGGTTCAGAGGTCTACATCCATCAGTCGCGTGCGAACCTCAAGCCCGGCTTCAAGGGCAAGGAATTCTATTGGCACTCGGACTTCGAGACCTGGCACGTCGAAGACGGCATGCCATCCATGCGTGCTTTGAGCTGCAGCGTGCTGCTGACCGACAACAATGCGTGCAATGGTCCACTCATGCTGGTGCCCGGTTCGCATCGCCAGTTCATTTCGTGCGTGGGCGAAACGCCGGGAAACAACTACAAGACCTCGCTCAAGAAGCAGGACTTTGGCGTACCCGACCCGGTCAGCCTGCAGCTTCTGGCAGAGCAGGGCGGCATCCAGTCCATGACGGGCAAGGCTGGTTCGGTGATCTTTTTCGACTGCAATACGATGCACGGATCCAACAGTAATATTTCGCCGTGGCCGCGCGCCAATGTATTTACGGTGTATAACAGCGTCGAAAACGCACTGACTGCGCCCAAATATGGCCTGAAGGCTCGACCCGAGCATATCGCTGCGCGTCGCAGCTTCGATGCGGTCACTCCGCTTGATCCCTTGAAAGTGGTAATCTGACTTTCCTCTTGGGCCGGCGTTGGCGGGCCCCCAGTCAGGCAGGACGCAAAAGACCCGATATTGATCGGGTCTTTTCCATATGGTGCTTATCATGTCCCTTCGGATTCGTAGTTTGCATGTCTTTCCCGTCAAGTCCTGCGCCGGTATTTCACTGGACGCTTCGGTAATCGATGCTGCAGGGCTTAGCCTGGATCGGCGCTGGCTGCTGGTCGATGGGCAAGGTACGTTCATGACCCAACGCGCCTATCCCCGAATGGCGCTGATCCGTCCGGCCCTGCTCGATACGGGGGTACGCCTGAGCGCTGCCGGCCATCCGGATTTTGATCTGTCTTTCGAGGCCGGCCTGCAAACACCTCCTCAGGATGTGACCGTCTGGCGTGCCGCCATTCAGGCGCATCCGGTAGGCGCCGATGCCGCAGCCTGGTTTTCTGGCGTGCTGGGTGTGCCGTGCTCGCTGTTTCGCACCACTGTGCCCTTGCATCGGCAGCCCGATCCCGACTACGTAAAACCCTGGCTGGAAACCTATGAAGATGCTGCGCAGACCGATCATGCGTTCGGGTTTGCCGATGGCTTTCCGTTGTTGATCGCCTCGCAGTCCTCGCTGGATGAGTTGAACGCGCGTCTGCAGGACAAGGGCCGGGCACCCGTCACGATGGATCGGTTTCGGCCCAACATCGTCGTCGAAGGCATCGAGGCGTTCGATGAAGATCACATGGGATGGATGGCGTTTGGCGGGGTCAGGCTCGGACTGGTGAAGGCCTGCACCCGTTGTGGCGTTCCTGACGTGGACCCCGCTACAGGTGAGCGAGGCAGTGAGCCCGGCCTGACGCTCACCTCGTTCCGCAGTTTCGATGAAGGGGTGCTTTTCGGGCAAAACGCCATTGTGGCGGCCGGGGCTGGCGGCATGCTTGCGGTAGGCGACGAAGGCGAATTCGAATATGCGTTCTGAACCAGCATCGCGGGTTCGACAAGTCTATTAAAATCATTGTTTTGGATCGCTTTTTCGGCGGTCTCTCGTTTTCGGTTTTTTTCCATGACCAGTTTTCAGGTTTCCGTCCCCGCGACGGGACATGCGTTTTCAGTCCTGCAGGGGCAGACCGTTCTGGACGGTGCCCTGGCTGCAGGTATCGTCTTTCCCTATAGCTGCCGCAATGGCGCATGCTCCAGTTGTAAAGGCCGCGTGATCAGCGGCGAGGTCGATGCCGGTCCTTATCCTGCGCAGGTGCTCGCACCCGAAGAAATGGCGCAAGGCTACACGCTGTTCTGTCAGGCACGTCCAGAATCCGATCTGGTCATCGAGGCGCGCGAAGTCCGCCTGGCCACCGACATCCAGATTCGCAAGCTGCCTGCGCGGGTGCAGTCGATGGAACGGGCCGCATCCGATGTGGTGATCCTGAAGTTGCAACTGCCGGCCGCTGATCCTTTCCGCTACCACGCTGGTCAGTACATCGAGGTCATCATGAAGGACGGCGCGCGTCGCAGCTATTCGATGGCGAATGCGCCGCATACCGGCAGCCCGCTGGAACTGCATATCCGCCACATGCCGGGCGGCAAGTTCACCGATCACGTATTCGGGGCGGCAACGACGGCCATGAAAGAGCGTGAAATCCTGCGGCTGGAAGGGCCGTTTGGTTCTTTCTTTCTGCGCGAAGAAACCGGCAAGCCCATCATCCTGTTGGCCAGCGGGACGGGATTCGCGCCCGTACAGGCCATCGTGCAGCATCTGATCCATACCGGGAGTTCGCGCCCGGTCCGACTGTACTGGGGCGGCAGACGGCCTGCTGACATCTATCTGCACGATCAGGCGGGCGCGTGGGCTGAAGTGCTGCCTGATTTCACCTTCATTCCCGTGGTCTCCGATGCCTTGCCGGAAGACGAGTGGGCGGGGCGTACCGGGTTTGTGCACGAGGCGGTTCTGACGGATGTTCCGGACATGAGCGGCCATGAAGTGTATGCATGTGGTGCGCCTGTCATGGTCGATGCGGCCAGGCATGCGTTCATCCACCAGTGCAGTCTGCCCGAAGACGCTTTTTTTGCCGATGCATTCACTTCAGCGGCCGACCTGGCCAAGTGAGTCGGACAGGCCGGCTCGGGCATGTACACTGATCGATACTGAACACAAGTCCTAGCGTTACGGAGCAATGCCTGCATGAAAATAGCGGTCCTGGGTAGCGGCATAATTGGAGTATCCACCGCATGGTGGCTGCGCCAGGCCGGTCACGATGTCGTCGTGGTCGATCGACGTGGCGGCCCTGCCCAGGAAACCAGCTTTGCCAACGGGGGGCAGATCTCGGTCTCCTATGCTGAACCCTGGGCCAATCCGCAGGCGCCGCTGAAGCTGCTGCGCTGGATGTTCAGGGACGATGCGCCTTTGCTGTTCAAGCCC
>JAEYZR010000071.1 GCA_023427945.1 Pseudomonadota bacterium | reverse complement strand
CACCAGGCCCGGGGCGTCCAGCATGTTTTCGAAACCATCGCGGATCATTCCGCCCCAGGTTGCAGTGGGTGGACGCACGCCCAGGCCGATGAAGCTCAGCGATGCCTCGGTGCGGATGGCCGTGGCCAGCCACAGCGAACCCAGCACCATGATTTCGTCCAGGATGTTGGGCAATACATGAACGGCCATGATGCGCAGATCCGAGTACCCCAGCGCACGACCGGCTTCGATGAAGTCGCGTTGCTTGATGGCCAGCGTCGGTGCCCGGGCGATGCGGGCGAAGGGCGCAATGGCCGTGAAGGCGATGGCGATGATCAGATTCAGCGTGGTGGGGCCCAGGACGGCGACCACCAGCAGGCCCATGACCAGGCTGGGGAAAGACAGCAGCATGTCCATCAGGGCCATGATCAGTCGATCGGTCTTGCCACCGAAATAACCGGCCAGGATGCCCAGCATGCCACCGATCAGCATGGCCAGTCCGATGGACGTCACGCCGATGAACAGGGATACGCGTGCGCCCCAGATGATGCGCGACAGGATGTCGCGGCCATAGGTGTCGTTGCCCAGCAGATAGTCTGCCGAGGGGCCGGCCATGCGTGCGAGGATGTCCTGCTCGTTAGGGTCGTGCGGGGCGATCCACGGGGCGAAAACAGCCACCAGCAGCATCAGCAGGGCGACGAAGGCGCCGGCGCTGGCCGCCTTGCGGCGCCAGCACAGCCGCATGAAGCGTGCAAAACGCCCTGGAGGATGCAAAGTCGATGTTGCGCTCATTGGTGCCTCACTTTGGGATCGATAACGCCGTAGAGCAGGTCGGTCAGCAGGTTGGCCAGCACGATGACCAGGGCGTAGATGACCAGCATGGCCTGCAGTGTCGTGTAGTCGCGTGCGTTCAGCGCGATGACGATGAGTTTGCCCAGGCCGGGACGGTTGAAGACCATCTCGGTGAGCACCGAGTTGCCGATCAGCACGCCCAGGTACAGGCCGATGACGGTCACGATGGGGATCAGTGCATTGCGCAGGGTATGGCGCCAGACCACCATGCGCGCGGGCACCCCTTTGGCGCGTGCGGTGCGGATGTAGTCTTCACTGATGACGGTGAGCATGCTCGAACGGGTGACCCGCGTGATGTAGGCCACCATGATCAATCCCAGGTTCAGCGCCGGCAGCACCAGTGCGGCTGCCCGTTTCATCGGATCGGCATAGCTGGCCTCGCCGATGACGGGAAACCAGGGCAGCTGGATCGAAAACGCCAGCAACAGCAGGATGGCCGAGATGAAGGCGGGGAAAGACAGGCCGAGCAACGAGAAGAAACGGATCGAGAAATCGATCCAGGTGTTGCGATAGCGTGCCGCCACGACGCCCAGCGGCAGACCCAGCACGATGCCCACGATGATGGCCGCCAGCGTCAGCTCGATGGTGTAGGGCAGTACGCGCCACACTTCGTGCAGCACCGGCTGGTTGCTGATCATGGAGCGTCCGAAGTCGCCCTGCAGGATCGAGCCCATGAAGTCCAGATACTGGTGCAGCAGAGGTTTGTCCAGGCCGAGTTGCTGGCGCAACTGCTCCAGCGCCTGCGCGCTGGCGCTTTCGCCCAGGATCACGATGGCGGGGTCTCCCGGCGCCACGCGCACCAGAAAGAACACGATGGTCAGCACCCCGAGCAGCGTGGGGATGGCGACCAGCAATCGCTTCAATGCATAGATGAGCATGGCGTCAGCGTCCTTGCGGCGCAGCTTGGGTGAGCGTGTGCGCGAATTGGCGCGGCGGCGGACAGGCGTATGAGCCTGGCGCCGGGGTGAGCGTTTTCATGATTCCCCTTGGCGATGCTTTGGTCGTAGTGGCATAGCGTCACCGCAGTAGGCGCGCCGTCGCGATTGAATACTGCCAGAATTATGAATTGATCGTCAATATGAAAATTTCACTTGCATGATCAAATCATTGATGGAAGAATCGTTCATCACATTCTTGAGCAGGCGCATACAACATGAGTGCAGAGAGCTATGAAGCCCGAAGCGTGGCCGATTTGTGGCTGGGGCAACAGATCCGGCAGGTGCGCAAGAAGCGTGGGCTTTCCATCGCCGAACTCTCCAAGCAATGTGGCATTTCGGTGGGGTTGATCAGTCAGGTCGAACGGGGCATCAGCTCGCCCTCGGTGCGCCTGCTGCGCGCGATTTCCGATGCCCTGGACATTTCCAGTTCCAGCCTGTTGCGCTTTGGTGACGCACCGGCGTCGGACGAGCGCGGCATCGTGTCGCGGGCCGCCAGCCATCCGTCGCTGAACGCGCCGGAGAAAGGCATCGAGAAAGTGATCGTCACGCCACAACCCTCAAACGGCATCAACGTCTATCGCGCCTTCATCGAACCAGGCGGCTCGACGGGTGAGGAACTCTTCACGATCGAGCGTGGCGAACAGGTCGGCCTGGTGCTGGTGGGCACGCTGGAACTGTGGGTCGAAGACAAAAGCTTCACGCTGCAGGCCGGTGACAGTTTCCGCTATCACAGCAAGACGCCACACCGCTGGCGCAATCCGGGAAAGATCAAGACAGAAGTGGTCTGGGTAGTAGCCGCCACGCCTTTGCAGACCTAGCAGCAACCTTCATCGCGCAGTGCAACGATTTCACTCCAAGGGGGAAAAAATGAAAGTCTCGACGTATCGCAGTGCTTTGTTATCCGCAGTGCTGGGTCTGGGCCTGGCAGCCACGGGGCCTGCACAGGCCGCTGAACCTGTCGTGTTGAACGTGGGCATGGCCGCCTCCGATCTGGGTACGCTAGACCCCCACCGAGGTGCCGCCACTCAGGAAAAAATCGTCCTGGCCTGGCTCTACAACGGCCTGGTGCGCTTCAAGCCCGGTTCGACGTCGCTTGACGATATCGAACCCGATCTGGCGCAAAAGTGGGAGATGTCCGAAGACAAGAAGACATGGACGTTCACCTTGCGCGAAGGCGTGAAATTTCATGGTGATTATGGCGTGGTGACTGCCGATGACGTGGTCTATTCCATTGATCGTGCGCGCGACGCCAAGCGGTCGTCGTTCTCTTCGGATTTCGCCAACATCGAGAAAGTCGAAGCCGTCGATCCGCTCACGGTGCGCTTCACGCTGAAAGAGCCTTCGCTGGATCTGCTGTATGTGCTGGTCGGTTATCAGGGTGGCTTCATCCTGAGCAAGAAGGCGGTTGAAGAGCGCGGTGAAAACTATCGCGTGCAGCCCATTGGTACCGGCCCGTTCCAGTTCCAGGCCTATCAGGCCAGCCAGTCGCTCACGTTCCAGGCCAACAAGGACTACTTCCGCGGCGCACCGAAGATCGACGGCATCGTCTATCGCTACATCCGCTCGGACGCCAGCCGCGACCTGGCTTATGAGTCGGGCGAGCTCGATCTGGTCTACGGGCGCCAGGATCAGCAGTGGGCCGAGCGCATGCAAAAGCGCAACGACACCAAGCTGGACATCATCGAGCCTGCCTACCAGGGCACGGCCTACCTGAACACCTCGCACAAACCGCTGGACGATATCCGTGTGCGCCAGGCCATTGCCCACGCCATCAGCACTGATATGGTGGTGAACTTCAAGGGCAAGCTGGTGGCGTTTGCACCCACCACGATTTTCCCGGCGGCCACACTGGGCGCCATCAAGGCCGATCTGCCGAAGTACGACGTGGACCGTGCCCGGGCGCTGCTCAAGGAGGCCGGGTTCGAGAAGGGGCTCACCCTGAAAACCGTGCAGTCTCAGAACATCACCAGTCTTGGACCGGCCCAGATCATTCAGGCGCAGTTGAAGAAGGTGGGCGTGGACATGCAGATGGATGTCGTCGAACACGCGACCTATCACCAGCAGATCCGCAAGGATCTGAGCGATATCGTGGTGTACGGTGCATCGCGCTTTCCGATTGCGGACAACTACCTGAAAGAGTTCTACCACTCGCGCAGCATCGTGGGCAAACCTACGGCGGTCACCAACTTCTCGCACTGCGATGCGGCGGATGCCGAGATCGATGCCGCGGCACGCGAGCTGGACCCCGAGCGTCGCATGGCGTTGTGGAAGACGGCCCAGGAAAAGATCGTGGCCGCCTTGTGCGCGGTGCCGTTGTTCGAGCAGAAACTGGTCTGGGCCCGGCGCAATACCCTTGACTATGGCTACACGCTCGACGGCTCGCTGTCCTATGGTCCGCTGATCACTGAACTGACGACCCTGAAGAAATGAGCAAGGCGGCACCGACGATGAACAGCAAGACAGATCGACCCCGCCCCACGCTGGCGGCCCTGGACGGGGCCGAGTTCGACGTGGTGGTCATCGGTGCCGGAATCAATGGCTCGGCGGCGGCCGAGGCCGCCGCTGCGGCGGGCTACTCGGTTGCCCTGTTCGACAAGGGCGACTACGCCAGCGGCGCCAGCCGTCAGTCCACACGCTTGTTGCACTGTGGCCTGCGTTATCTGATGCCTGGCGGCCCCATCACCATTTTCCTGCGGCATCCGGGCCGTTTCCTGGATGTGCTCAAGACCATCCGCCGCTCGATGGCGGTGCGCAGTGAACTGGTGCGCACCGAGCCCGAAAAGCTCAAGCCGATCCGCATGCACTACCCGCTGTTCAAGGATGGTCCTTATGCCGCCTGGATGGTCGACGTGGCGTTCGGCATTCTGGGCACGTTGAGCGATGGCAAAGTGCCCTTGAACTATCGGCGCAGCAGCGGCGAGCAGGCCCGCGCAGACAACCCCTTCGTGCCGTTTCTGCGCGATCCCGCCATACTGGGCAGCGTGGCTTCGTACACCGAATATCAGTTCGACTGGCCCGAGCGCGTGGTGGTCGAGCGGGTGATGCAGGCGGGCCGCACCGGTGCGGTGGCGCGCAACTACACGCCAGTGGTGGGCCTGTCGCGATCCGGCGAGGGCTGGACAGTGGATGTCAGCGATGCGCATGAGGGCGGTCGCGCCAGCGTGCGTGCCCGTGCGGTGCTCAACCTTGCCGGCGTGTGGGTGGACCGCGTGCACGCCCTGGTCGAGCAACCCATCGCCCGCAAAGTGACAGGCACGAAAGGGGCGCATCTCGTCTTCAAGTTGCCCGATAGCTGCAAAGGGCATGGCTTTGCCGCCATGTCCACGGCGGGGCGGCCGTTCTACTGCATGCCCTGGCGCGATCTGCATTTTTTCGGGCCCACCGAAACGCTGTACGAAGGCGATCCCGACGACGTCTATGCCGACGCCGCCGCCATCGAATTCCTGTTGAATGAAACGAATCAC
>JAEYZR010000150.1 GCA_023427945.1 Pseudomonadota bacterium | reverse complement strand
CCAGTTGGGTGCAGGCGAGGCCGGAGCGATGGTGGAGCAGACGATCGCGGCCATCGCGCGGGGGGTGGTCGAGCGTGGTGTGGGCCAATTGGTCGTGGCGGGGGGCGAAACCTCCGGCGCATGCGTTCAAGCGCTCCAGATCACGCAGATGCAGATCGGCTCGCAGATCGACCCCGGTGTGCCGTGGTGTTTCGCGCAAAGCCCGTGTGCGAGGGATGGCGGGTTGCATCTCGCCCTGAAATCCGGAAATTTCGGCACGGATGACTTCTTCACCAAAGCATTCGAGGTGATGGCATGAGCGACGACATCGGCTTTCTGACTGAAACCCGGGCACGAGAGGAGATCTGCCGGGTAGGCCGGTCCCTTTTTGACCGGGGGTACGTCCACGCCAGCGCAGGAAACATCAGTGTGCGTCTGGCCGACGGCTATCTGATCACGCCGACCGACGCTTGTCTGGGCTTCCTGGACCCCGACCGCATTGCGCACGTTGCCGTCAATGGCGATCAATTGAGCGGCGACCGGGCCAGCAAGACCCTGACGCTGCACCGTCGGATCTACGAGTCAGATCCTGAAGCGCGCTGCGTCATCCATACGCACAGCACCAACCTGGTGGAGCTCACGCTGAGCGGAGTGTGGAACGTGGATGACATCATCCCGCCCATCACGCCGTATTTCGTCATGAAAGTGGGGCACGTGCCTCTCATCCCCTATCACTTTCCGGGTAGTCCCGAGGCCGCTGAGCTGGTTGCGCAACGTATTTTGCAGGGAATGGCGGCAGGGTTGCCGCTACGCGCGGTCATGCTCGATCGACTCGGCCCCAACGTATGGCATGCGACGCCTGCAGGGGCGATGGCGCTGCTGGAGGAACTTGAGGAGACTGCAGGCTTGTGGCTGCGGTCTCGGACTTCGCCTTTGGCATCCGATCAGATCGAGGCGCTGCGCAAGGTACACGGCGCACGTTGGTAAGGGCCTTAGTGCAACCGCGTGTCCCTGGTCGCTACGCTTCATTCAGCCAGGGGCTGTATGCCGAGGCACGGTCGGCCACCTGCAGCAGCGCCAGGTCCTGCCACGGGCGCCCGATGATCTGTGCACCCAGGGGCAGCCCGCCCGCACCGGCCTCCAGGGCCATGGAGACGGTGGGCACGTGCAGCAAGGTCCACAGCGCCCCGAAGCGGGGCGAGCCCGAATTGACGACGCTCTCTTCGGCCTCGCCTTCGGCCACGGGATAGATGAGTGCATCAACGCCGTCGAACAGTTCGCGAACGCGGCATCTCAGGCCAGAGGCGCGTCGGTGCATGGCCAGGTATTCGTCCAGGTCGATCTCACTACCCGCGGCCATCCGTTCGCGCAGTCGGGGGCTGAGCCGGGCCATGTCGGTCAGCCGCTCATGTGTGAGCGCCTGATGGGCGTCGTAGGCGACCAGTCTGCTCTGGTCTTCGATCAGGGCTTCATACTCGGCAGGCAGGACCACCTGCTTGACGCGCACACCAGAGGCGGCCAGCCGGTCGGACCATCGATGCAGCGCATCGATCGACTGGTCGCTCGCATGTTGCCATTGCGAGGACAGGCACACACCGACGCTATGGCGGACATCGTCGGGCGCGCACCGATAGCGCGTGCCGTGAATGCCAAGCACGATGGCAGCAGCGTCGGCCACGCGGCGCGCCAGTACACCCACCGTATCCTGCGAGGGACTCAGCACGCCCACGCCTGCGGTACTGACCAGGCCGAAGCTTGGCTTGTAGCCGACGATGCCGCAATACACAGCGGGTCGGCTGATCGAGCCGGTCGTCTGTGTGCCCCACGCAGCCATTGCCATGCCGTCTGCGACCGCGGCGGCCGAGCCGCTGGAGGAGCCGCCCGGCGTATGGCGCAGGTTGAGCGGATTGCGGGTGGGGCTGGGGGTCTGGGTGGCAAATTCACTGGTGTCGACTTTGCCCAGCAAGACGGCGCCTTGTTCCTGCGACTGCGCGACGCAGGCTGCATCGCGCCCTGTCGCGTGGCCTTGGTAGATGGGCGATCCGTAGGCGGTCGGATAGGCCGCGGACTCGATCACATCCTTGACGGCATAGGGAATGCCGCGCAGCAGACCGGCGCGTGCGCCTGCGTCCACGGCGTCGGCTTGTGCGCGCACGAGATCGGGGTCGTGCGCAACGAAAGCCCGGACCTCGGGGTTGCGAGCGGTCACTCGCTCCAGGCAAAGCTCGGCGAGATCGCGGGCGCGCAACGCACCCGTTTCCATGTCGGTCAGGGCCCGGGCAATCGAGGGCAAGGAAGTGGGGGGGAGCATGTCGCTTACTCCATCCGGATGTTGGCGTCTTCGATGACCTTCGCCCACTTGTCGTGCTCGGCCTGCACAAAACGCGCAAATTCTTCCTGGGTGCTTTGGTTGGGTTCAGCACCTTGGCGACGGATCAATGATTGCACGTCGGGCTTGGCAAGCAGCCTGGCGGTCTCTTCGTGCAGGCGGGCAATGATCTCGGGTGACACCTGGGCAGGGGCGAACAGCGCGAACCACCCGTCCACCGAATACCCCGGCAGGCCGGACTCGCTGATCGTGGGAACGTCGGGCAGAAGCGGTGAGCGTGTCTTGGAGGTCACGCCCAGGGCCACGAGCTTGCCGGATTTGATGTGGGGCAGGCAGACGGGAAGATTGCAGAACATGATCTGCACGCGGTTGCTGATCAGATCGGGAATCGGTTCGCTGCCGCCCTTGTAGGGCACGTGCATCATGTCGGTCGAGGACATCGACTTGAACAGTTCCGCCGACAGGTGCTGACTTCCGCCTGCTCCTCCCGACGCATAGCTGTACTTCCCGGTCTTCAGCGCCTCGATCAGTTCAGGGACGCTGCGCGCCTTGACCTCGGGGTTGACCACCAGCACGTTGGTCACGGATGCCACGTTGGCGACAGGCACCAGGTCTTTCATGGGATCGAACTTGAGGTTCTTGTAGAGGCTGGGGTTGATGGCGTTGGTGCTGGCCGCTCCCATGAGCAGGGTATAGCCGTCGGGCGCACTGGCGGCGACCTGACCGGATCCGATGTTCCCCCCGGCGCCAGCCTTGTTCTCGACGATGACCGTTTGCTGCAGGGCGTCCGACAATCCCGAGCCCAGCGTGCGCGCCAGCTGGTCGGTGACACTGCCGGCACCGAATGGCACCACGATGCGGATCGGCTTCTCGGGATAGGCGGCCGATTGGCCCATCGCGACGGACGAGGCAGTGATGGTCACCGCCAGGCTGAGGGCGAAGGTGGCGAAACTACGGGCACGTGTGCGCATGATTTTTCCCAGGGTTGTTGCGCTCAGCCATGTGCCGGCGCGGTGATCGTCGTGTGGATCAATGCTTGTGCGGCAGATCTTAGGGGGCGGGATTTAAACTATCCAATATAAAATTGCCCGGCATTCATACGATAATCGACCTAATGGAATTTCATGATGCTCTATTCCAGGCAATTGATGGCTTTCATGGCGGTTGCGGAAGAACTGCACTTCGGTCGTGCCGCAAAGCGCCTGCACATGACGCAGCCGCCCCTCAGTCAGCAAGTGCGTTTGTTCGAGGAGCGCGTGGGCGTGCCGCTGATCGAACGGTCGACCCGCACCGTTCGGCTGACCGCCGCGGGAATCGCGATGCGCGACGCCATGCATCATGTCATGGCCGATGGCGATGCGGCGCTTGCCGCGGTGCGACGCATCGGCTCGGGCGAAACCGGATGGTTGCGAGTGGGCTTCACTCCCACGGCTGCGTACCGCCTCGTGCCCCGAGCCGTGGGTGACTATCGCGCGTCCCATCCAGAGGTCGAGTTGTCCATGGTCGAGGCCGACACCGGCCGTTTGCGTGCTTTGCTGGTCCAGGACCGACTGGACGTGGCGGTGCTGCGCTACTCACAGGACAGCCAGGATGACAACCTGCACCTTGAGCCCATCGACAGCGAACCGCTTGTCGTCGCCGTGCCGGTAGGTCATGCCTGGGTGTCGCGCCGCAGTATCCCGATAGGCGATCTGACGACGCAGCCGTTGATAGGGTTTGCGCACCAGACCTCGGCGTATTTTCACCTGCTGCTGGCTTCGCTCTTCGCCAAAAATGGAGTGGTGCCGCACTACGTGATGGAGAGCGTGCTGCCCACTTTGCTCGGCCTGGTACAGGCAGGTATCGGCGTGGCAGTCGTGCCGGCCTCGGTCAGCGAGTTGCGGCCGGGCGGGGTGAGGTACCTGGCGCTCAAGGCGCGGTATACGGTCAGTTCGACACTTTATCTCGCCTACCGGAAAGACTTCGCCAATCCTGCCGTGCCGGCACTATGCGAGGCGTTAAGGCGCACGGGAACAGGCGAAAGCGACAGACCTCAAGTCCGCCTGTAGTGCACGCCAACGTATGGGCCTGAAGGCCGGTCTCGAGGGGTAAGTGCAGGCCTCAGATGGCCGACGGGTGTTTGGCCAAAGGCGTTACCTTGATCTGCATGTAGGGAAACAGCGGAAGTTGGCTCAGAAGAGTGTGCAACTCGTCATTGCTCTGGACATCGAATACGCTGTAGTTGGCGTACTCGCCTGCCACGCGCCAGATATGGGGCCATTTCCCCTGACGCTGCAGGTCCTGAGAATACTGCTTCTCAAGTGACTTTATGCGGTTGACCTCATCTTCGGCCAGCGTGGTCGGAATGTTGACGATCATGTGCACCAGAAAAAGCATGGCTCAGCCCTTTGATAAGTGTGTGTTGTAAAGACGTGCGCGCAGCATCTCATTTTTCTGCGGGCAGGTTTTCGAGAAAACGCGCAAGCGCCGCCTCGAAAGCCTGTGGCGCTTCGAGATTCGACAGGTGTGACGCCGCGATCGTTTCCAGCCGGGCTCCGGCTATGGCTTGTTGCATCGCGCGCGCATCGTCGGGTGTCGTGACCGGATCGAATTGGCCGGCAAGCAGCAATACCGGAACATGTATCTGCCCCAGCGCTGGGCGCAGATCGGAAGACGCCAACGCTTCACAGTTGGCCGCATAGCCCTCGGGGGAGGTCTGCGCAAGCCACTGCCTGGCAGTGCGCACGACCTGCGGTTCAGCGTGGATGAAATCGGGTGTGAACCACCGCCCAGGCGCCGAGTCGGCCAGCGCTCGCATGGCGGCTTCGCCATCCCTTTGAATGAGCGCCGCACGATCTTGCCAGGCCTGCGGTGTACCTATCCTGGCTGCGCTGTTGCTGACTGCGATGCCCGCAAAGCGTTCCCCCGCATGGATAGCCAGCCATAGACCGGTGTGCCCACCCATGGACAGCCCGCAATAAGTCACGCGGTCGAGTTGCAGGGTGTCGAGGATGGCCAGCACGTCGTCGCCCAGTTGCCCAAAACTGTAGGGCCCCGGGGTGACCACGCTCTGTCCGTGACCTCGCGTGTCGTAGCGCAACACGCGATGGGTGCGGGAAAATACCTGCGCCTGGCGCTCCCACATTTCCAGCGGTGTCCCCAGTGAATTGCTCAGCATCAGAACGGGTGCATCAGCAGCGCCGTCCAGCGCGATGCGAAACGCACCGTTGCGTGTTTCCAAGATAGTGATGTCGGTCATCCTTGATCCTATGTCTCGACGCCGGTTTCGATACCGTGCGCCGGTCATCGCGCCATAAACGGGTAGTCGTTACGCTGCCATGCGGGGACGGTGCACGAGCTGGTTATCTTCGCCAGCAACCAGCGCCGTGAGTTCGAAGTCGAACACGATCTCGGTAAAGGGCCCTTCCATGCCGTTGGCCTTGATGCTGGACTCGTCCGTATGCTCGACCAATGGTGGCACCAGGCCTTCGCGTGTGGCGTAGGCGAAGTCGTCATAAACCAGAGGATCGCCGTCGATGTTGATCTGCGTGGTCAGTTTGCGGTGGTTGTCTGCCGTCACAAAGAAGTGAATGTGTGCCGGGCGGTTGCCATGGCGGCCAAGCTGGTCCAACAGCGCCTGGGTCGGGCCGTCGGGCGGACAGCCGTAACCTTTGGGCAGTACGCTCTGGAACTTATAACGGCCCTGATCATCGGTGATGATGGTGCGGCGCATATTGAAAGGCTGCTGCTCGCCAGTCGGGTCGAAGTGCGAGTAGAAGCCTTTGGTGTTGCAGTGCCAGACTTCGACTTTGGCACCCGCCAGCGGCTTGCCATCCGCTCCCAGCACGGTCCCTTGCATCAAGAGCGGGTGACCGGCGGTGTCCGTGCCATCGTCGAGCCGGGCGAATCCTTTTTCTACCGGTGCGCCAGCCACATACAACGGACCTTCGATGGTGCGCGGCGTCTTGTTCTGGACGCCAAGCTGCGCATCCTCTGCATCCATGCGCATGTCCAGGAAGCGGTCAAAGCCCAGGCCGGGAGACAGCAAGCCAGCTTCGCCCCGTGCACCCAAGGTGTTCAGGTAGGCGATGCCCGCCCAGTATTCATCCGGCGTGATGTCGAGTTCGTCGATGGCCTTGAACAGATCGGAAATGATGCGGTGCACGATTTGCTTCGTTCGGGGGCTGCCGCCCTCGTTTGTCAGGCCCGCAGCGGTGAGCAGAAAATCCTGCACTTCCTGGCTGTCAAAAATTCTTACGCTCATGGTTGTCTCCTTATCTTTGTCGGAAAATTGATTCTGCACGTCATGGCAGTTGGTACTCATGGCACGCTGACGCAGGCTCCCTGCGTGCTGTCACGCCGGAAGCGTTGTATGCGTTCGTCATCGAGCACGATACCCAGCCCAGGTCCTTGCGGCACCTCAAGATGAAAATCCTTGTACACCAGGGGCTGCTGCAGGATGTCCTCGGTCAACAACAGGGGGCCGAATAATTCAGTCCCCCATTGCAAATTGGCGAAGGTCGAAAAAACATGGGCCGATGCGATGGTGCCTACGGGGCCTTCCAGCATCGTGCCGCCGTACAGCTCAATTTGAGCGGCATCACCAATTGCAGCGACCTGCTGGGCAGCCTGCAGGCCACCGGATTGCTCGATCTTGATCGCAAACACATCGACGGCGTCGGCCCGGGCCAGTACCGAGGCGGATACGGGACCGGTCAACGATTCATCGGCCATCACGGCAATCGGATAACGTCCGCGTAGCCGCGCCAACGCTTCGGCGGAAGCCGTCGGCTGTTCGACCATTTCGCAACCTGAATCGGCCAGCGCGGGGACACCCCGGTTTGCCTGGAGCTCGGACCACGCCATGTTCACATCCACTCGCACGCTGGCCCGATCGCCCAGCGCTTTTTTGATGGCGGCGACGTGCGCAACGTCCTGCTGGATGCTGCGGCGGCCAATCTTGAGCTTGAAGATCTGATGGCGGCGCTCGGCCAGCATCTGTTGTGCTTCTTCGATGTCGCGACCCGTATCGCCCGAGGCAAGTGTCCAGGCCACCGGCAGGCGATCACGCTGACGCCCGCCCAAGAGCTGCGACAATGGCAGACCGAGCCGTTGCCCCAGCGCATCGTACAGGGCCGTTTCAACGGCGCATTTGGCAAATCGATTCTCGCAGATGTCATCACGTATACGGCGCATCACGGCCGGAACGGCATCGGCATTGGCGCCGATCAGCAAGGGCGCGAAGTAGGTGTCGACGACCAGCTTCATCCCTTCGGGCGATTCTGCGCCATACGCCAATCCACCAATGGTTGTGCCTTCGCCTATACCAACACTGCCATCCGAACAGTAAATACGCACCAGCATCAAAGTCTGGCTCTTCATGATAGTCATCGACAGTTGATGGGGCCGAATGGTCGGTAAATCCAGGAGCAGGGTTTCAACCCGATCGATAACTGTCGACGTTGAGGAGGAAATAGCGTTATGTAGCATGATGTCCTTGATACCCAACACGGCTGCGTGACCATGTTGGTGATGTTCGAGTGCGGTGCCTTGCACCCGTCTCGACATGGCTGGCATCGATCCATTGTGTGGCGGTGCGTCCTGGCATGTCGAGGCAGGGAAGGGGTCAGGCAACTACAGCGGCACCGAAACTTTGTTGATTTCGACCTCGGTACGTCCGGATTCGTAAAAGGCTTCTTCGTTCTCGGGTGAAACGCCACGACGTTTTTGCCAATTGGCGAACCACGCGACGATGAAAGGAAGTACGAATGCCGTCACCACGACAGAGGCGGCGATCTGAGCGGTGGCAATGTCTTTGACAGCAAGGAAGCTGGGATCCAGCGCTGCGACGACTGCGGGTGTTGCAATGGCGTTGCCTGCCACGCTTGCCTCGGAGACCGCGCCAACCAGGTTTCTCGTCGGCTTGGGGTGACGCCGGATAATGTGCCAGACGTAAAGCGATGCAAGGGCGGCGCCGCCGGAAAATATCACCGTTGCCAGGCCAAGCAGAATGCCGACGGAGCCTTCACCGACGAGAACCTGCAGATTGATACTGGCACCAATGGCAAATGCGGCAAAGGGGATGATGAGTCTTTCGCCAGCCTTCAGGAAGTTCCGTGCAATGGAGCTGATGTTTCCTAGGATGAAGCCGAAAATCATGGGAAAAATAGCGGAAAACAGCGCCAGCAGCGGGAACGCGGCCAGGCCTGCCACGCCAAGCGCCACCAGCGTCAGGAAAGGACCGTCACTGATCGACAGCATCGAGATCGCGCCTTTGTCGGTCTTGTTTCCAAATTGACTGGTCAGCGCCACGTAGAGCGAACCATTCGAATTGGACATCGCAGCAATGATGGCCAGGGGAACCATGCCCATGAGAACGCCATCTTTCGCGAGGAACGCGACGGACAGGCCGAACAGTACAGCGATGGCGAACTTGGCCACGAGCAGGACTGCGCCCTTCTCCACCGACGGCAGTGCGGCCTTGAAACTGATCTGAGATCCTACGGCAAGAAAAAACAGCCCGATCAAGACCGCAAGTCCACTCTTGAACAGTGCCGTGGTAAAGCTGCCTATCATCAGCGCTTCCGGGGCGACCGTGTTGACCACTACCCCCAAAAAAAGCGGCACGATCATGAGGGCCCCGGGAATCTTTCCTATTTTCAGCAAGAGCCGGTCGAATGTTGTGTAATCGTTCATGGTGTCTCCCCAATAAAATTTTTAGTAAGAGCAGGGATCAGCGGCACATCAGCCCTGATCTCCCCCTCCTGCAGGCAGTACTGATCCGGTGATGTAAGAGGCCTCGTCCGACGCAAAAAACAGCAGAGGTGCAACCATTTCATCGATCGTTCCGTACCTGCCCAGGTAGGTGCTTTCCTTGGTCTGGTCGATGATTTCCTGATACCAGGCCTTGTCCTGATCCGGCAGGTCGGAAGGGTTCCCAAGGGGGTTGCGCGGCACGCGCCTTGCCGGCGCCTCTGTGCCACCTACCGCGACGGCCACCACGCGCACGCCCTTCGACGCAACCTCCATGGCAAGCGAGGCCGTCAATGCGTTGACCCCGCCTTTTGCCGCAGCATAGGGAACGCGGTAAATGCTTCTGGTGGCGATGGAGGACACGTTGACGATCACGCCTTTCGCGCGTTCAACCATGAAGGGCAGGACAGCGCGGCTGCACCACAAGGTCGGGAACAGCGATCGTCTGACTTCATCCTCGATGTGCGAGGGCTCATACTTCTCGAACGGCCGTGTCCATATCGTTCCGCCCACATTGTTGAACAACACGTCGATCTGGCCATAGGCCTCGATGGCCCGGCGTGTCATCTGTTCGGCGCCACTGTAGGTCTCGAGATCCACCTCGACTGCCAGTGCCTTACCGCCGGAAGTTTCAATTTTTTCAGCGATTTCCTGTACCAGCGGCGAGCGATCCGCGAGTACGACCGTGCCTCCTTCCTGTGCAAACTTCTCGGCCAGAACGGCGCCAATTCCTTGGGCGCTGCCGGTGACGATTGCCACTTTTCCTTTAAATCGACTGCTCATTTTTAGTTTCCTGTGAGTCGAAATCTCAAATTTCAGATCTGTGTGCTCGCCAGCGTCGACGAGCGACGATGCGATGCCACCGGATTTAACCGCAAAGGTGTTTTTGTCTCCAATGCTATTGCGCTGTTTTACGATACCTATAAGGTATGATTGGTGGATCAGATCAAAGATATCAACAGGTTATAGTTCGTTGAAATGAATAGGCTATCGTTTACCCGCATGTCGAGGCGGCCGGTCCCAGGTGATGAAGGCGACTTCGATAGCGCAGAAAACGGGGCCATGTTGTCTACCCGAGGAATCAGTATGGAATTGCGCCAACTACGGTATTTCGTCGCGATAGCCGAGTGCCGTAACTTCACCCTTGCATCCAAACAACTGCATATCGCCCAACCACCGCTTAGTCGGCAGATGCAAATGCTGGAGGCCGAATTGGGTGTGACGTTGCTGCTGCGAAACAGCAGGCCGGTGCGTCTGACCGAGGCGGGACGCGTTTTCTATGAGCAAGCACTTCAGGTCCTGGCGCGGATCGAACAAATGAAGTCGGCTGCGGCCCAGAGCCACACCAATCAACGCCGCAAGCTGGTCATCGGTTTTGTACCTTCGGTGTTGTATGGCGGGTTGCCAGCGCTGATCCGAAAATTGCGCCAGCGCATCCCGGACATCGACTTGCACATGATGGAATTGACGACCTCCTTGCAACAGGTCGGCGCGTTGCAGGCCGGTCGGATAGACATCGGCGTGGGTCGCATCCGCAGCGCCGACGAGTCCGTGGAACGTATTGTGTTGGGGGAGGAAAAGCTCGCTCTGGCTGTGGCGCCCAGTCATCCGCTGGCAGCGTCGGAGAACGCCGTGAGCCTGGCTGAGCTGGGCAACCAGAGTCTGATCACCTACCCCCAGGAACCCCGGCCAAGCTTTGCCGACTACGTGATCAGCCTGTTGCGGGATGGCTCCATCCGGCCCAAGGAAGTTATCGAAGTGCGCGAACTGCAGACGGCACTTGGCCTGGTCGCGGCCGAGGGCGGCGTGTGCCTGATTCCCTCGTCAGCACGTATCCGTAACGATGTGGTCTATCGCGACGTGCGGGAAGAGCGGGCCACGTCGCCGATCATCCTGATTCACCGGCTTGGCGATACCTCCTGGTATATCGAACCGGTATTGGAACTCAGTCGCGAGATTTTTTCGATTCCTATGTCCGGGTTGGCGAATCGGGGGGAGCTTTCGGAAGGCTGACGGTCATGGTGTCGGGTCGTTCTTTCGGCCGCCGGGCGTTCACCGCGCGTAAGGGAGTTGTTCGAACGTCGCTACGATCAGGCGTTTCAGATCGCGCAGTTTTCGGGGTAGCACGGAATCGAGCAGAGCTGCTTCGAGATCGCTTTGCGTGCTCATGTTCAGCACCAGGTCGGCACTGCCCGGCAGGCGCAAAGGTGATGCAAACGCGACGACGTTCGGCTGCCAGGATGCCAGGCAGAAGTCATTTTCGGTGACGCTCTGGTGCGCGGATTCGATTTGTGCGGCGATCGTTTTCCATGTGCTTGCTCTATAGCTCGGGCGGATGCCCGCCAGGAGCCGGGCTCGCACATCGTCGGGCAACGTGGCCAGGTAGGCTCGTCCCAATGATGTCAGTTCTATGGGAACGCGCTGGCCTGCTGCGATGGTTCTCAGTGAGGCTTTCCGGTTGTATCGGATCGACTCCAGGTAGATCATCTCGGTGCGATCCGCGCAGGCCAGCCCGACGTTGACGCGGGCATTGATCGAGGCGTGGCGCATCAATGGTTTTGCGATCTGCAATATGCGGGATGCCGATTGCATCGCGTGTCCCAGGCTGAGCACCGGCGCTGCCAGCCGGTAGGCGCGTGCCTCCTGGTCGTATTCGAGAAAACCGCTGGTCACGAGTGTCTGGGTCAGCCTGCTGACCGTCGCTTTCGCGATGCCTGTCCGCTCGCTCAGTTCACTGTTTCCCAGAAGATCCGCGCCTGGCTTGAACGCCCGCAGCAACTCCAGGCCTCTGGCCAATGAGCGATTCTGACTGGTTCCAGCAAAACGCGGGGGTGCTTTCTGATCGTTGGCGGTAGCCATACAAGCCTTTTCTAATTCCATTAAGTGGAATTGCGCGGATGCGTTGCTCTACCTTAGCGCCTAACGTGATGGTTGTGTTGACCGGAAAGCAGGCCCGGATATGTCGTCCGAGGTGATGCAAACGAAAGAGGCGATCATGACCCACTACGAATTTATCAAACTGGAGACGGCGGACGGTGTCGCAACGTTGACGCTGAATCGGCCCGACAAACGCAATGCGATCAGCGATCAGATGCGAGGCGAGTTCATCCATGCGCTGGAAGCGGTTGCCCAGGATCGTCAGGCCAAGGCACTGGTGCTTACCGGGGCCGGTGTCGGGTTCTGCGCCGGGGGCGATATTGCCGGCATGAAGCGAAGAATGGAGGCCGATCCAGGCGAGGTCGCTTTCAACGGATGGTCGCGCCAGCAACGCGTGCACCATGCTGTCGGCTTGCTTCACGGCATGCCCAAGCCGACCATTGCCGCAGTCAATGGGGCGGCCACCGGGCTGGGTGCCGATACGGCACTGAGCTGCGATTTCGTGGTGGCGGCCACCGACGCTGCATTCACCTGGAGTTATATCTCTCGCGGTCTGATTCCGGACGGGGGAGGCATGTACTTCCTGCCTAGACGTGTGGGCCTGCCGCGCGCAAAAGAGCTGATCTATTCCGGGCGCCGTGTCGATGCCGAAGAAGCGCTGCGACTCGGCATTGCCGACCGCCTTGTGCCCACGGCGTCAGTGGTGGCCGACGCGCAGGCCTGGGCGCGCGAACTCTCACACGGCTCGCCCACCGCGCTTGCCCTGAGCAAGTCGATACTCGATCAGTCTTCCGAATTGAGTGCCCAGCAGGTATTTGCCATGGGAAGTCAGGCCCAGGGTATCTGCTATACCAGCACGCCGCATCGCGAGTCAGTCGCGGCGTTCCTGGACAAGGTCGCCAGGGCGAAAGAGGCCCGGGGATGAACGCGCTTCATAAATTGCTGCGCCCGCGCAGCATCGCCGTGATCGGCGCCTCGGCAGACCCGGAGAAAACGTCGGGCAAGCCCGTGCATTACCTGCTCAAGCATGGCTTTGACGGCAAAGTATTTCCGGTCAACCCCAAGGCCGGTGAGATCAATGGTCTGGTGTGCTACGCAAACATCGCCTCGCTGCCCGAAGCACCCGATGTGGCTATCGTGCTGCTGGGCGCCAGCCGAACCCAGCAGGCCATCCGGGAGTTGGCGGCAATCGGGACGGGCGCTGCGATCGTGGTGGCCAGTGGCTATTCCGAAACGGGCAGCGATGGGGCGCAACGCCAGGCCGAGCTGTTGCAGGCCGCCGGCGCCATGCGCATCCTCGGCCCGAATACGATCGGCCTGGTCAATTTGACCGACCGCATTACATTGTCGGCCAGTGGCGCACTGGCCTCTGATGAGCTGTGCGACGGCTGCATTGGCTTGATCTCGCAAAGCGGCGGGATCCTGGGAGCACTGCTGTCGCGGGCTTCGGCACGTGGCATCGGTTTTTCTAAACTGATTTCCACCAGCAACGAGGTCGACCTCGATCTCGCCGACTTCGTGGATGTTCTGGCCGACGACCCTGCTACCCGGGTGATCGCCCTCTATGTGGAAAGCATCCGTCGTCCTGCCGCCTTCCGGGCCGCTGCCCGCAAGGCCGCTGCGCTGGGCAAGCCGATCGTGGCCTACAAGGTCGGGCGCTCGGCATCCGGTGCGCAAGCGGCGGCCTCGCACACAGGCGCGATGGCCGGTGCGGACGCCTCGTATGACGCGCTTTTCGCCGAGGTCGGCATTCATCGCGCGCGATCATTCTCGGATCTGCTCGACGTGCCGCTAGCCTTGTCAGCCGGACGCCGACTCCAGGGCAATCGCATTGCCGTGCTCACCTCCACGGGAGGGGCCGGCACGCTGGTGGCCGATAGCCTCGGCTTGGAGGGTTTCGAGCTGCCAGGGCCGGACACCAGAACGAGTGCCGCATTGCTGGCCCTGCAGCAAGGAGATCATGCGGCACTGGATCGCAATCCCATCGACGTGACGTTGGCGGGTCTGCAACCGGGATTGCTGCGCAGCGCGATTCGCATCGCACTACAAAGCGATGGCTACGATGCACTGGTCGTCGTCGTGGGCTCGTCAGCGGTCGCACAGCCTGCGTTGATGGCCGAGGCGCTCAGGGATTCGCTCTCGCTAAGCGACAAACCTCTGTTGGCCTACATCAGTCCGCATGCACCGCAGGCTGCGGCGCTGCTGAGTCAATATGGCATTGCCGCCTTCACGTCGCCCGAGAGCATAGGCGCCGCGTTCTCGGCAATGCGGGCCAAGTCCACATTCCAGCCGACAGCAGCGGGCCAGAGCGTGGATCGGCGCCGCCCCGTGACGTGGGATCCGGAGATGACCGGCTCTCTCGATGAAGCGCAGGCAAAAAACCTGTTCGCCCAGTTCGGCATTCCCGGCGTGGCCGAAGTGGTGGTGCGCAACGCGCAGGACGCAGAGGCGGCTGCCCGGTCTCTGGGTCCTCGTGTGGTGCTCAAGATCCTCTCGCGAGACATCACGCACAAGAGCGACGTGGGTGGGGTAGCCGTCAATGTGCCAGTGGCCGGCATCGCGGCACGGATAAGCGACATGTCTGGCGAAGTGGCTCGACGCAGCGGAATCAACCCCGAGGGTTTCCTGCTTCAGGAGATGGTTCACGACGCTGAAGAAGTCATCGTCGGGCTGCACCGCGATTCCCTGGGAGCCGCCATTCTGATCGGCATGGGTGGGGTGCTGGCAGAACTCATTCATGACACGACTGTCTTGCTGCTGCCCGAAGACGGCACGGCATTGAGCGCGGCCCAGGTCGAGGCGGGTCTCAAGCAGCTCAAGACCTGGCCTTTGCTGAACGGCTACCGGGGCCGTCCGGCCGCTGACGTCGCGGCGCTGATCGACGCCGTGCTGGCGTTTGCCGGGATGGTCACGACACTGGGTGATCGACTGGTCGAGGCAGAGATCAACCCGCTTTTCGTCAAGGCGTGGGGGCAGGGGGTGAGCGCGGCCGATGGCGTCGTCATTCTCCAATCCCAGGCGTCAGGCTGACGCGAATGCAGCAACCCTGCAGCCGGCGTTGGGCTGCGTTCATTTTTTCCATATGTCGCAAAGATGACTGAGGTCCAGGAGACAAATCATGATCAATCACCGTTCTGCCCGATATCGTTCGAAGTGTGTCGCCATGACATTCATGGCGTTGTGCAGTGTCATGCCGATTTACGCTCAGGCGGCATATCCAGAGCGTCCGTTGCGCATCGTCGTTCCCTTCACGCCCGGTGGGGGGACCGATATGGTGTCGCGGCAACTGGCGAAAAACCTGACCCAGGAGTTGGGCCAGAGCGTCGTGGTGGAGAATCGGGCCGGTGGCAGCACGATCATCGGTTCGGAGCATGTGGCCAAAAGCCCTGCTGATGGTTACACGCTGCTGATGGCCACCATCGCACATGCCGTCAATCCGGCCATCCACAAAAAACTGCCTTACGACACGACTACCGACTTCGCACCTGTGGCCATGATCGGAAAGTCGCCCAACGTCCTGGTGGTGTCGCCAAAATCGAACTTCAAGAGCGTTCAGGACATCCTTGAATATGCACGCAAGCATCCTGGCAAGCTCACTTTCGGCTCCTACGGCAACGGCACGTCTGCCCATCTGGCGGGCGAGCTGTTCAAAAGCCTGGGCAAGGTGGACATCCTGCACGTGCCATACCGTGGCTCGGGCCCGGCATTGAATGATCTGATGGGTGGGCAGATCGATATGATCTTTTCGACGTCCGCCAGTGTGAGTTCGCACATCAACAATGGTCAGCTGCGCGCATTGGCGGTCACCTCGAAAGAGCGTTCACCTGCCTACACGGAGGTACCCACGGTCGCGGAGTCGGGCGAGCCTGGCTATTTCGTGGATAGCTGGTATGGCGTGTTCGTCGCCAAGGGTACGCCGCCTGCGATGATCGATACCTTGAACGCCGCTATCCGCAAAGTGGCCACGAAACCGGATTTCAACGCGGCGCTCGAAATCGAGGGGGTGGTGCCGAATGTGGGTACCCCGGCCGAACTGGGTGAGTACGTCAGGCTTGAGGAAACGCGCTGGCGCCAGATCATCGAGCAAGCGGGCATCAAAGGTGACGGCCCGTAGATCGATCATGATTGGCCCGGGCGCTACGGTTTCGCGCCAAAGCGCTCCCTGAAAAACGCATCGACCCGCCGGTACGCGTCATCGCGTGCGACGGGATCTCCACCGACATGCACGCCATCCGGATTGCGTGCGCGCTTGACGTCGGTGCGCAGCCGTGCGGGCTCAGCCATGTCGAAGGCGTGATAAGCACTGGGATAGGTGACGATCGACACCGGCTGGCCGGCCTGGGCGGCGCGGTTGGCCAGTCGCTGGCAATGTTCCGGGAACGTCCAGTCATCCTTTTCGCCGATCAGGATGAGCAGAGGCGTGCGTGCGCTGAACGCAGGCTTGCGGCGCACGACATCCACGCAACCAGGATAGAACGCGACGGCGCCGTTGTATCGCGCCGAGGTCAATGCGCCAGGATCGACATCGGGGAATTTGCTGTCATTGCTGTTCAGCACAGTCATGGCACCATGAGAGAAACCGATCATGCCTATGTTTGACGCCTGCACATCTTTTCGCCTGGCCAGATAGTCCAGTGCCAGATAGGCATCGCGCACGCGCTCGGTCATGCCGATAGGCCGTTCCTTCAACGGGATATTGCAAATCGACTGATGACCGCGCGGGGAAAAACTGTCGGGGACGAGCACCCCATAGCCTTGTGCCACCAGGCGGTTGGCCATCGTAAGAAACCTGGCGTTGAGCCGGCCCGAGCGATAGAACGCGCCGGAGCAGCCATGAAGCAGCACGACAGCCGGGCGTGCCGCTGTTGCCTTGCCCGGGCCAGCGCCCACATCGGCACCTGCCTGCGACGATGCGGCAAACCAGAAAGCAGGCAAGGGTGGTCCGCCATCCTTATCGCCGGGAATGGTCACGAATTGCGCGCCGGACGGCACCTGCGGTTTCGCGCTCTCAGGTTGAGCGGCATGTGAAACACCGGCGATCCATCCCAGAACAACGAGCGTACCGAGCGAACGCCGCATCACCGCTGGCCGGCTCCAAGACGGGAAGCGATCAACCTGCACGGCGGTCTCCTGGAAATGAATGCCCCTGAATCTTACCGCGCAAGAAATGGGGCAATGGTGTGCGATATCTAGAGTCGTGTTCTCATGACGCCTGACTCACTCTCCATCGTCGCTGCTGGATACATCCGGACTACGTAAAACTGACTGGCGTTAACCCTGGTGCCCAGAGTAGGGGCGGTGCATCTGTGCTTCCAGAGGCTCCAGACCGAGGCAAGGGTCATTAAGGTTGTGGTGCCAAGTCGGCAATTTTCTTTGGAGATGAGCTTATGTCACCAGTCAATAGTTTGGCGCTTACCGAGTGTATGCCTACACCCGAAGAGATCAGTGCTGCCGCAGAATCTCTGCAGCAGTTTCGAGAATACCAGTCGGCGCATGATTCAACTTCATTCTCCGGTCCAAGACCACCACTGCGAATGATCGCGTTCGAAGACATGTAAACAGAGGGCGCGGGACGTGATCCTGCGCCCATTCTCGGCGAGATCCATCATGGTGATTCTTACCGGCAAAGCTAGCATTCTACGGAACGTTCTATCCATAGTGCTCGCTAGCTCTAAAAATGAAAAAAACGCGATCCTGACTTGGGAGGATCTATCGCACGAATACAGAAAATTCTTGAATTTATATGCTTTGATGGAGTGCGACGAGTCCTCCTGCCAGCCTGCGTTCTGTTCATCCCCAGAGCGTTTGAAAAAACTGAAAAAGCGGTTCGAAGGCTATGAAATCCTTGATGATCTTGGCCAGGGTTCGGTGATCTCCAGCGGCAACTCTTTCGCTCCTTCCATCATCCATGAAAAACTGATGTGTGGGCTGGTGTACCTCAAAGACAAATCTCCAGATCATTATGATCTATTTAATCTGGTGATCTCCGACTTCATCGTTGCACCTTCGGAGCGAGCACGAGCAGGATCAACATCGAGCGCGCCTGGCTGCGTTTGGATTGCTGACATCGAGCGTTACCAATCTTGGGAAGTGGCTGAGATACTGGTTCATGAATTGGTTCATAACCTCGTATTTTTAGACGAATTGGTTAAGAGTCACTACGACTACGAACTGATAACAAAAAAAGAAAATTACGCAACTTCCTCCATATTGAAAGTTCTACGTCCCGTTGACAAGGTTCTACACAGCATCATCGTCGCCACCGAAATCCTTTTATATCGAGAGCGTATCGGTAGTACGAAAATAACGCATAGAGTCCACCCGCCTACTCCATTACTAATAGAGCAATTAGAAAATTCGCTTCAAAGTATGCGGATTCTATTGTCGCGAAAGCCTGCTGTGCTCACTGCACGTGGAAGAGAGCTTTTTGAATTTTGCTCAGAAAATTGCGCAAGGTTCTTGGATGACTCGTCCGATTGAACGCTTATGCGCCTCGACATTGCGATGTTCATCAACCGGCATGCGTACCTGACGCTTATCTGCATCGTCATGCAGCAATCGTTGGTGGCATCGGCGACTTATTTTTTGACAAGGCTGATGGAACGTTTTCAGTCAGGGTTAGCGCTCGCGCCCTGGCTTTATCTGTATTGCGGTGCAATGCTGCTACCTTACATTCCTGGCTGCCTGGGGCATATTGCGCTCGTGCGTTGGATTAATGGCGCTCACGCTGCGTATGTGAAAAGCGCGCTATCAGTCATGGTGGGCTGGCGCGGAAAAGAAGTAACCCAGGCTCAACGAAGTTTTGTACAAACGCTCATCGGCAAGCAATCGCTCGTGCTCATCGACGACTTGCTTCGGTTTGTGCAAACGTTCACAGATTTTTTTGCCAGTAGTCTCTTGAATGTCATTGTTCTAGCCAGCCTTTTGCCCGGCGATCTGGCGATTGGCTATGCGATCAGCGCGGCAGCATGTACAGCCGCGCTCTTCTTTCTTAGAAAGCCCATTGATCGTCTTGCCGGTATGCAGGAGGCCGCTCACATCCGCTTTTCTTCCCATCTGACGCATGCTTGGGACAACATCACTATCGGAAATCTGCACAATCATGCGCAATGGCAAGCTAGAAATCGTGAGTTCGCAAAGACGTTTTATGGGACCTGCATCCGCTTGACGACAGTCACGGCCGCAGGGGATATTTTGCTTGCACTTCTGACGTTAAGTCCAAGTATCTATCTCCTTCTTGCAACGTTGAATGACGCGACGCTGCAGCCTGTCGTCGCTGCCGCGCTCATAGCAAACCTCACAAGAATATTTCATGTATTGAGCGGGGTTACTGCATTGGTCAGTCAGGCGCTAGGATTGAGAGCCGTGCTTGCGCGGACGCGCATGCTCTTCGGTGGCTGGCCCGCGCCTGATTCCCTTCGTGAGGTTGGCGCGAAACGCATGGCACTAGCCATGCCGATATCCATCAACGACGAAATCCAGCATGCGCGCGATGAGGCACTCACATTCCTCGCAAGTCGCGCCCAAGGTCGATTCACTATCCGTGGACCCAACGGCGCAGGGAAGAGTACGTTCTTGCGATCACTGAAGTTTCGAGTTGGCGATTCTGCGTTCTACCTGCCTGCCCACACTGAGGGATTAGTCTGGCAATCGGACCTGGAGGGCATGTCGACCGGTCAACGTATGATCAGCCATCTGAAGGAGATTGAAGCGTTATCGGGTGTCACGCATATCCTCCTGGATGAATGGGATGCAAACCTGGATCAGCGTAACTGTCAGATGTTCAATCATCTTTTGGACGTGGCCGCGGAGACCAGGGTGGTCATCGAGGTGCGACACTGATGCGAGCGGTCTATGCAGGACTTTGAGCTGCAGGATGAAGTCCGATCAACCTGGGAAGTCGCAATGAACATCACTCACCTGGAACATGCTGTTTACGCCTTGCTCATCCAAGGTGTATTTGTGTTGGCATTCTGGCGATTTGCCATCGCAACGGGCGCAACGGTTGGGGCGGCATTTGCAGCCGGTTTTTTCATCAGCCGCGAGCATGCGCAACGCGAGTACAAGATCGGAGATCCCTCGCACCTGATGCCCTGGGAGGCATTCGACGTATGGAACTGGTCGACGGACGCGCAACTGGATATGTTGGTTCCTGTATTCGTGGTGACGCTGGTTGCCATACTCTTGCACCGCGCCGCCAAAAGTGTACGAGCGCACGACTAGCCCCGACACTTCTCAAGTCATCTGATCGGAGAAATCGCAGCAGCGCTGCGCCAGCTGTGCCAGTTCGCGGTAGAACGATGCGTCGGCATCCCGACGATACGCCGCACGATACACCGATTGTGGCGCGGTAACGGTCGTGCGCAATACGCACAACCGGCGTGTGCGGATCCATTCCCGAAAATACTCTCGTGGCAGGCAGGACACGCCGAAGCCGGCTGCAGTCAGCCCGGCCATGGCAATCAGGCTGTTGATCGTGAAGTTGTTGTTGGTCGAGACATGGGGATTGAGCCACAGGTCATAAATCCGGTTGAGTCCGGATTCACGGGACTGCCTCAGCAGTGGCATGGCGGCAATATCGGCCGGAGCATAAATACGTCCCTCATCAAACTGATCGGCTGCAGCGGTCCATACGAAATGCAGCGGGCGCAGTCGTAGCGATTCCAGGTCGGGTGTGATGAGCTCTTCGTGGACGATCGCCATGTCGATACTGCCTGCCGCCAGACGATGCAGAAGATCTGCGCCCATGTCGATGCTGGGTTCCAGCGTCACTCGCGGATACAGCACCCGCATTTCCCGAATGAACGCGGGCAGCCAGGTCATGGCGGTGATTTCAGTAATGCCCAGGCGGACGGTGCCTGTCTGGATGTGCAGGCCTTGCATCTGCGTCAGCATGTTGTCGCGTTGCGCAAGCAGTTCCTGCGCCATGCCATAGATCTGGTGGCCGCGCGAGGTCAGCACGGCCTTGTGCCCGCTGCGGTCGAACAAGGCCAGATCGAACCCGGCCTCTATGTCCTGGATCCGCTTGGTGATCGCTGATTGCGAGGTGTTGAGTTTGCGCGCCGCAGCATGGAGCGTTCCAAGGCGCACGGTCCAATACAGGGCCTCGATCTGTTTGAATGTGAACATATTCGGGTAATCCCTTTAATTCCTTAAGGGAATATAGAGGGCGGAGTATAAATCACTTTTTTTAAAGTTCTATTGCGCTGATGATGAACGCCTTCTTACACTTTTTGCCCGATTTCACACATGAACACATCTGTTCCCGGCAAGCGGGTACTGGCGGCACCTGCCATTGGTGATGCCGCCGTGCGCGAAGCCCTGCAGCACATCGTCACCCCGCATTTGAGCGACAACATGGGTCGACAGGTTGGCATCGTCGGCCTTGCGCCCTACCACAAGGGCGGCAAGCTGGTTGGCACCGCCCTGACCGTGCGCACCCGGCCGGGCGACAACCTGTTTATCTATCAGGCCATGATGCAGTTGCAGCCCGGGCACGTTCTGGTCATCGATGCAGGCGGCGCGCTCAACAACGCCGTGCTGGGCGAGATCATGAAGCGTTATCTGCAACTGCACGGCTGCGCGGGCGTGGTGGTGGACGGTGCGATTCGTGATGTGGGTGCCTTTGCGCAGGACGACTTCCCTTGCTATGCGCGTGGCGTCACGCACCGTGGTCCATTCAAGGATGGCCCGGGCGAAGTCAACGTCCCCGTGTCTATCGGCGGGCAAGTGATTCAACCCGGCGACTGGATCGTCGGCGATGAGGATGGGCTGGTGTCGTTCGCGCCCGAACATGCATCGGCCTTGATCGCAGCGGCGCAGGCGCACGCCGAGAAGGAAGAACGCATCATGGCGGAAATCGCCACGGGTAAACGGGAACAAAGCTGGATGCAGGCTGCATTTGCCGCGAAGGGGATGGCATGAGTATCGATCAATCTTTCCTGGCCGCGCGTGCGCTGGCCATCAAGCCTTCGCCCAGCATGGCGGCGAAGACGCGAGTCGACCAGTTGCGTGCCGAGGGACGCGATATCGTGGACTTCACCGTCGGCGAACCTGACTTCGACACGCCCGCTTATATCGTGGACGGTGCGATCCAGGCGATTCGTGCCGGCCACACACGCTATACCGCAGCAGCCGGCACGCGGGCTCTGCTCCAAGCCATCCAGCGCAAGTTCGAGCGCGAGAATGGACTGTCGTTTGGACTGGACCAACTCGTTGTCGGCGTGGGTGCCAAGCAGCTGATCTTCACGGCATTCGCGGCCACCGTCGAGGCTGGCGACGAGGTGATCGTGCCGGCGCCTTTCTGGGTGTCGTATCCCGACATGGTGCTGGCCAATGAAGGCAAGCCCGTGCTGGTGGTGTGCGAGGAGGCCCAGGGCTTCAAGCTCACGCCCCAGACCCTGGAGGCCGCGATCACGCCGCGCACCAAGTGGCTGGTGCTGAACTCGCCTTCGAATCCGACCGGCGCGGTCTACTCCGCTGACGAGTTGCGCGCCCTGGCCGAGGTTCTGATGCGCAATCCTCAGGTCGCTGTCTTGACCGACGAGATCTATGAACATCTGTGCTATGGCGAGACGCCGATGGCCAGCCTGGCCAAGGTTGCGCCCGAACTGGCCGATCGCGTATTGACGATCAACGGCGTCTCCAAGGCCTATGCCATGACAGGCTGGCGCGTCGGTTACGCAGGCGGGCCGCGCACGCTGGTGCGTGCCATGACGACCTTGATTTCGCAAAACACCAGTTGCGTCAGTGCGGTGAGCCAGGCCGCTGCGGTGGTGGCACTGGATGGCGACCAGAAAGGCGTGAGCGAGGCGCGTGATATCTATCGTGCACGGCGCGACCGCGTCGTCAGCATGCTGGATGCGATTCCGGGTGTGCGCTGTGCCACGCCGGACGGCGCATTCTATGTATATCCGTCGGTGGCCGGATTGATCGGCCGGCAGACGCCCCAAGGCAAGACCCTGGCGAGCGACCTGGATGTCGTCATGTACCTGCTCGATGCAGGTGTGGCAGTGCTCGATGGTGCTGCCTATGGCCTGTCGCCGTATCTTCGCCTGAGCTTCGCCACTTCGATGGAACAGATCGAGAAGGGTTGCGATCGCATTGTCCAGGCCTGCGCTGCGTTGCGCTGAGTCCCAGTATCTTCATTAGTGTCTTTTCAACGAGGGGAAATCATGAAAGCATTGTTTACCGCTCCTGCTGCTCTGATCGCACTGGCTTGCGCCATGCCCGGAGCCGCACAAGCAGACCAGTTGCAGGATATCAAGGCGCGCGGAAAATTCATTTGCGGCACGCTCGGCACGGCTGAACCGTTCAGCTTCCAGGATCAGAAGACTCGTGCCGTCGTCGGCTACGAGGTCGATCTGTGCAAGAAGATCGCCGACAGCCTGGGCTTGCCCCTGGAGCTGAAGCTTATCGCTGTCGAAGCACGCATCCCTGAACTGGCCGCCGGCCGGGTCGATGTGGTGGCAGCCAACCTGGGCTGGTCGCCGGCCCGCGCCGAGCAGATCGACTACTCGTACCAGCACTTCGTCAGCCCCCAGAAGGTGCTGTCGCGTGACGCCGATGCCAATCTGAAATCGCCGGCCGATCTGAGCGGCAAGCGTGTGAGCGCTGTATCGGGTTCGTCGTCCGAACAGGGTGCACGCACCCACATCCCGAACGTGACTGCTGTTTCGTTCAAGGATCCCTCGAGCGCGTTCATGGCGCTGCAGCAGCGCAAGGTCGACGGTTTTGTCGCCTCCGAGCTGATGCTGGCCAAGTTCCGCACCCAGTCCGAATCCACACCCGTGCCGGTCAAGATCCTCGAGCCGGCGCTGTTCGTCGAGCCGTGGGGCGTGGGCGTGCGCAAGGGCGAGAAAGCCTTGCTGGATCAGGTCAACAGCGTGCTCGAGGGCCTGCAGGCCAGCGGCGAGATCGATCAGATCTTCAACAAGTGGCTGGGCGACCAGTCGCCGTACAAGATGAAGCGCGACTTCAAGATCGAAGCCATCAAGGGCTGAGACGCATTACTTATAGGGCGTAAAGCCAATGCAATACGTTTTTGACTTCGGCGTTGTGCTTCAGGCTCCCTATCTGGAATGGCTGATCCAGGGTCTTTATACGACCCTGGCGCTGACCGGATTGGCCTGGATCGGAGCGTTCGCCTTGGGCACCACGTTGGCCGTCATTCGGCTGGCCGATGTGGCGGCCCTCAATTTTCTGATCTCCGCCTACGTGGCGTTTCATCGCAATGTGCCCATGCTGGTGCACATCCTGTTCTGGTATTTCGGGATACCGGCGATGCTTCCTGCGGCGCTGGTCGACCAGATCAATGCGGTCGGGGGTGAGTTCCTGATGGCAATGATCGCTATTGCGCTGGTGATGGCGGCCTATATCGCCGAGGATCTGCGCAGCGCGTTGCGTGCTGTTCCAAGCGGCCAGTTCGAAGCGTCTCGTGCGCTGGGCCTGTCTTACTTGCAGACCATGCGCAAAGTCATGATGCCGCAGGCGTTCCGGATCGCCATTCCGACGCTGGTCAACCAGACGCTGCTGATGTTCAAGAACACCAGCCTGGCGATGGCCATCGGCGTGGCCGAGTTGACCAAGGCGGCACGCGAAATCGAGAACGTGAGCTTCAAGGTCTTTGAGGCCTATGCTGTCGTGACAGTGATGTACCTCGTGCTGTCTCTGCTGATCATGTGGGGCGGTGATGTACTGGCGCGCCGCAGCCGACTGGCGGGAGCACGCTGATATGTGGGAAATTCTGTCTGACAACTGGCTGCTCCTGCTGATCGGCCAATATCCCAACGGCCCGATGGGCGGGCTGGTCGCCACACTTGCACTGGCCGCGTTGAGTCTGACGCTGGCCTTGCCGTTTGGTCTGCTGCTGGCGTTGGGGCGCCTGAGTTCGCGTCGCATCTTCCGGTATCCTGCCACGACGCTGGTGTACATGGTGCGCGGCCTGCCGCTGCTGATGTTCATCTTCTGGGCGTACTTTTTTGTTCCGCTGGTCATTGGCCGGCCCGTCGCCGGGTTCACGACCATGGTGGTCGCGCTGGTGTGCTATGAAAGCGCGTACCTCGCGGAAATCATCCGCGCCGGCATCCAGGCACTGCCGCAGGGCCAGATGGAAGCAGGGCGTGCCCTGGGGCTGTCGCACGGCCAGACGATGCGGCGCATCATCCTGCCGCAGGCGCTCTACAACATGCTGCCCAGCATGATGAGTCAGTTCGTTTCGACCGTGAAAGAAACGTCCCTGGCCTACGTGATCAGCGTTCAGGAACTGACCTATGCTGCCAACCAGCTCAACAACGTCTTGCTGGTACGTCCGTTCGAAGTCTTCACACTGCTTGCGATGACGTACTTCACCTTGAACTTCATCCTGACCGGCATGGCACGTCTGGTCGAACTTCGCGTGGCGCGTCGCCGCCTCGCTCAACCTGTACAGGCGCAACCCGCATGATCACTTTCCACGACGTCAATAAATGGTATGGCGACTATCAGGCGCTGACCGATATCAACGCCACGGTCAAACGCGGGGAAGTGCTGGTGGTCTGTGGCCCGTCCGGGTCGGGCAAGTCGACGCTGATCCGCACGATCAACCGGCTCGAGCCGATTCAAAGTGGCCGCATCGAAGTCAACGGCGATGACATCACCCGCAAGGGTGCCAACGTGGACGAGCAACGTAGCCACATCGGCTTTGTGTTCCAGCAGTTCAACCTGTTTCCGCATCTGAGCGCCATCGAGAATGTGACCTTGGCACCGGTCATGCTCAAGCGGGCGAGCAAGGCTGACGCCCAGGAGCAGGCGATGGCGCTGCTGGAAAAAGTCGGCCTGGCCCACAAGGCGCAGGCCTATCCCGCGCAGTTGTCGGGCGGACAGCAGCAGCGCGTGGCCATCGCGCGGGCCCTGGCGATGAAACCACCGGTCATGCTGTTTGACGAGCCGACCAGCGCACTGGATCCGGAGATGGTGGGCGAGGTTCTGCAGGTCATGAAGGCGCTGGCGCGCGAAGGCATGACCATGGTTTGCGTCACGCACGAAATGGGCTTCGCACGCGAAGTCGCCGACACCGTGTGGTTCATGGATGCGGGCAAGATCGTGGAGACCGGCACGCCTGAAGCGTTCTTCAACAATCCGCAGAGCCCGCGTGCACAGAAGTTCCTGAGCGAAATCCGGCACTAAGTTGCCGAGCCGGATTTCTCTCGTTCAGATCGGTACAGAAAACTGCGTCAGGGCCGGTGCCGGATCATTCCTGGTTCGGCCAGTGAGGAGGCAGGCCGCCATAGCGTTTTCTGATCGATCTGGTTCACGTCGGTCAACCCGGTCAACGCCAGGCTGATGTCCAGCTCGCGCCGGATGATGTCCAGGGTCTTGGACACGCCCGCTTCACCCATCGCGCCCAATCCATAAAGAAACGCCTTGCCGATCAGGCAGGAGGACGCCCCGCATGCCAGGGCCTTGAGAACATCCTGGCCTGATCTGATC
>JAEYZR010000258.1 GCA_023427945.1 Pseudomonadota bacterium | reverse complement strand
ATGTTGCCCGGCACCTTCAGATCGAACAAGTCGGCACCATGCTGCGTATCGTCAAACGCAAACGCGACCGTCTGGTAGATCGGCACGGCAGCAGCGCGTGTGGTGGGATCAGGCTGATAACCGCCATGAACGGCAATGGTTTCCAGCTTCCAGTTGGGTTGCTTGGGATCCGACATGATGATTTCCTTATTCAATGAACTGATGGTTGTTGTAATGAACGGCTGTCCAGGCTTGTGTGGCTACCCGTAGCGCATGGATGCAGGCTGCGTTGTTGACGGCGGCGACAGACAACCGGACGAAGCGGTACTCGACCACGTTGCATACCATACCGGTGGCGGTCTGCGCGGCGTAAAAGCCTGCGGGATCATAGACCTTTAACCACGTCGTCGCACTCCTATCGTCCGTACCCGAAGGCCAGGCGACATCCAGCCCATGCTCCCCAAAAAAAAATTGCTCGTGGATCGATCCCGGCAGAGCACGAAGACCATCGGTTGGTGATATACGAGCTAACATTCATCAATGCACTCGACATCGACAGGCCGACCATAGGCTCGTCCAATAACGCGCTCCAAAGCCCGGCGTCCAGTGCCTGAGCCATCAACCACTTTCCATGAAACAGAAAAAGGGATCCCACCTATGCGACCACTGGTCAGAATCATCACGCCTCTCCTCGCTGCCACCACTTTGCTGACAGCCAACGTCATGGCGCAGTCGCGCGGCGCAGACACGATTGCGTTCACGGTGCCCTACTCTGCCGGAGGCTCTGCCGATACGCTCGCCCGGCAACTCGGCGAGATCATTCGTAAACAAAGTGGCACCGTGCTGGTCATCGAAAACCAGGGTGGCGCTGGCGGCACGATCGGCGCGGCGACCGTGGCGCGCGCCCGCGCCGATGATCGGCGCGTGATGCTCGCTTCCACCAGCGCTCTCACCATCAGCCCGAATCTGCGTCCGGTCAGCTACGACCCCATCAAGGACTTCACGCCCATCCGCGGCGTGGCTGTCGGTCCCATTGCGATGCTGGCCTCGAAGAGCGCGCCGTTCAAGGACTTCAAAGGCATGCTCGAATATGCGCAGGCGAACCCGCAAGCGATCCGCTACGGTACGCCAGGCCCCGGCTCCGTGGCCCATCTGGCAATGGAAGAACTGCAGTTGCGTGCCAAGGTATCGCTGACGCACGTGCCCTACAAAGGCGAAAGCCCGGCCATCCAGGATGCATTGGGCGGGGTGACCGAATTGCTCGTGGTCAACACGCCTACCGTGATCCCGCATGTGAAGGTTGGCACGTTGCACCCACTTGCCGTGTTCGAACCGAAGCGTATGCAAGTATGGCCTGACGTGCCAACACTGGCCGAAGTGGGGTACGAGAAACTTGAGTACAACTCGGACTTCGGGATTTTCGCGCCCGCCAGCATGCCTCAGGAGCAGCGTGACAAAGTGTCGGCCATGTTCAGCAACGCAGTCGCCAGCGACGAGTTCAAGCAGGCACTGGACAAGCTGTCCCTGTTGCCCAGCCCGATAGAGGGCGCGCAATATGCTGCAAAAATCGCTGAAGAGAACACGCGCAACGCCGAGATCATCAAGGTCAGGAACATCGCAGCAGAGTAGGCCTCTGCGCTCGCCTGGCGCGCACGACAGGGCCTGATGGGCCCTTCATGAAATTTCAGCTTTATCAAAGATGGAACGATGACAAGTAGCATATATAGCGAAATTGATTTGACCCGCGACGGCGTACAACACGGATATCTGCGCCTGCCTCATTCGGTGCACCGCTCGGCGTATGGCTGGATCCCCATTCCGATCACGTCCATCCGCAACGGCGAAGGCCCCAGAATTCTGGTCATGGCCGGCAATCATGGCGATGAATACGAAGGCCAGATCATTGTTTCTCGCCTGATACGAGAACTCGGCCTGGATCAGGTTCGGGGCCAGCTCATTCTGCTGCCGATGGCCAATTTTCCGGCCGCAGCGGCGGGCACGCGGACGTCTCCGATCGATGAGGGCAACCTCAACCGACTCTTCCCAGGAGACGAGGCGGGCACGCCTACGCAGATGATCGCCGACTACATCGAGCACGTGTTGATGCCCGGCTGCAAGTATGTGCTTGATTTGCATTCGGGCGGCAGTTCCCTGCTCTATCACGGCGGCTGCCTGCTCGCACTAGATCCAGGCAACGACGAAGATCGCGATTCGCTGCGCACCCTCATGAGTCACCTCAGGGTTCCGCACGCCTGCCTGCTGCAGCGGCCCAATCCCGTCTCGTCGTCGTCAGCAGCCAGGCGCCAGGGCGCCATCGCCTTCATCGCCGAGCTTGGCGGCGCTGGCATGGTTTCGCCTGACGTGCTGAACCAGGCCTGGTTTGGCGTGCTGAATTTTCTGCAAAATGCAGGTGCGTTGACAGCCGATGTGGTCGTACCGGAAACGTCGACTGACATGAAGCTGCTGAAAATCGAGGCCCTGCGACACCACGTATACGCGTACGAAGCAGGCATTTTCGAGCCTTTGGTGGCCTTGGGCGACCACGTGAAAGAGGGCGAAGTCGTCGCCCGCCTGCACCACCCCGACACCCCGGGTCGTGAGCCGACGATGGTGACCTCGCCGGGCGCCGGGCTTGCCTTGTGCAAGAGGGTTCCTGCCTTGACGCAACGCGGGGACTGTCTCTATCAGCTGGCCGAGCCATTGTGAGCTCAGCACGCTGGCGCTTGGGCCTGAGCCGGATCCCATGCTGATCACAGCGCCAGCGGGCTCGCAGCCAGACTAAAGCGTACGGTCAAGCCGCAGAACCGTGTCGTACATCACGTCCACGCCGACAGCCGCCTGCTCAGGCTCCAGCCATTCCTCAGGTGTATGGCTGCGGCCTTGCAGGCAGGGCACAAAAATCATTCCGAACGGGCCGATGTGCGACACGAACATGCCATCGTGCCCTGCGCCGCTTGGCAGGGCGCACGCGGATCGACCCAGAGACTCGGCGGGGTGGCCGGGTGTGTTGTGGATATGTGTGTTTTAAAA
>JAEYZR010000229.1 GCA_023427945.1 Pseudomonadota bacterium | reverse complement strand
TTGTTGCCGACGAGGTCCCAATTGCCCTCGCGGGTGTAGAACTTCACCGCAAAGCCGCGCACGTCGCGCTCGGCATCGGCTGCGCCGCGTTCGCCGGCCACGGTGGAGAAGCGCAGGAACACGGGGGTTTCCTTGCCGACCTGGGAGAAGATGTCGGCGCGGGTGTATTGGGTGATGTCGTTGGTGACTTTGAACGTGCCGAAGGCGCCTGAACCCTTCGCATGCACGACCCGTTCGGGGATGCGTTCGCGGGCAAAGTGGGCGAGTTTTTCGAGCAACCAGAAATCCTGCATCAGCACGGGGCCGCGCGGACCAGCGGTAACGCTGTTGTTGTTGTCGGGAACGGGAGCGCCTGACGCGGTGGTGAGGGTCTTGTTATCCAACTGTCGTTCTCCTGATGGGTGAATGAGTGACTACACTTTATCGTCCTAATCTCTATTTGTTAACTTGATTATTTGTTGTTTTGCGATAGTAAATTACTATGATCGTGCTTTGAGCCCCCTTCGCGGGGGTGGTTAACGCCCGAGCGTGAGGTGAAATCGCTGAACAGTATGGAACGGCGAGGCGTCCGGCAGCAAAAAAGCACGACCGATCATTGATGCCTTGCGTACCGGGATGACGGCGATGTGCCGATCGACAACAACCGGGTAGAGAACCAGATCCGGCCTCGGGCTTCTGGACGCTCGAACGCGTCGTTCGCGGGTTTGCTTGCGTGCCGGGCAATGTACGGCTGCGGTGATGAGCCTCGTGCATTCGGCGCAGCCAGATGGACTCGATCCACACGCGTACATGGAGGATGGGCTGGCGCGGTTGCCCACACAGAAGCAAAACGAGAGTGGGGAGTGGGGATCTGCCGCCGCACCGGTGGAGACCCACCGAATGATGAATCGGCGAACCCATCGTCAGGATGGGTTCACCGGCCGTGTGGTGGTGATTCAGGGCATGACGGCAAATCCGAGGTGGCACGAGCCAAACGCGGTCATACGGGAGTGGCACTTGTATGGGCCTGCGTATGACCTACGGACTTGTATGGCCCGCCTGAGGGCCAGAAACGTCTATGTGCATAGACGTCTGACTATCCCAATCACGTGTCAGATCTTCAGATCGGAAGGGAGTTTGCCACCGTTTTCGGCCAGCTTGCGCATCACTTGTGCATGCAGCCAGATATTCATGGCGGCAGAATCATCTGTACTGCCGCTGTAGCCCAGCTCGGTAGCCAACTGCTTACGCGCGGTAAGACTGCTGTCCAGGCCCAACAGCTTCAGCAAATCAACGATGGATGTCTTCCAGTTCAGTTTTTCAGAATGCTTGGACTGCATCTCTTTCATGACAGCATCGACATCCACAGACGCAGCCGAAGAAGCGCCCGGTGATCCAGAGACGTCGGGCACCCCCGCGCTGTCTACCTGGCTGCTGGAACCGCTCGTTGGGACTGCATCACTATTGTCTGAATGGTGAGAGGGAAAGATTTTGGCGAGAATGCTACTGAAAATAGACATAGCGTTTCCTTAGACAGTAGTGAGCCGAAACGCCGTATGACGCCCGGAAAAACGTACTTGCTCAGGAAGTCTAGCATCGTGCTTGCGCCAATGGAATGATTTGCTCCCGCACATTCCATCACCCAAAAAGGAAATCCACGATTGTCGCGAAGCGGGGGGATGGCAGCGAGGGAACGAGCGAATGACACAGAAGCCCGGGTTTCTTGCGCCACTCACTTTTGTGACTCTTCCGCCTTGTCCGCCGTCAATAGAAAAACCCCGAGTGCCGGATTGATTCCAACACTCGGGGTGAGTCGATTCCAGCCTGTCGGCTGGTTGCGTCATGGCGCATTTACAGCGGGATGGCAGCCGGTTTACTGCAAGGCTGCTGCATCCCTCTGCCAGATCAACGTTTGGTCGCTTCCAGCGCCATCGTGCGTTCCATCTTTTTGGTGATGTAGTACTGCTGGGCGATGGACAAGGTGTTGTTCACGCACCAGTACAGCACCAGACCGGCCGGGAAGAAGAACATCATCCCGCCGAAGACCAGCGGCATGAGCATCATGATCTTGGCCTGCATGGGGTCCGGCGGCGTGGGGTTGAGCCGGATCTGCAGGAACATCGTGGCCATCATGACGGCGGGCAGGATGAAGTAGGGATCGCGGATGGACAGATCCTGGACCCACAGAATCCAGGGTGCACCGCGCATCTCGACGCTGGCCAGCAACACCCAGTACAGCGAAATGAACACCGGAATCTGCACCAGCATCGGCAGGCAGCCGCCCAGCGGATTGATCTTCTCGGTGCGATACATCTCCATCATGGCTGCGTTCAGCTTCTGGCGATCATCACCGAATTTTGTTTTCAGTGCAGCCAGACGCGGCGCCACGGCCTTCATGCGAGCCATCGAACGGTAGCTGGCAGCGGCCAGCGGATAGAACACGGCCTTGATGACGACAGTCAGCGCGACGATGGTCCAGCCCCAGTTGCCCAGAATAGTGTGCAACCAGGTCATCAGCACGAACAGCGGTTTGGCGATGATGGTCAGGAACCCATAGTCGACAACCAGTTCGAGGCCAGGTGCAACGGCTTCCATGGCTTTCTGGTCCTGGGGACCGATCCAGAGCTTGGAGTCCACAGCCGTGCTTGCCCCGGGGGCGACCATGCCCAGGCCCTCGATGGTGCGCGCGGCATACAGGTTGTTCTGGACTTGCAGCACTTCGTTGGTGCGCGCCTTGCCTTGCGGGGGAACCCACGCGGTGGCGAAGTAGTGCTGAACGATACCGATCCAGCCGTTGTCAGCCTGGCGTACGTAGTTGTTCTTGTTCTTCTGGATGTCCGAGAACGAGACTTTCTGGAACTTCTCGGCGTCGCTGTAGACGGCAACGCCGGTGAACGTGTGATAGAAGCTGGAGGTGTCGGAAGGATCATTGCCATCACGCTCGAGCTGCAGATACAGCGAGGGTGAGACGGCCTGATTGCCGACGTTCTGCACTTCGTGACGGACATCGATGGCGTACTGTCCGCGGCGCAGGGTGTAGGTCTTGACCAGCTTGACGTCGCCCGATTGCGCCTCGAACGTGACGACCAGATTGTCGCCAGTGAGGCTGCGCTCGGTGGACGTCATGCGGAAAGGCGTCTGGTGAGTCGGGAACGCGGCACCATTGGTCGCGCCCACGATGCCGGACTGCACCACGTACTGGAGCGCGTCGGACTTGTCGAGCAATACGAACGGGTGTTCGACGTCGCCGGACACGGGGTAGTTCATGAGCTCGGCGCGCACGATCTGGGCACCGGTGGTGTCGAAGGTCAGGCGCAGCACATCGCTGGTGACGACGATCTGTTCCGAACTGGCAGCCAGCGGTGCCGACGAACCCGGCACCGTGCTGGACGGCCCGGCCTGTTCGGGGCTGGGCGCGGTGGGAACGGATGGCGTGAGCGAGCCCGAGCCAGCGCGGTCCGCCTGAGCTTGTGGATCTGCGGCCTGCTGTTGCGTGGGCGGCGTGCCACCGAACAAGGAAGGCTTGCCGTTATAGGTTTGCCAATTGTTCCACAGGACCAACAGCGAGAAGGAGAAGATCATCCACAGGACGGTGCGTCGGATATCCATGATGCCTAAATAGTTGTGTGCGGGCAGCTAAGCCCACAAGTTTAGCGTCTACAGCTTACGAGCGGTTGTGCTCAGAGCAGCACGGGTTGCGATGAGTTCCTTTATGTTCAGGAACCGGGTCGTAACCGCCGGCCGAAAACGGGTTGCACCGGCCGATACGTCGAGCCGCCATCAGGCTTCCCCGCCAGGCGCCATGGAGGGTGATGGCTTCCATGGCGTAGGCCGAGCAGCTTGGCGTGAAACGACATTGCCGGCCGATCCAGGGACTCAGGAAGTACCGGTAAAACCGTATCAGCAGCAACAGCGCCGTTTTCATGACCGGCACACCCGTGCGAAGTGCGCATCGACTTCGGCGCGCACGTGGCGCTTGAGCACCGTCAATGTCACAGGTGCGACCTTGCCATTGAGTCGCACGACATAATCGCCTGCGGGCAAACGTTGGCGTGTTGCACGAAATGCTTCACGGATGACTCGCTTGATGGCGTTGCGTGTGACGGATCGTTGTGCGAACCGCTTGGCAATGACCAGGCCTAGTCGGGCACAGGGAGCGGGCGCATCCTGGGGTAGCGGTGCAGCGGAGACAATGAACAAAGCCCCTCGGGCCAGACGCTTGCCCTTCAGGGCGGCGCCGAACTCGGAGGGGCGATGCAAGCGGGCTTCCGGAGGGAAGCTCGCGTCAGCCATCAACAAGACGCGCTTAGACGGCCAGGCGCTGGCGGCCCTTGGCGCGACGTGCGCTCAGGACTGCGCGACCCGAACGGGTCTTCATGCGCGCACGGAAGCCGTGGGTGCGTTTGCGACGGGTAACGGAAGGTTGGAAAGTACGTTTCATGACAGACCCACAAAGAACAAGTCGGGAGACAGTTACTGTTCCCGACAGACGGAATTCGGCTAAGCCCGACATTTCATCAAGTTTTCCGTTGCTTGTCAATCAGTTAGCAGGACGAAATCCCGCATCGAATATCGGGGACTGTGGATAACTTGGTGTCGGGCGAGGTAGAATCTAGGTTTGAATAGCGAGCGACATGAAAGAATTCTGGCAGACCTGCGTCAGTCGCCTTGAGCAGGAATTCCCTCCCCAACAGATCAGCGCGTGGATACGTCCGTTGGTTCCTGTCGATTACGACGGGGAACAGGCCGTGCTGCGCGTGGCTGCGCCTAACCGGTTCAAGCTCGATTGGGTGCGTAAGAATTTCGCGACTCAGATCGAAGCGCTCGCTGCCGAATATTTTCAACGTCCGGTGCAGGTCCAGTTCGAATTGCCCAGTCAGGGCGCGCCCGCCGGCCCGCGCATTCCCACCGCGCCGCGACCCGGCAGTCCCGAGCCCATCACGCCGGCATCGGCTGCCGTTGCGTCGCAGGCCCCCGCCGCCTCCGCACCTGCCGCCCAGCCCCAGGACGGCCCGGTGTTTTCCGGTGGCTCGGCAGCCGTGGATGCCGCCAATATCGTCTACGAACGCTCACGCCTGAACACCGATCTCACGTTCGACAATTTCGTCACCGGTAAAGCCAACCAGCTGGCGCGTGCTGCCGCATTGCAGGTGGCCGAGAACCCGGGTGTGTCGTACAACCCGCTGTTCCTGTATGGCGGCGTGGGCCTGGGCAAGACCCACCTGATCCACTCCATCGGCAATGCCATGGTGGCTGCCGGCACAGGCGTGCGAGTCCGTTACGTGCATGCGGACCAATACGTGTCCGACGTGGTGAAGGCCTATCAACGCAAGGCGTTCGACGACTTCAAGCGCTACTATCATTCGCTCGATCTTCTGCTGATCGACGATATTCAGTTTTTTTCAGGCAAGAACCGCACGCAGGAAGAATTCTTCTACGCGTTCGAGGCGATGGTCGCGCAACGCAAACAGATCATCATCACCAGCGATACCTATCCGAAGGAACTGGCAGGCATCGACAGCCGACTGATTTCGCGTTTCGATTCCGGCCTGACGGTTGCGATCGAGCCGCCAGAACTCGAGATGCGGGTCGCCATTCTTTTGCGCAAGGCCGAATCCGAGGGCCTGCCCATGCCCGAGGAAGTGGCCTTCTTCATTGCCAAGCATTTGCGCAGCAACGTGCGCGAGCTTGAAGGCGCGTTGCGCAAGGTGTTGGCGTACGCGCGTTTCCACGGGCGCGACGTGCTGTCGGTCGAAGTCTGCAAGGATGCGTTGAAAGATCTGCTCTCGGTATCGAACGGACAGATCACCGTCGAAAACATCCAGAAGACCGTGGCCGATTTCTACAAGATCAAGGTCGCCGACATGTATTCAAAACGTCGTCCTGCCAATATCGCCATGCCACGCCAGGTGGCCATGTATCTAGCAAAGGAATTGACGCAGAAAAGTTTGCCGGAAATCGGTGATCTTTTTGGTGGCCGGGATCACACCACCGTTTTGCATGCGGTGCGCAAGATATCCGATGCGCGTAGTAAACAAGCCGAACTGAACCATACCCTTCACGTGTTGGAACAAACTCTAAAAGGATGATCATGCAACTCGTACAAACGACACGCGATGCTTTGCTCAAACCGTTGACAATCGTTGCGGGAATTGTCGAAAGACGACATACGCTACCAATCCTGGCCAACATCCTGATGCGCAAGGAAGGCAATCGCGTAGCGTTCATCGCTACCGACCTGGAAGTGCAGATCACCACGCATGCCGATTTCGGCGTGGGGCCCGATAACGAGGCCATCACGGTGGCGGCACGCAAGCTGCTCGACATCCTGAAGGCGCTGCCCGATGTGGGCGACGTGCGCATGAGCCTGGCCGATGCCAAGCTGACCGTGCAGACCGGCAAAAGCCGCTTCAACCTGCAGACGCTTGCCGCCAGCGAATTTCCCACCGTGGCTCAGCCCGAGGCTTTCACGACCTCGCTGACGCTGCCGCAAAAGACGTTGCGCCACCTGTTGAACATGGTGCACTTCGCAATGGCACAGCAAGATATCCGTTATTACCTGAACGGCATGCTGCTGGTGTTCGAACCCGGTTTCGTGCGTTCGGTCGCCACCGATGGCCACCGCATGGCGCATTGCGCCGCCGCTGCCGACGGTATCACCGAGCGCCAGGACGTGATCGTGCCGCGCAAGACCGTGCTGGAAATGTTGCGTCTGCTCTCGGACACGGAAGATCCCGTGTCCATCGAGGTCGCACCTGGCCAGATTCGTTTCCGTTTTGGCGACGTCGAGCTGGTGTCCAAACTGGTCGAAGGCAAGTTCCCCGACTTCAAGCGTGCCATTCCGCAAGACTACACGCAGCAGTTCGAAGTCAACCGTGATGTCCTGCAAGGAAGCTTGCATCGTGCCGCCATTCTGACGATGGATAAATTCAAGGGCGTGCGTATTCAGCTGGCCGATCACCAGATGAAGATTTCATCGTCCAACGCTGCGCAGGAAGAGGGGCAGGAAGAAATCGACATCGATTATTCCTTCGCGCCGCTGGATGTAGGTTTCAACGTCAGCTATCTGCTCGATGTGCTGGGCAACGTGAAGACCGAGAAGATCGTCTGGTCGGTCAAGTCCGACGCCTCGGCGTCGGCACTGATCACGCTGCCGGGCGATGATCAGTTCAAATACGTCGTCATGCCGATGCGGATCTGATCCGTCTCGTTTGCAGTGATCGCGTTCCTGTCCGGTGGGCGCTATGTTCCGCCGGCTCGGCCGTGAGGCCGCTCTATAGGTGCAATGAATCGTTATGTCAGATCAAGAAAATGTAAAACCCGATGGTGATGCCTACGGCTCGAGCTCGATCAAGATGCTCAAGGGCCTGGAGGCCGTTCGCAAGCGTCCCGGTATGTACATCGGTGATACCTCGGACGGTACCGGCCTGCATCACATGGTTTTCGAAGTGGTCGATAACGCCATCGACGAGGCTCTGGCCGGGCATTGTGATGACATTGTCGTCACCATCCACACCGACAACTCGATTTCCGTAACCGACAACGGTCGCGGCATTCCTACTGACATCCACAAGGACGACGAGTTTCACCGAAGCGCTGCCGAAATCGTGATGACGGAGCTGCACGCCGGCGGCAAATTCGATCAGAACTCCTACAAGGTTTCGGGCGGTTTGCATGGCGTGGGCGTGTCTTGCGTGAACGCTCTGTCGGAATGGCTGCGCCTGACGATTCGTCGCAACGGCCAGGTCCATCAGATGGAGTTCCGGCGCGGCGAGCGTGTCGAACCTCTGACCGTGACCGGCAACAC
>JAEYZR010000197.1 GCA_023427945.1 Pseudomonadota bacterium | reverse complement strand
GCCGTCATGATGCACCTCCGTGTCTGATCAGGTTGCCGGCAGTTGAGCAATAAGCAGGCCGTGCAGTCTTGCTTTCAAGTTCGGGTGCGCTTGCGCTTTTGACACGCAGAAACAAAAGGACGGCAGGCATCGCCACAATCGTGGACAGGAAGGGCTTTGAGTTTCTGTGCCTGGCAGATCACTGTGCAGAGGGCGACCAGCGACAAGAGAGTGGGAAGCAACAAGGGGGCAGGGAGCGACTGGAAGGTGAACCTGGGAATGAGGATGGGCCCCAGGAGATTGTTTCGAAATGATTGCAAGTGCGCAGTTGACTGCGGGGCGAGCCCCCATAGCTTTGACATTTAGAAAGATAATGCGAATAATTCTCAAACTTATTTATAAGGAGGTTCGCCTTGTTCTCGCCCATTTTGCGTCTGCGCCCCGGATACGCACTCGTCCTGTCCCTGGCCAGTGGTGCCGCGTTTGCCCAGACCCCGCCCGTACAGCTCCAGACCGTCGAGGTGCTGGGAACGGCCGAAGATGAAGTCAAGGAATCGCTGGGCGTGTCTGTGATCAGCGCCGAGGACATCCAGAAGCGGCCTCCTGTGAACGATCTGGCCGAGATCATTCGTCGCGAACCCGGCGTGAACCTGACGGGCAACAGCGCAAGCGGCAACCGTGGCAACAATCGCCAGATCGATATCCGGGGCATGGGGCCGGAGAACACGCTGGTGCTGATCGACGGCAAGCCGGCCACATCGCGCAACTCAGTGCGTTACGGCTGGAACGGCGATCGGGATACACGGGGCGAAACCAACTGGGTTCCCCCCGAGGAAGTGGAGCGCATCGAAGTTCTGCGGGGTCCGGCGGCGGCGCGTTATGGGTCGGGTGCAATGGGCGGCGTGATCAATATCATCACCAAGCGGCCCACGGACAAACTGAGCGGCTCGGTGACGACCTACACCAACCAGCCTGAGGATGGCGATGAGGGCGCAACCTACCGCACCAACGTGCGCCTGAGCGGGCCGGTCACCGACAAGGTGTCGTTCCGTGTGTATGGCAACTACAGCGATACCAAGCCCGACGCAGCGGACATCAATGCACGCAATGTCACCGCCGATTCCGCCCGTCTGGCCGGGCGTGAGGGCGTGGTGAACCAGGACCTCAATGCCTTGCTGAGCTGGGCGCTGAGCCGCACCCAGACGCTCGACCTGGATGCGTCCTACAGTCGCCAGGGCAACCGTTTCGCAGGCGATACGATGCTGAACAACGATGGCGGCAATCCCGTATTCATCGAGAGTCTGTATGGCAAGGAAACCAACGTCATGCAGCGCAACGCGTTCAGCCTGACGCATCGGGGTGAATGGGAATGGGGCAGTTCGCGTCTGTCTGCCGCTCAGGAATACACGCGCAATTCGCGCCTGAACGAGGGCCTGGCAGGCGGTCCTGAAGGCGCGCCGCAGGAGGGCCAGGGCTGGTACACCGCCCGCCTGAAGAACTATCGCCTGAACGGCGAGGTCAGCCTGCCCATGAAGCTGGGTGTAGACCAGGTAGCCACGTTCGGCATGGAGTATTTGCGCGAGACACTGGATGATCCAGGTGCCTTGCGCAACAATTTCTGGGACCCGGCACCGGGCGCCATCAGCGGATTCAACCGTGACAAGACACGCAGCACCGCCAATAGCTATGCCTTGTACGTCGAAAACAACATCGAGGCCACCGATCGCCTGATCGTCACCCCCGGTATTCGCATGGACCATCACGACAGGTTCGGCACGAACTGGAGCCCCAGCCTGAACGCCTCGTACAAGGTGGCACAGCACTGGACGCTCAAAGGGGGCATTGCCCGGGCCTACAAGTCACCCAATCTGTACCAGTCCAACCCCAACTATCTGCTGTTCAGCCGTGGCTTTGGCTGCAACCAGGCACAGACCAACAGTGGCGGGTGCTTCCTGCAGGGCAACGAAAACCTGTCGCCCGAAACCAGCGTGAACAAGGAAATCGGGCTGGCCTACGATTCGGGCGGCTGGCGCACCAGCGCAGCCTATTTCCGTAACGATTACAAGAACAAGATCGTGGCGGGCAACCAGTACGTGGGCATCGTGCCGGGCACGGGCCAGCGGGTCTTGCAGTGGGAAAACTCCGACCGTGCGGTGGTGCAGGGCTTTGAGGGCAACCTGTTCGTGCCCCTGGGCACAGCGGTGGACTGGACGACCAACTTCACCTACATGATCGAGTCCAAGGACAAAAGCACGGGCGAACCTTTGAGTGTGATCCCGCGCTTCACGGTGAACTCGGGCCTGGACTGGCGCGTGACGGAGAAGTGGGGCGTGCAGGCGAACGTGACCTGGTATGGCAAACAGAAATCACCGACTTACAGCGCGCGTCGCAACGTCGAGATCGCCGAAGAAAACCGTCGCGACATCAAGCCTTATGCACTGGTGGGCCTGAGCACGCGCTACACGGTGAACGACAACCTGCGATTCGTCGTGGGCGTGAGCAACGTGTTCGACAAGCGGCTGTATCGCGCAGGGTCGGCTGATTACGCCGGTGCGCAGACCTACAACGAACTGGGCAGAGCGTACTACGCCGGCGTGACGGCATCGTTCTGAGCAGATCGCACGATGCCAGCATGACGGCATCGTTCTGGGCTGGTCGTACATGCCAGCGTGAAACGATCGTTCTGAGCAGGTCGATCAAAAAAAGGGGCGCACAAGCGCCCCTTTTTCATCGGTTCACCGGCGTTCAGTCATCCAGCAAAGACTCGTCGCGCACGGCGCCCTTGTCGGCGGACATCACCAGCTTGGCGTAGGCCTTCAATGCCGCAGTGACCTTGCGCGGACGCGGCTGTGCCGGCTTGAAGCCCTTGGCTTGCTGCGCCACGCGGCGTTCTGCCAGTTCTTCATCCGAGATCAGTACGTCAATGGTGCGGTTGGGAATGTCGATGCGTATGCGGTCACCGTTGCGCACCAGTCCGATCGCGCCACCGGCCGCGGCCTCGGGCGAGCAGTGGCCGATGGACAGGCCGGACGTGCCGCCCGAGAACCTGCCGTCGGTCAGCAATGCGCACGCCTTGCCCAGACCTTTGGATTTGATGTAGCTGGTGGGGTAGAGCATTTCCTGCATGCCGGGCCCGCCCTTGGGGCCTTCGTAGCGCACGATGACGACATCGCCTGCCTTGACCTTGTCGTTCAGGATGTTCTCCACCGCTTCATCCTGCGACTCGGTCACGTGGGCCGACCCTTCGAACACCAGGATGCTCTCGTCCACGCCCGCCGTCTTGACCACACAGCCGTCCAGCGCGATGTTCCCGGTGAGCACGGCCAGGCCGCCTTCCTGGGAATAGGCATGTTCGTAGGAACGGATACAGCCCTGCGCCCGATCCAGATCCAGGCTGGGCCAGCGTGTGTCCTGGCTGAAGGCCACTTGCGAAGGCACGCCCGCCGGACCGGCCATGTAGAAGGTGCGCACGTCCGGGTCGCTGGTCAATGTGATGTCCCACTGGTCCAGGGCTTCCCTCATGGAAGGTGCATGCACGGTGGGCACATCGGTATGCAGCTTGCCGGCGCGATCCAGTTCGCCCAGGATGGCCATGATGCCGCCAGCACGGTGCACGTCTTCGATGTGGTACTTGTTGGTGTTGGGGGCCACCTTGCACAGTTGGGGTACTGCGCGCGAGATGCGATCGATGTCGGTCATGCCGAAGTCGATGCGGGCTTCGCGTGCAATGGCCAGCAGGTGCAGGATCGTGTTGGTGGAGCCGCCCATTGCGATGTCCAGGGTCATCGCGTTCTCGAAAGCCGCCAGGCCGACCGAGCGTGGCAGCACGCGTTCGTCGTCCTGTTCGTAATACTGGCACGCCAGTTCGACGATGCGCCGGCCTGCCTTCTTGAACAGTTTCTCGCGATCAGCGTGGGTGGCCACCACCGTGCCGTTTCCGGGCAGTGACAGGCCCAGCGCTTCGGTCAGACAGTTCATCGAATTGGCGGTGAACATGCCCGAGCAGGACCCGCAGGTGGGACATGCCGACCGTTCGACCTCGGCCACGTCGGCATCGGAGTAGGACGTGTCGGCCGCGATCACCATCGCGTCCACCAGGTCCAGCTTCTTGAACTCGACTTTCTTGGTGGCCGGGTTCATCAGTTGCGTCTTGCCTGCTTCCATCGGGCCGCCGGAGACGAATATGACCGGCACGTTCAGCCGCATGGCGGCCATCAGCATCCCCGGGGTGATCTTGTCGCAGTTGGAGATGCACACCATCGCGTCGGCACAGTGGGCGTTCACCATGTATTCGACCGAATCGGCAATGATGTCGCGGCTGGGCAGCGAATACAGCATGCCGTCATGGCCCATTGCAATGCCGTCATCGACGGCGATGGTGTTAAATTCCTTGGCGACGCCGCCTGCCGATTCAATCTCGCGGGCAACGAGCTGGCCTAGATCCTTCAGGTGGACATGACCCGGAACGAACTGGGTGAATGAGTTGACCACCGCGACGATAGGCTTGGAGAAATCTTCGTCTTTCATGCCGGTTGCGCGCCACAGTGAGCGCGCACCCGCCATGTTGCGACCGGCGGTGGAAGTTTTCGAACGATATACAGGCATGATTGGCTACGCAAATTAAGGGCTTGTGCATTATTCCACAGGCCGCCGTCCTCAAGCTATGGAGTGCAGTAATGAGTGAAGTTTCCAGTCGCGCGCTGCTCGCGAAATTGATCGGCTTTCCCACTGTCAGCCGCGATTCGAATCTCGCGCTGATTGAATTCATCCAGGACTATCTGGCCGGATGGGGCGTGCAGAGCGAACTGATCTACAACGCGGAGCGCACCAAGGCCAACCTGTTCGCCACCATAGGCCCAGCGGATCGGGGCGGCGTGGTGCTGTCGGGGCACACCGATGTCGTGCCCGTCGATGGTCAGAACTGGACCGTGGATCCCTTCACCCTGACGGAGAAAGACGGCCTGCTGTACGGTCGGGGCGCTGCCGACATGAAGGGGTATATTGCCTGCGTGCTGGCCGCCGTTCCCG
>JAEYZR010000173.1 GCA_023427945.1 Pseudomonadota bacterium | reverse complement strand
ATTTAGCAGACCGGCTATCGTCTCGCCCCCAAAGGTGAGAAAGGCAACCCCAGCCAGCCCTCGGTCTGGGCAATGGGCGTGAAGTCCTGGATCAACTCGCCCGATGGCAAGACGACGGCGCTCAAGGCAGGCCCTGCCGTCATCGAAGGCGTGGCCTTTGGCGGCATGCATGGCATCAAGCAGGTCGAGGTATCGAGCGACGGTGGCAAGACCTGGAAGCAGGCGCGCCTGGTCGGCCCCGATCTCGGCAAATATGCCTGGCGCCAGTTTGCATTGCCGGTGGAACTCCAGGCGGGCGAACACACCTTGATGAGCCGGGCGACCGACACTGAAGGCAACGTGCAGGCCGAGAACCGCCCGGAGAACGCCGGCGGCTACATCAACACCAGCTGGCGCGATCACGCGCTTGCCGTCACCGTCACTGCCTGAGCGAATCTGAGGTTCCATGCTGAAGTCATCTGAAAACGCCATCGCCACATCCGGCGATCGGCGCCACGCACAAGTGCGCACACTGGGCGCACTTGTGCTCGCCTTCGCCTCCTGTAGTGTGCTGGCCGACAAACCCACCGACGAAATGATGGACGCCGGTCGCCAGCTATTCCACAAGGCGGTGCCGGCCTGTGCCATCTGCCACACGCTGGCCGACGCGCAATCGACCGGCGCCATCGGCCCGGAACTGGACGAGATCAAACCCGACGCGGCACGTGTGGAGACTGCCATCCGCAACGGCATCGGCCAGATGCCCGCCTACACCACACTGTCCGACGACGAAATCAAGACGCTGGCCCGGTACGTCGCCCAGGCGGCTTCGGGTTCGTGATAGCGTAGCGTCTCTCCCTACGACAGCATCATGCCCGCTCCCACGACGTCATCGTCAGGCGGGCAACGCCAAAACCGCCATGACGTATGAATACATGTGGGTCGACTCACCCACCGGCAAACTGAAGCTGGTGGCACAGGGTGCGGCCCTGGCCGGTGTGCTGTGGGAAGTCGAACGCCTGCATCGCGTGAACCTTGCGCCGATGGTGGAAAACTGCCGCAATCCTGTGCTCGAACAGACGGCCACCCAGTTGGCCGAGTACTTCGCAGGCCAACGCCAGCAGTTCGATCTGCCGCTCGTCTTCAAGGGCACAGACTTCCAGCGCACGGTGTGGAATGCGCTGCTGACCATCCCCTTTGGCCAGACACGTTCGTATGGCGAGATCGCCAGCCAGATCGGCAGCCCCAAAGCCATGCGCGCCGTGGGCGCGGCCAACGGCCGCAATCCGATCTCGATCATCACGCCCTGCCACCGAGTGATCGGTGCGAGCGGCACCCTGACAGGTTTTGCGGGTGGACTGCAGGCCAAGCAGATCCTGCTGGCGCTGGAAGCCGAACGACTGATGACCTCACCGCCAGAGCCCGCCGCTCGTGCACGGCCTGCGCAAGGTCAGCTTTTTCTCCATCAGTCCTGAGATTTTTGCGAACGTTGCCTGGCGACCGCGCCCCGGGCGGCGAGTGACGCATCCCGGCATCGTCCCTGAGTGACTTAGAAACAAAACATTGCTCCGGCACTTTTTTTCCGGTTCCAAACATCTCTGCTTACTCCCCGAACGCACTGGCATAAAGGCTGCGGGATATCATCCCGATTTTGAAGGGGGCAGCAGGCATGAGCGGCTTGAAATTGTCGGTGAACGGGACTGAACGTGGGGTCGAGGCCGACAAAGATGCGCCTCTGCTCTACGTCTTGCGCAACGATCTGGAACTCAACGGCCCGAAGTTCGGCTGTGGGCTGGGCCAGTGTGGCGCCTGTACGGTGTTGATAGATGGGCTGCCTGCGCGATCCTGTCTGATCCCTGCCGGTGGTGTGCAGGGCAAACAAATCACCACACTGGAAGGCCTGGGCGACGAAGCTACGCCCGGCCCCGTGCAGCAGGCCTTCATCGATGAACAGGCTGCGCAGTGTGGTTACTGCATCAACGGCATGATCATGGCCACCCAGGCCCTGCTCGCACGCAACCCCGATCCCAGCGACGACGACATACGCCAGGCCCTGGCATTCAATCTCTGTCGTTGTGGCACGCACGTGGAAATCGTGCGGGCCGTCAAGCGTGCGGCGCAATTGCTTGCCCAGACCTCTCCCTCTTCCAAAGCGAGCTGACGCGATGAACTCGTTCACCCCCGCCCGTCGCGCCTTCATGCTGGGCGCAAGCGCCTTGGTCGTGTCATTCACCATTCCCGTCAATGTGCGCCGCGCGCTGGCCGCCAGCGGCCCCGCCGTGGATGCTGGCTCGCAACTCGTGCCCAAGGACCAGGTCGATTCGTTCATCGCCTTGCTCGACGACGGCCGCATCGTGGCCAGCAATGGTCACGTGGACCTGGGCACAGGCCTGCGCACCGCCTATTGCCAGATCGTCGCTGAAGAACTTGACGTCGAACTCACGCAAGTCTCGATGGTGATGGGCGACACCGACCGCACACCCAATCAGGGCCCTACGATTGCCAGTGCATCGATCCAGACCGCCGCGGTGCCCATGCGCCAGGCGGCGGCCCAAGCGCGCCACTTCCTGCTGAATCGGGCGGCCGCGCAGCTGCAGGTCCCGCCCGACACACTGACCGTCGAGCGAGGCATCATCCGCAGCGCCGCCACCGGCCAGAGCGCCAGCTACGCCTCATTGATCCAGGGTCAGCGTTTCGAGCTGACAATAGACAAGGACGTGCCGCTGAAAGACCCGAAGGACTACGTCCTGGTGGGCAAGCCGGTCGCGCGCGTGGACATTCCGGCCAAGGTCACGGGAAGTCTGATCTACGTGCATGACATGCGTGTGCCTGGCATGCTGCATGCACGCGTGGTACGCCCCCCTTATCGCGGCCGCGACGGCGGCGAGATGGTCGGAAAAAGTCTGGAGAGCGTCGATGCGGCGTCGGTGAGTCACATTGCCGGCATCGTCAAAGTCGTATCGAAGGGCGACTTCGTGGCGGTGGTGGCCGAGCGCGAAGAGAATGCCATTCGTGCGGCGCGAGAACTGAAGGTGAAGTGGCGCTCGCCGCCCGCCCTGCAAAGCCTGCAGGATCTGGATGCGGCCCTGCGCCAGAACAGCGACAAGCTGCGCCCCCTGAAGGAAACGGGTGATGTACAGGCCGCGCTGCAGGCCACGGCCTCGGCACTGCAGGCCACCTATGTCTGGCCGTATCAGATGCATGCCTCCATCGGTCCGTCCTGTGGGCTGGCCAGTTTCGAAAACGGCAAACTGGTCGTGTGGACGGGATCACAGAACCCGCACAACCTGCACAGCGATCTGGTCACGTTGATGGACATGCAAGAGGCCGACATTCGTGTGGTGCGCATGGAGGCCTCGGGCTGTTATGGCCGCAATTGCGCCGATGACGCGGCCGCGGAAGCCGCCCTGCTCGCACGCGAGGTCGGGCGCCCCGTGCGCGTGCAATTGATGCGTGAAGAGGAAAACGCATGGGAGCCCAAAGGCACCGCGCAGATCATGGACGTGAAAGGCGCCGTCACGCAGGACGGCACGCTGGCCTACGATTTCGTCACGCGCTATCCCTCCAACGGTTCGCCTTTGCTGGCATTGCTGTACACGGGCGCACAAAGCAGCGATCCCGATGTCTTCGAAATGGGCGACCGCACGGCCATCCCGCAATACCGAGTGCCCAACGTCCGGGTCGTGGCCCGCGACAGCGCGCCCATCGTGCGATCGTCGTGGATACGTGGCGTGGCCGCCTTGCCCAACGTGTTCGCACACGAATCGTTCATGGACGAACTGGCCCATGAGCACAAGGTCGACCCGGTCGAATTCCGCCTGCGCTTCATGCAGGAGCCCCGGGCCATCGAACTGGTGAAGGCTGTCGCGGCCCGTGCGCAATGGCAGGCACGCCCCAGCCCCCACACCGGACAATCCGGCGCGCGCCTGCTGCGCGGACGAGGCTTTTCCCAACACCAGTACATACACGGCAAGTTTCCCGGCGTGGGCGCCGCCTGGTCAGCCTGGGCGGTGGACGTCGAAGTCGATACGGAGACGGGCGGCGTGCGCGTGCTGCGCGTGGTGGCCGGCCAGGATTGCGGCCTGATGGTCAACCCGGCGGGCGTCAAGCATCAGGTGCACGGCAACGTGGTGCAGGTCACCAGCCGCACCCTCATGGAGCAGGTGCAGTTCGATACCACCGGCGTGACCAGTCTGGAATGGGGCGCCTATCCCATCCTGCGCTTCACCGACCTGCCGGAAATCGACGTCGTGCTCATGCCCGGCAACGGCAACCCGCCGCTGGGGTCCGGCGAATCGGCATCCGTGCCCGGACCGGCCGCCATCGCCAACGCCATTTTCGATGCCGCCGGCATACGCCTGCGCGAAGCACCTTTTACCCCGCAGCGCGTCAAGGCTGCGCTGGCTGAACTGAATGAATCTGCCGCGGGAGGCAAATCATGAGCACCACCCGCAAACGTCCCGTCCTGCGCTGGATACTGATCCTCGCCGTGCTCGCCGCCATCGCGGCTTTCGCCCTGATGTGGCGCCCAGCGATTGCACCGATCACGTCCGCCGAGCTCACGCCACCGTCCGAGACCGCCATGCTGCGGGGCGCAGAAGTCGCCGCAGCCGGCATGTGCGTGGTGTGCCACACCGCCAGCGACGGCCCGCGCAACGCAGGCGGCCACGCCATGGAGACGCCCTTCGGCACGATCTACTCCACCAACATCACACCCGACCCTGAACACGGCATCGGCAAATGGTCGTTCGAAGCCTTCAACCGAGCCATGCGATCGGGTATCGATCGCGAAGGTCGCCATCTGTATCCCGCGTTCCCCTATACCGCGTTCACGCACATGTCCAACGAAGACATGCAGGCGCTGTACGGCTATCTCATGGCACAGCCACCGGTCGCTCACGAGCCGCCCAGGACGTCCCTGCCCTTCCCCCTGAACATGCGTCCGCTGGTGGCGGGATGGAACCTGCTGTTCCTGCGCAAGGGCGACATTGCCATCGAAGCCGACAAGTCCGAACAATGGAATCGCGGCAAGTACATGGCACAGGCACTGGGACACTGCAGCGCCTGTCATTCGCCGCGCAATGCATTGGGCGCGGAGAAAAAAGGCGAGCATTACTTTGGTGGTGGCGAGGCCGAGGGCTGGTATGCCCACGCGCTGAACGCGCAGTCGCCCGCACCGCTGCGCTGGACCGAGGACGCCCTGTATGACTATCTGCGCACCGGCTACGCCGAGCAGCATGGACCAGCGGGTGCCAGCATGGCTCCCGTGGTGCGCGAAGGCACCTCGAAGATCAGCGAAGCCGATACGCGCGCACTGGCCGTGTATGTCGCCTCGTACATGAACGGCGGGAAGCCTGCAGCCCAGAACGATGCGCAGCCCCAGGATCAGGCACCCCAGTCGCTGCGCGATGACGCGATGGCCACCTTGCGTCCGCCGCAATCCGAGGGCGCCTCGCTGTTCAACGGCGCATGCCTGGCCTGCCATAACGGCGGCACAGGTGCGCCGCTGTTCGGCACCCAGCCACCACTCTGGCTGAACAGCAACCTGCACGCCGACACACCCGACAACCTGATTCGCATCATCCTCGATGGTGTGCATGCGCCGGCCTTCCCCGAGAATGGCTACATGCCCGCATTCCGCCACAGCCTGGATGACCGTCAGGTGACCGCGCTCGTGAACTACCTGCGCACGGACATGGCCGATCAACCGGCCTGGCCGGGCCTGGACGAAACAGTGAGCAGGATCCGCGATGAGGGCGTGAAGTCCTCAGCAACCCAATAGCGCTGCAGTCCGATGCCCATCACCCATTCCGGCATCGGTTGCGCTGTGCGACTCAATCGGCCCGCAATCCCAGTTGCGCCGTCAAGGCCCCGAAGCGCTCGATGTCGGCATCGATGAGCGCGCGGAATTCGGCCGGAGAACTGGCGGTCGTATCGAACCCGAGTTGCTGCAGGTCAGCCTGCATGGCGGGCTCGGCGACGATGGCCGCAAGCGCCTGATTCAGGTGCTGCACGATGGCGGGCGGGGTGCCGGCAGGGGCCAGCAGGCCGTGCCACTGGTTCAGGGCATAGCCCTCGTAACCCTGCTCGGCCACGGTGGGCACATCGGGCAGCAGCACCGACCGCTCAGCCGCAGTGATGGCAAGCGCCCGCAGTTTGCCGGCTTTCAGGAAGGGACTGGCGCTGGACGCGGTGACGATGGCCGCAGGAACCTGGCCGGCAACCGCGTCCATCAGGGCCGGGCCGCACCCCCGATAAGGAACATGCTGCAAGGCGCTGTCGCTTGCCAGGCGCAGCATCTCGCCGGCCAGATGCTGGGGCGTGCCGTTGCCGCAGGAGGCATAGGGCACGGACTCGCCGGTGCGGGCGTGGGAAAGCAGGTCGGACAAGAACTGCCAGGGTGACTGCGCCCCCACGACGATGACCGATGGCACGAAGGCCACGTTGATGACAGGATCGAAATCGTCCCTGGGCGAGAACGGCAGGTCGCGATACACCCCCGGATTGATGGCAAACGAACTGTTGACCATCAACAGGGTATAGCCGTCGGCCGGACTCTCGGCCACGGCGCGTGCGCCGATGTTGCCGCTGGCGCCGGGACGGTTCTGCACCACCACCGGCTGGCCCAGGCGTTGCGTCAACCGCTCACCGAGTTTGCGCGCCAGCAGGTCGGTGCCCCCGCCTGGCGGAAAAGTCACCAGGATGCTCACCGCGTGATCCGGAAACGATGCGGCGGCAACCGCGTGCGGCCCACGCACCACGGCCCACGCCGTGCAGGCCAGCACAATGGTCACGGCGAGCGCGGTCCTGCCGCGCCTCAGGACGGTCTTCATGACTGCTCCAGAAAGACAAGAAAAAAGACGGGCCGCAGACCCAGCGTAGGTTGCGGCCAGCCGATCTAGCTGCGGTGATCCAGGCCGATATCGAGCACGGCCGCACTGTGCGTGAGCCAGCCGATGGAGATCAGGTCTACGCCACTGGCGGCCACCGCGGGTGCGGTCGTTGGATTGATACGGCCCGAGGCTTCCGTGATGGCGCGGCCCGCAACCATGTCCACGGCCTGCGTCAGCATGTCGGGACTCATGTTGTCCAGCAGCACGGCATCCACGCCCACAGCGAGCGCTTCGTCCAGTTGGGCCAGGGTATCGACTTCGACTTCGATCTTGACCAGGTGGCCCACCCCGTGGCGTGCACGTTCGATGGCGGGGCGCACCCCGCCGGCGATGGCCACGTGGTTGTCCTTGATGAGCACCGCGTCGTCCAGGCCGAAACGATGATTGCTGCCGCCGCCGGCGCGCACGGCGTATTTCTGCACGGCACGCAGGCCCGGCATGGTCTTGCGCGTGCAGACGATTCGTGCGTGATGCGGCTGCACGGCGGCAACGATGGATGCGGTGGCCGAGGCCACGCCACTCAGGTGGCACAGAAAGTTCAGCGCCGTGCGTTCGCCGGTCAGCACGCCGCGCGCCGGACCGCGCACGGTGGCAATGACGTCGCCCGCCTCGATGGGGCAGCCATCCGGGCGCAGCACCTCGACTTCAATACGGGGATCGACCAGCCTGAACGCCATGATGGCCAGGTCCATGCCTGCCACCACGCCGGCCTGGCGTGCCACCAGTGCGGTCTGCGTCAGCAGGTCGGCCGGTACGATGGCGTCGCTGGTGATGTCTCCTGCACGGCCCAGATTTCCAGCAGCGTGGCGCGCACCAGCGGCTCGATCATGACGGCCGGCAACGGCGGCACGACGAGGGCAGGCGAGGGATTCGCCGACGTGGCGGTCGGCGCAGCAAAGGCCAGACCGGATTTATTTATGCTCATTTCGAGTATTCCACCCCTGAAAAAAAAGCGCCATCGCGCTGGACTGGAACTTATGCTAGATATGAGTATAAATTCTGTCAAGTAAAAACCGAACGCCAGCGCTGGCAGTGAACCCGTGTTAAACGCGCGCCAGGGGCAGTTTGCTGCCGGAAATTGCCCGCTCCAGCATGACGCCACGCCGAAAGCGGAACAGCTTGGCGGGCCGGCCTGAGCCGCCGACGTGCACGTCGCCGGTTTCCTCCACCAGTTCCTGCTGTTCGATCAGGCGGCGGAAATTCTGCTTGTGCAGGTTGCGACCGGCCAGGGCCTCGACCGTGTGCTGAAGTTGCAGCAGGGTGAAATCCGGCGGCATGAGTTCAAACACCACGGGACGATATTTGATCTTGGCGCGCAGGCGGGCAATGCCGGTTGCCAGGATACGGCGATGGTCGTGCCGCATGGCGTCGCCCGGCAGACAGGCGGCGCGAGCTGCCGGGTCCGCCGTCCCTTCGGCCACCATGCCCAGTTCGTAGAGCAGTTCGTAGCGCTGCAGGATCCGGTCCTCGTTCCAGGCCGAACCGTCGATGCCGAAGGTCAGTTCCGCCCGTTGCGCGCGTTCCTGCCGGGCCGCGACGGTGGATGCCTGCGCCACCCACTTGCGCAGCGCAGGCACGATGCGCTCGGCCAGGAGATCGGGGGGGCCCTGGCGGTGATCTTCCCACGGGAAATAGCGATACCAGCTTTGCCATTGCGCACTCGCATCGGTCAGCGCGGCTTCGCGGGTCAGTGCCAGGTAGCTGATCGAAATGGCATGGGCCGGCCCGCCCGGCTCGTTGTAGCGGCCGCTGTCGGCAAAGGTATAGAGCTGCTCGACATAGCCCAGCGGATGGTGGGTCTGCTGCTCCACCCACGCACGCAACCCGGCTTGCAGCGACCGATGCCCCATTTCGAACGGCCCCGAAGGCAGGGCCTGCGCGTCCTGCGTCGTCAGGACACGCGGCTCGCCATGCGTGACCGCGGCCAGTACCGCAACCAGGTCGGCAACGACCGAATGCTCAGGATTCGTGCTCAAAAGATCTTCCAAAAAAAGCGGGCCGCGCGCATGGGCATTGCGGGCGGCGCCATCGAACCGATTATACGAGCGCCAGCGCCTTGTGCTCGTATCGACCTGCCGCCACGGGCTCACCCTGACGGCCCAGGCAAAAGCATGATTCAGACATGAGCACATACCGCATAAGCAAAGAGGCCATAACCAAATAGAAGATGGATCGTTCGCCTCAGGAGTCCACATCCCTACACTGCATTGCATTCCCGCCGGTCTCGCAAAGAGCGCATCACCATTGCGAAGAACGCACCGCTTCCGAATGCCAACATATCCAGTGTCATCATGAGCCACATCGATCCCGATCCAGCCCTGCCCGCGTCCGCCCCGCCGACGATCACGCCCGCCCATCTGCGCGACCTGCTGCAACGTCCTGGCGAACTTGCCCTGCTGGACGTGCGCGAAGTCACCGCATTTGCGCGCCGCCATCTGCTGTATGCCGTACCCGTGCCGGCATGGCAGATCGAGTCATCCATACATCGCAAAGTGCCGCGCAAGAGCACGCGGATCGTGCTGACCGATGCCGATGGTTCCCGGGTCAACGATGCCCAGGCGCTGCTCGTGCGCCTGGGGTATGACAACGTGCAGGTGCTCGAAGGGGGCGTCGATGCGTGGGAGGCCGCGGGCCTTGAAGTCTTCAGCGGGGTGAACGTGCCTGGCAAGGCGTTCGGCGAAATCGTGGAGATCCAGGCCGGCACGCCGCACATCAGCGCGCAGGCGCTGCACGACCGCCTGCAGCGCGGCGAGAAAGTTGTCGTCGTCGATGGCAGGACACCCGAAGAGTTCTTCCGGTTCAGCATTCCGGGCGCCTACAACCTGCCCAACGCAGAGCTGCCTTATCGTATACGCGAACTGGCACCGGACCCCACCACACCCATCGTGGTGAACTGCGCCGGCCGCACCCGCAGCATCAT
>JAEYZR010000132.1 GCA_023427945.1 Pseudomonadota bacterium | reverse complement strand
GGGCTATATGCTGGAAAGCGTAGCCAGTGAACCTGCTTGAAAGGGTACGGTTCAGGGTAGGTGGCCGCAGCCTTCGAGCATTGCTCATTGCGTTGCTGCTGCCAGGCATCATCCTGCTGCTGGTCATCGACAGCTGGAATGACTATCAGACACTCGCCGACGTCACCAAGGACGCCTACGACGCTGCGTTGCTGGAGCCGGTGCGCGTGCTGGAGTCGAGCGTGGATATCGACGAAGAGTCCGGCGACGTCATCCTCAACGCACCGCTCTATGCTCAGGCCCTGCTCGAGTCGCAGGCAGGCTTGCGCAAGTATTTCTCGGTGGAAGTCTTCGATACGCCACACCCTCGCCTGGATATGCTGGGTGAGGAGCGTGGCACGCTTCTGGCCGGTCTGGTCGATCTCCCGCGTCCTGACGCGACGGATGTCGTGCCCAACGAGCCCTTCTTCTACGACGCGGTCTACCGCAATGATGCGGTGCGTGTCGTCATGTTCAGTCGCGACATCTACAAGGCGGGCATCTACAGGCAGGTGCTGGTGACTGTTGCCGAAAGCTTCGGTCGTCGTGATGAAGTCGAATTGAGGGCGCGGCGCAAGGAGATCATGCGTGATATCCGCATGCTCACGCTGGTGGCCATCATTGTCTGGTGGGGTGTGGCATGGGGAATGATTCCGCTGAACCGCCTGCGCAAGGACGTCAGGGCGCGCTCCGATGACGATCTGACGCCGCTCGACCCGAAAGGGGTGCCCGTCGAAGTCATGCCTCTGGTCGTCGCCGTCAATCATCACATCGAAAAACATCGCAAGGTGCTCGACGAACAGACCCGCTTTCTGGCTGACGCCTCGCATCAACTGCGCACGCCCATGGCCATCATGCTCACCCAGGCGCAGTACGCCTTGCGCGAGCGTGACCCAGACCGCGCACGCGAAGGCCTGACGGCCGTGGTGGCCCAGCTCCGGCGCACCCGGCGGCTGACCGAACAGTTGCTTTCGCTGGCGCACGCCTCGCAGCACGAGACCCTGCCGCACGAGCGTCGTGACCTGCGTCAACTGGCGCGCGAAGTCGTCCTGCAGTATTGGCCGCTGGCCAGAGACAAGCATCAGGACCTTGGGCTGAACGAATCCGATCCGGACGAAACGCCGATCTGGGTGGCCGTCAGTGACGTCGAAATCCATGAAGCACTGGCCAATCTGATCCACAACGCGATTCACTACGCACCTGTGGGTGCGACCATCACGGTCTCGCTTGCGAAGACGTCTGATCTGGTCGAGGTGACCGTGATCGACAACGGTCCTGGCGTGGCGCCCGACATGCGTGAGCGTGTGTTTGAGCGCTTCGAGCGTGCCGACGCCCGCGATGCCGGTGCCGCCGGTGGCTCCGGGCTTGGTCTGGCCATTGCGCGCGCCTACGCCCGACGCAACGGAGGCGACATCGTCTTGCGCGATGGAGAAATCAATGAAGCAGGCATGCCTGGCCTGGCTGCTGTCCTGACGCTGCCCTACCACTCGAACCTGTCGGGATGAACCGTCTTTCCGCTCTCGGCACTGACGTGTCATCGACGATGGGCGCACCCGCACCCAGTCAGTCATGTCCTAGACCGTCAGCCGTTGCGCCAGATAATCGAGCAATAGTCGCACTGCGGGCATCATGCCTCGGCGGGACGGGTAAATGATGTGCAACAACCCGTCCACCGAACGCCATTGCGGCAGCACCTGAACGAGTTTGCCCGAGCGCCGTGCTTCATGCGTGGCAACCGTCGGCAGCAATGCAATGCCCCGGCCGCGTATCGCCGCCTCGATCAGAATGGTGAAGTCGTTGCACACCAGGCTTGGCGACACACCGACCTCGACACGCCCGTCCTGCTCGTCGAGCAGTGTCCACCGGGTCTCGGCTCCCGGGTCGGTGAAGCACAGTGTGCGATGGCGCTCCAGCTCACCAGGGTGCGTAGGCGTGCCCGATTGCTCCAGGTAGGAGGGGCTTGCCACCAGGCAGCCACCACTGCTGCCCAGGTGCCTGACCACCAGTTCTGCATCCGTGTTGAGTTGCTCGCGCACCCGAATCGCCAGATCGATACCTTCGCTGATCAGATCGACCCGCCGGTTGCTCACGATGACTTCCACCCGGATCTGTGGCCAGGCGTCCAGAAACTCCGGAAGCAGGGGGGCAAGCGTCTGCTGGGCGATTGCCACCGGACAACTGATCCTTACCGGACCGGAAGGTTCGCCTTTGAGATGCTGCATGGCTTCGCCCGCAGCACGCGCAGACGAGGCCACCTCCTGACAGTAATGCAGAAAGCGCTCGCCAGCGCTCGTCAGTCGGATTCGACTGGTCGTTCGCTGCAACAGACGTATCCCGAGAGACTCTTCGAGCGCCGTGATTCGCCGCGACAGGCGCGACTTCGGAATGTTCAGCGCACGCGATGCCGCGCTGAACCCGCCGTGCTCGACAATCTGCGAAAAGTAGTAAAGATCGTTCAGGTCTTGCATGCTGAGCCATTGAACTTGAGCCGCCGAGCCGCGAGTGTTGTCACTACCCAGGCGCCCGCTCTCAGACCCGGCCTGGGCGTTTGCGCTGCGGAATCAGGACGGTTTGCGCAAGCGCGTGAGCAGGCTGGACGTATCCCAACGTCCGCCGCCAGCTTGTTGCACGTCACCGTAGAACTGATCGACCAGTGCCGTCATCGGCAAGCGGGCGCCGTTGATGCGCGACTCGTCCAGCACCAGGCCCAGATCCTTGCGCATCCAGTCCACGGCAAAACCGAAATCGAACTTGCCATCGACCATCGTGCCGCCACGATTTTCCATCTGCCAGCTTTGTGCCGCGCCTTTGCTGATCACATCCAGCACCAGCTTCATGTTCAGGTTGGCGGCCTCACCGAAAGCCACGGCTTCGGACAGACCCTGAACGACCCCTGCGATGCAGATCTGGTTGACCATTTTCGCCAACTGCCCCGCACCGGCCTCGCCCACCAGGGTAACGGCGCGCGAATACACACTGGCAACCGGCTTGATCTCGTCGAATACGTCCTGGTCGCCGCCACACATGACGGTCAACTGTCCGTTCACTGCGCCCGCCTGTCCGCCTGACACCGGGGCATCGATGAAGCGCAACCCCGCTTCCTTGGCCGTGGCATACAGTTCGCGCGCCACATTGGCCGACGCCGTGGTGTGGTCAACGAACACCGCGTTTTTTTTCATGCCGGCAAAGGCGCCGTTTTCACCCAGCACCACGCTGCGCAGATCGTCGTCGTTGCCTACGCAGCAAAATACGATGTCGGCGCCAGCGGCCGCTTCACGCGGTGTGGCGGCGGCCTTGCCCTTGAATTCCGCCACGAAGCTATCGGCCTTGGCTTTGCTGCGGTTGTAGACGGTCACGTCGTGTCCCGCCCGTGCGAGATGCCCCGCCATAGGCAGGCCCATCACGCCCATGCCGAGAAATGCCACCTTGCGCGAAGGCTGCGGGTCATATTTTCGTTCGCCGATAACTGCCATGTCTGGACTCTCCCGTGGTTGGTCTGTCACCATACCGCAAGTCGACAGATTATCGCTAGGCCGGATCGCTCAGAAACCGGCCGCCAGCCCGTCTCGACGGCTATCCGACGCCGCCACATAGCCATCTACCGCCGGATCGCCCAGGCGCCAGATGAACTGGCCCGACCCGAAATCCATGTAAGGGTCGTCCAGCCCTTCCAGCACGTGACCGCGGGCTCTCAGCGAATCGCATACGTTGGGGCCCAGCGCAGGTTCGACATCGACGCTCACGTCGTGATTCCATTTCCAGCGGGGCGCGTCGCAGGCTGCCTGGGGCTGCTGGTTGAAATCGAGCATGCGCACCAGGGTCTGGATCTGTCCCTGCGGCTGCATGTTCCCCCCCATGACGCCAAAGCTCATGACAGGGGCGCCGTCGCGCATCAGAAAGCCAGGAATGATCGTGTGAAAAGGTCGTTTGCCGCCCGCCACCACGTTCGGGTGCTCCGGCGACACCGAAAAGCAGTGCCCGCGATTCTGCAGACTGACGCCCGTTCCCGGTACGACCACACCCGAGCCGAAACCCATGTAGTTGGACTGAATGAAGCTCACCATCATGCCATTGCGGTCGGCCGCCGTGGCATACACCGTGCCGCCTTGCGGCGCGTGACCGCTGGTGAAACTCTGTGCGCGCTGCATGTCGATGAGCGCGGCGCGCGAGGCCAGATAATCCGGCGCCAGCAGTTCGGATGGCGACAGGCGCATGTGTCTGCCGTCGGCGACATGTGCATAGACATCGGCAAAAGCCAGTTTCATCGCTTCGATCAGCAGGTGCTGGGTATCGGGATGATCGACAGGCCGCGCCCCAACGTCGAACTGCTCGAGCATGCCCAATGCCATCAGCGCCGCGATACCCTGCCCATTGGGGGGGATCTGGTGCAGGGTGTGGCCCCGATAGGACTGTGAAATCGGCGTCACCCACTCGGGCTGGTAGCTTCGCAGATCGGCCAGGGTGAGGGCGGCATCGTGGGCCTGCGCGTGAGCCACCAGCTTGTGTGCCGTCTCCCCTTCGTAGAAATCGCGTCCCAGGGTCGCGGCAATTCGCTTCAACGTGTCGGCGGCGCCTTCCAGCACAAAACGCTCGCCGACGAGCGGGGCACGGCCGCGTGGAAGAAAAGCCCGAGCAAAGCCTGGCAGCGGTTGCAGCAGATCGGCCTGGGCCGCCCATTTCTGGGCGACCACCGGCGATACCGCATAGCCTCGCTGGGCATACTCGATAGCCGGCGCGAACAACGCCTCGAAAGGCAGCTTGCCAAAGCGTTTGTGCAACGCTGCCCATCCCGCAACGCATCCGGGAATCGTCACGCTGTCCCAGCCGCGCGTGGGAATCACACCGCCGTGCTTGCGACGGAAGTAGGCGAGATCCCAGGCAGCGGGCGCAGGTCCCGAGGCGTTCAGGCCATGCAGCGCCGACCCATCCCACACGATGGCGAAGCAGTCCGAGCCCAGTCCATTGCTGACTGGTTCGGTCACGGCAAGCGTTGCGGCACAGGCAATCGCGGCATCCACAGCGGTCCCGCCTGCGGCCAGCATGCGCAGTCCCGCCTGGGCGCCCAGCGGTTGAGATGTTGCCACCACATTGCGAGCGAAAACCGGGGTACGGGTGGACGGATAGGGGTTGGACCAGTCAAAAGCCATATGGCGTCAATTGTGGGGTAAACCCTCAGATTAACGTAAACATTTGTGTGCAGTGCAACACGATCTGTTTCAAGCCTGGCAGCGTGGCGGGTCACCAGGGCGTAACGTCCCGGTGTTTCACAGGAGGTCGCCGGATCTGGGCTCCTTGTCGGCCGGGGTTCGGTCGGCCGTGACGTACCACCGTCCGCCCAAGGCTTTGAACAGACTCACGATGGCGATCTGCCCCTGGGTGGCCACGTCGATGAGTCCGATTTCGTTGGCGTAGGCGGTTCGTTGGGCGTCCAGGTATTTCAGGCTGCTGTCCAGCCCCCCACGGTAGCGTGCTTGCGCAAGGGCCAGCGTGCGCTGGCTGCTCTCGAACAGCGCCTGCCTATGGCGGATTTCTTCGCGCAAGGTATCGTTGGCCACCAGCGCATCCGCAACCTCCCGGAATGCCATCTGGATGGTCTGTTCGTAACGGGCAACCGCGATATCCCTGCGGACGTTGGCCAGGTCGAGATTGGCCTGATTTCGGCCCGCGTTGAAAATCGGAACGTTCAGTTCCGGGGTGAAGCTCCAGGTGCGCTGATGGCCGCGAAACAGGCTGGACAATTCGGGGCTGGATACACCCAGGAATGCCGTCAAGGAGAGGCGTGGGAAGAACGCCGCCCGTGCGGCTCCGATGTCGGCGTGCCGTGCCTTCAACGCGTTTTCGGAAGCGATGATGTCCGGGCGGGTGCGGATCAGTTCGGATGGTGCACCGGCGCCAAGAGGCCTCACTGCAAAGATGGGTGCCTGCGAGCCTGGCAACTCGATATCCAGCGATGACGAGCCCAGCAGCAGACGCATCGCATTGTTTGTCTGCTGCAGTTCTCGACGTATCTGCTCCAGATCGGCCCGTGCCTGTTCCGTCAGCCCTCGCGCGTCCTCCAGGTCGATGGCTGACGCGGCTCCGACTTGCCGGCGCTGGTGCGTGAGTTCCAGCGAGGCTTCACGCGCCTTGAGCGTGCGCTGCGTGACCTCCAGCCGCGCAAGCGAGCTCTTGCGCAGGATGTAGGTTTGCATGACCTCTGCGGCCAGGCTGATGCGCACGGTTTGCGCATTCTGTTCGATGGCCAGATATTCCTGCAGAGCGCTCTCCGACAGGTTGCGCACCCGGCCAAACAGGTCGAGCTCGAATGCGGTCACACCGAAGCCCGCCTGGTAGACCGATGCCGTAGCGGCGGTGCCTGTCTGGGAAAGGCCCGCCGGCGTTCGCTGTCGTGTGCCCGTGCCCTGCATGGCCACCGTGGGCAGACTGTCCGAGCGCTTGATGCCATATTCAGCGTACGCTGCTTCCACGTTGAGCAGGGCCTGGCGCAGGTCCCGGTTCCGGTCTATGGCCGCACCCACCATATCCCGCAGAACCTCGTCGGTCACCATGTCCGCGATCTCCAGAGGCATCACTGCGCCTTTGGAATGTGCGGTGTCCTGCGTCCAGGTCTCGGGAATAGGGGCGGTGGGCTGGTGATAGGCGGGCGCCAACGAGCATGCGCCCAGGGATAGGGTCAACAGCGTGGCGGCGCTCAGTTTGCGCGTGCGAAATGTCGACATCAGTGTGTCTCCCCTTGTTGCGCGACCAGCGGCTGAGCCTCGCGGGGCTTCTTTCCGAATACCGACATGACTGCGTTGAAAAAGATGGGGACGAACACGACGCCGATGACGGTCGCGAAGAGCATCCCGCCGATCACTCCCGTACCGATCGAGCGTTGGCTGGCAGCGCCTGCGCCCGATGCAAGCACCAGCGGTGTGACGCCCAGAATGAAGGCCAGCGAGGTCATGATGATGGGGCGAAAACGCAGTCTTGCAGCTTCCAGCGCCGACTCGCGGATGGTCTTGCCAGACTCCATCAGGCTCTTGGCAAACTCGACAATCAAGATGGCATTCTTGGCCGCCAGGCCCACCACCGTGATCAGGCCGACCTTGAAGTACACATCGTTTGCCAGATCGGTCGACCCGGGAAGCGTGTTGGCCACGATCACCGCCACCACCGACCCCAACGCCCCGATGGGCACTATCAACATGACGGACAGGGGAATGGCCCAGCTTTCGTACAGCGCCACCAGCAGCAGAAAGACAGCCAGAATGGCGAAGGCGAACAGCATCGGAGCCTGATTCCCGGCCTGTCGCTCCTGGTAGGAGAGTCCCGACCACTCATGACCCATGCCTGCAGGCAATTCCCTGACCAGTTGCTCGATGGCGTTCATGGCCTGGCCGCTGCTGTAGCCGGGATTGGCATCCCCGGAAATACTGAATGCCGGGTAGCCGTTGTAGCGCGATAACTGCGACGGGCCAGTGGTCCATTCTGCGGTCGCAAACGCGCTCAAGGGCACTTGCTCGCCAAAGGCATTCGGCACAGGGAGCGCCAGCACTTCGGTCGGGTTGACGCGGTCCTTGGGCTCGGCTTGCACGACCACACGCTGCAGGCGGCCTTTGTAGACATAGTCGCCTGCGATGCTCGAACCAAAGGACGATCCAAGAGCATCCGAAATGGCGTCGAATCTGACCCCGAACGCTTCCGCCTTGTCGCGATCGATCTGCAGACGTAACTGGGGTGCATCGGGCAGGCCTTCCACCAGCGCATAGGCGATGGCAGGGTGCTCAGCCGCCCGGGCAAGAAGCGTATTTTTCGCCTTCGCCAGCGCATCCATGCCCAGCCCTGCACGATCCTGCAAGTGCAGTGAAAAGCCGCCCGAGGTACCGAGCCCTTCGATGGGGGGCGGATTGACAGCCATGATCTGCGCGGACGGATGCTTGCCCAGCGCGTCGTTGAGCGCTGCAGTCTCGGCGTCGGCGGACTGCTGCGCACTGCGTTCAGACCAGTCCTTGAATGTCGGGAAGGAAAGCGCTGCGTTTTCTCCCGAGCCAGAGAAACTGAAACCGATCACCGTGAAATCGCTTTGAACCGCATCGCGCGAAGCCAGGTACTTCTCCAGATCCTGTACGACTTTCTCGGTACGCGTATAGGTTGCTCCAGGTGGAAGCTGCACGCTGACGATGTTGTAGCCTTGATCCTCCGTCGGTACGAAGGTCTGGGGTACCCGCACATACAGCAGACCCAGTACGATCGCCAGCATCAGGTAGACCATCATGTAGCGGCCGGTGCGGCCAATCATGCGGTGGTTCAGGACATCGAAGCGTTGCGTCAGCCCTGCGAATGCGCGGTTGAATCGACCGAAAAACCCCTTTTTCTCGTGATGCCCCTGTGCGATGGGTTTGAGCATCGTGGCGCACAAGGCTGGTGTCAGCGTGAGCGCCAGGAAACCCGAAAACAGAATGGAAACCGCCAGGGACAAAGAGAACTGGCGATAGATGACACCGACCGAACCCGACATGAAGCCCAATGGCAGAAACACGGCGGTGAGCACTAGCGTGATGCCGATGATGGCGCCGGAAACCTGCTTCATCGCCTTGATGGTGGCTTCGCGTGGCGAGAGTCCCTCCTCGGCCATCAGGCGCTCGACGTTCTCGACCACCACGATGGCATCGTCCACCAGAATGCCTATGGCCAGCACCATGCCGAACATGGTCATCATGTTCACGGAGAATCCGTCGGCATACATCACGGCAAGCGTACCCATGAGGCTGACCGGCACGACGATGGTTGGAATCAAGGTATAGCGCAGGTTTTGCATAAACAGCAGCATGACCAGAAAGACCAGCACCACCGCTTCCAGCAGCGTATTAAGCACTTTTTCGATAGCGACTTTCACAAACAGCGAGGTGTCGTAAGGCACGTCGTAAGTGATGTTCGGCGGGAATTGCGGCTGGAGCTCTTCCAGCTTTGCCTTGACCGCATTGGCCGTCGCGATCGCATTGGCACCCGGGGCCAGTTGCACCGCTGCTGCCGCAGCAGGCATGCCGTTCAGGCGCGATTCAAAAGAGAAGTCCTGCAGGCCGGCTTCGATGCGCGCGACATCGGCCAGCCGCACGGCAGAGCCGTCCTTGTTGGCACGCAGCACCACCTGGCCGAACTCTTCCGGTGTGCGCTTCATGCCCTGCACCAGTAATGTCGCAGTCAATTCCTGTTCGGCGTGTCCAGGGCGGCTACCGAAGCTTCCGGCTGGCACCTGGATGTTCTGGGCACGAATGGCCGAGTTGACGTCGGCGATAGACAGCCCGAAGCTGCGCAGCCGCTGGGTGTCGACCCAGACTCGCATGGCAGTCTCGGAACTGAAGAACTGCACCTTGCCCACCCCGGGAATGCGGCGGATTTCATTGTTGACCGAGCGCGTCGCATATTCGGCAAGCACCGTCGTGTCCTGACCAGGATGTGCATCCTTGAACTTCAACGCGTAAACCAGCAGAAAGCCGGCGTTGGCCTGATCCACGCTCAGTCCCAATTGGCGCACCGTCTCGGGCATCCGCACTTCGGCGTTCTTCAGCCGGTTCTGAACATCCACCTGAGCGAGGTCGGCATCCGTACCCGGAGTGAACGACACAGTGACCGTGGCTGTTTCATTCGAGCTGGAAGAATCGAAATACAACAGGTTTTTCGTGCCGTTGAGCTCCTGCTCGATCACGCTGGTGACGCTCTCCGAAATAGTCGTTGCCGAAGCTCCGGGGTAGGCCGCCGAAATGGTGATCTGGGGCGGCGCAACGTCGGGAAACTGGGCAACCGGCAGGTTAGGAATCGCCAGCAGACCTGCAAGCGTGATGAAGATGGCGACCACCCAGGCGAATCGGGGGCGCTCGATAAAAAAGTTGGACATGTCGCCTGGGCCTTATGGGTTGTTCGAAGGCTTGGCAATGCCGACCTTTTGGCCCGCAATCACCGCAGGCCCGCCCACGATCACGCGCTCGCTGGCTCGCACGCCGGCCACGATGTGCCAGTCGGCGCCGTACATCTGGCCCGTGCGCACGACCCGCTGCTCGACCACGTCGTCTTCGTTGACCACCCACAGACTGCTTACTCCATCGGGGTCGAACTGAACCGCCCGTTGAGGCAGCAGAATGGCGTCGTGTGCCTTGCCCTTTGCAACCGTCACCCGGACATACATGCCAGGCAGCAACAAGCCATCGGGGTTGGGGAACTCACCGCGCAAAGTGACCTGACCACTCGTCGGGTCCACCGAAATATCAGAGAAAAGAAGCTTGCCCGATACCGTCTTCTGGCTTCCATCCACACGCGCCACGATGTGGCTGCCCTGTGATTCGAGCGCACCCGACTCGACCGCTTCGCGCAACCGCATCGCGTCGGCAACCGTCTGGGTCAGGTCTACATACACACGGTCGATTTGCTGGATGGTCGCCAATGCCGTGGGCTCGCTTTGTCCCACCAGCGCGCCCTCGGTCACCAGCGAACGGCCCGCGCGTCCCGAGATCGGCGCCCGTACGGTGGCATAGTCCAGGTTCAGACGGCTGGTCTTCGCATCAGCTTTTGCTGCCGCAACGTGGGCCAGTGCCGTCTTGTAGGCGGTCTGTGCCGCGACCAGATCCTGCTGGCTGATGGCCTCGATTTTGGCCAGAGGCCTGTAGCGATCCAGCAGCGACTTGGCCTCTGCAACCACGGCTTCGGCACGCTGCACTTCCGCGTTTGCACGGTCGTGCGCCGCTTCGAACGTGGCAGGGTCGATCTGATAGAGCACCTGATCCTGCTTCACGTCCATTCCCTCGGAGAACAGGCGCTTTTGGACGATACCGGCAACGCGTGCTCGTACTTCTGCGCTACGTACCGCCTGTACTCGCCCCGGAAGATCCTGGGTCAGCTCCAGTTCGCGGGGTGTTGCGTCAACAACCGTCACGACGGCAAGCGTCTCATCCTGCTGTTTGCTGGGATCTTCGCTGCTGCAAGCGGTTAAGGCGATGGCCCAGGCGAGCACTGAGACGGTATGGATTCGGAGATAGTTCATGGGATCAGGTGCGATGTAAATTCTGTTTTGAGACAATTATGTCTCATAAGAATAAAAAATGTCTGTTTTATTGATGAATTATTTTGAATGAGACTTTCTGGACTCCGTGAAGCAACAGGGTCTACACTGTTTCCATGAACTTGGACGACGACAAAGGTATGGCCGCCTTGGCGGCTGCATTGGCTCATGCTCCTGGCGCCACCTATCAGGAAATCGCGACCGCGGTTGGCGTCAGTCGTGCGACCCTCTATCGCTTCTGTAGCAACCGGGACGAATTGGTGCATCGCCTGCTCAAGCACGCGATCACCCGCCTCACCGAAAACGTCCTGGCGGCCCGCCTTGAAGAGGGGCCCCCGGTCGAGGCCCTGGATCGACTGTTGCAGGGCGAGTTCCAGCACCGGGAGCTCCAGGCTTTTCTGACCGAGTTCTGGTCCAGGGAGATCGAAGTGGATGCGGAACTGGCACCTGCCTGTGAAGCGTATGAAAAGGCGCTGGATGCCTTTTTTCTGCGCGGCCAGCGTGAAGGGGTGTTTCGTATCGACATTCCTGCGGCTGTGCTCAACGAGAGCCTGGCGTGGTTGCTGATAGGCATGATGGACGCCGAGCGGCGCGGCCGGGTGGCTCGCTCCAGTGTGCTGGAAAGCGTTCGTGCACTGTTTCTCGAGGGAGCGATGCACCGCTGACCTGGCCTCAGCAGGTGCGGGCAGATCCCGCCCCAGCCGCTATGTGACGCTGCGCGAGCCTTGCTCACGCAGTTGGCGAAAGACCACGAGTGCCAGAACCGCGATGAGCGCAGCAGCGGTGGTCAGCGTCAGATGATGCGCACTGGCAAATGCATGGCGCGCTGCGTACTCAACCGCTATTTGGGCATCCGTCCCCAATCTGGATGCAAACGACATCGTTTCCCCGATGGAGTGGCTTGCGCCTGGATCAGCAGGTACACCCTCTGGCCAGACGATATGCTTGGCGTACGAGCTGGAGACCATGAGGCCGAATGCCGTGATTCCCAGCCCCGAGCCCAGGTCATAGCTCGTGGCCTCCAATGCGCCGGCGGCTCCCGCCTTTTCTGTCGGCGTGCTGTTCATGATGGCCACCGAGGAGGCCGTCAACCCCACATTCAGCACGACCCCCAGTACAGCCATCGTCAGGGTGACGCCCAGGCCCGCGTCCCTGAAGTCTGCGCCTGCAAGCACGAAAAGACATCCCGCGGCCACGCCAAGAGCGCCTACGGCGACCGGGCGAAGGCCAATACGCGCCAGGAGCAGGCCGGCAAAGGGGCCACCAATTGCTGCACCGACCATGAGAGGCACCATGAAGATGCCCGCCTGTAGCGGCGAGAGCCCGATGACGAATTGAAGCTCCTGCGCGAGCGTGAGCTCCACGCCTGCGAGCGCTCCCATCGTGACCAGTGCCATGATGACTCCTGTTCGGATGGCGGGCTGAGCAATCAATGCAAAGTCGAACAGGGGAACCGCTGCGTTTCTCTGCGCGCGCACAAAACGGTAAAGCAGGCCGCCAGCCGCTAGAAAGAGGGCGATGGAGAAGGCCAACGAACTGCCTGGCTTGAAGCCTGTCTTGAGCGCATACACCAGGCCCATGACCGCCGTCATCAAGATCAGAGCATCCTTCAGGTTCCAGCCCGCAAGGCTACTGATCTTGGTCTTGGGCGTCACGCGCATCACCAGTGGAATCACGGCGAGGACAATGGGGACATTGACCAGAAAGACCGAACCCCACCAGAAGTATTCCAGCAGTGCTCCGCCTATCAGGGGGCCGAAAGCGGCGCCGGCCGCTGCAAATGCGCTCCACAAGCCCAGCGCGAACCCTCTCTCCTTGGGATCCAGGAAAGACTGCCGGATGAGCGCAAGCGTGCATGGCATGACCATGGCCGAGCCGATGGCCATGATCGCTCGAGCCGCAATGAGGACCGCCGCGTTGGGTGCAAACGCTCCCACCAGGGAGCTCAAGCCGAAGATGCTCATGCCGGTGAGCATCAACCTTCTGTGCCCGACACGGTCGGCAAGAGTGCCCATAGGAATGAGCAGGCTGGCCATCACCAACAGATAAATATCGATGATCCATAGCACCTCGGTGCCTGACGCGTTCAGTGCGAGCGTCAGCTTGGGAACGGCAACATGAAGAATGGTGCTGTCGACCACGATGGGCAAAAAAGCCATCATGACGGTGAATAGAACAAGCCAGCGGCTAATCGGGGAAGTACGCATACGAACCAGAGGAGGAACAAGAATCCGCCGTCTGCTGCGCCGAACGTCGCATCGGCTGGATTCTTTGATGAGGCAATTGTATATCATAAGAGACAATTTTGTCTCATTGGTTCGTTTTCGAGGATCAGCTCCCACAGGTCGAACCGTTGACATGAAGAGTGCCTGCCCTGCAGGCTCTCGCAAGCACCGGCGCCTCGCTGAAATAAAAAATGCCTCCCGAAGGAGGCATTTTTCATCATGCAGGGCCCCAGGGAGCCCCCATCACGTTCATTCTTCTTCCACGAACGTCTCTTCACGTTTCTTGCGAATCGACGGCAGCGCCACCAGAACCACCAGCAGCACAGCGAGACCCAGCAGCGTGGCCGACAGCGGACGTGTGATGAAGGTCGAGAAATCACCACGCGACAGCAGCAGGGCACGGCGGAAGTTCTCTTCCATCATGGGGCCCAGCACCAGACCCAGCAACAGCGGTGCGCCTTCGCATTTCAGCTTCGCCCAGACATATCCAACCACGCCGAAGATGGCCGTGATGAAGATATCGAAAGCGTTGTAGTTCAGCGAATACACACCGATCGTGCAGAACACCAGAATCGCGGGGAACAGAATGCGATAAGGCACTTTGAGCAGCTTGACCCACAAACCGATCAGCGGCAGGTTCAGAATCACCAGCATCAGGTTGCCGATCCACATCGATGCGATCAGGCCCCAGAACAGCTCGGGGTGACTGGTCATCACCTGGGGACCAGGCTGGATGTTGTGAATCGTCATTGCACCGACCATCAGCGCCATCACAGCGTTGCCCGGGATACCCAGGGTCAACAGCGGAATGAACGATGTCTGGGCCGCGGCATTGTTGGCTGACTCAGGGCCTGCCAGACCAGCAGGGTGTCCCTTGCCGAAACGCTCAGGATTCTTCGAAATCTTCTTTTCGAGCGTGTAGGAGGCGAACGACGACAACACCGCACCACCACCAGGCAGAATGCCCAGGGCCGAGCCCAGTGCCGTACCGCGAACGGCTGCGGGCCAGGCTTCCTTGAACTCTTGCTTGTTGGGGTACAGCGATCCAATCTTGTCGGTAATGTCGACGCGGTTTTCCTTCTGCTCCAGGTTGGTCATGATTTCGGCGAAACCGAACACGCCCATAGCCACGATTGCGAAGTCGATACCGTCTTGCAGTTCAGGAATACCGAAGTCGTAGCGGGCAACACCCGAGTTCACGTCAGTGCCGACCATACCCAGCAACAGGCCCAGGATGATCATGGCGATTGCCTTGGGCAACGAACCCGAAGCCAGCACCACAGCAC
>JAEYZR010000112.1 GCA_023427945.1 Pseudomonadota bacterium | reverse complement strand
GCATGATGCTGGTGTTGATCGGTCTGTCCACGCTGAAACTCAGATGACTACGTTTGCGACGCCTCTGGTATCGATGCGGGTCCTCATCCTCGGTGTAGGAGAGACCGGCTCGGCTGCTGCGCGCTGGTGCGCCCGGCAGGGGCTGGCGCTTCGCGTGGCCGATACGCGTGCGCATCCGCCTGGGATGGACGCGTTGCGCGAAGATCTCGCGGGCGCCGATACGCAATACGTGCTGGGCGAAGGTGCTTTTACCGCCGACCTGATTGAAGGCGCGGGGCAGGTTGTGCTCAGTCCCGGCCTGGTGCCTACCGATGCGCCTGTGCGTGAGGTGCTGGACGCTGCCCAGGCGGCGGGCATCGAGGTCGTCGGTGAAATCGAATTGTTCGCCCGTGCCCTGGCGGTGCTGAATGAGCAGCAGGGTTATGCGCCGCGTGTGCTGGCGGTGACAGGAACCAACGGCAAGACGACGGTCACCGCGCTGACACGATGCATGCTGGAGTCCTCGGGCATGACCGCTGTGGCTGCGGGCAATATCGGACCGGCCGCCCTGACCGCACTGATGCACGCGATCGATACAGAAAGTCTGCCGCAGGTATGGGTGATCGAGCTATCCAGTTTCCAGCTCGAGACCACATCGTCGTTGTGCCCGGATGCCGCAGCCGTATTGAATGTGACACAGGATCATCTCGACTGGCATGGCAGCGAGGCGGCCTATGCGGGTGCGAAGTCGCGTATCTATGCCAAGGCACGCGTGAAGATCGGCAATCGTGACGATGCCCAGGTTCTGCCCATGGTGGGCGAGGCTCAGTCTCTGGCGGTGCGCACCTTCGGCACGGGTGTGCCCACCCTGGTGGGCGATCTCGGAATAGAAGTGGTTGCAGGCGTGAGCTGGCTTTGTGCAAGCCTGTCCAATGAACTGGATGACGACGCTCCCGCGCCACGTCGCAAGAAGAATGCGCCCGAACCTGTGAGGCAGGTCGGACGGCTTTCGCGCCTGATGCCCATCGATGCGCTGCGCCTGCGTGGCATGCACAACGCGAGCAATGTCCTGGCGGCGCTGGCCTTGGCCCGCGTGCTGGATCTGGGCTGGGGGGGCTTGCTGCGCGCAGCGGGCGAGTATGAGGGCGAACCGCATCGCACGAATTTCGTACGCACGATCGCCGGCGTGGACTTCGTCAACGACAGCAAGGGCACCAATGTGGGTGCCTCGGTCGCCGCGCTGCAGGGCATGGGTCAGCCTGTCGTCCTGATCGCGGGCGGCCTGGGGAAAGGGCAGGATTTTTCGCCCCTGGCGCAGGCCGTGGCGCAGCACGCCCGTGCGGTGGTGCTCATCGGGCAGGATGCTGCCCTGATTGCGGATGCGCTGGCCGAGGTCGGTGTGCCGGTGGAGCAGGTGGACAGTCTGGATGCCGCCGTCGCGCGCGCCCTGGAGAAGGCCGAGGAAGGGGATGCCGTGGTGCTCTCGCCGGCCTGCGCCAGCATGGACATGTTTCGCAATTACGGTCATCGCGGTGAAGCGTTTGTCGACGCGGTCAACAACCTCGCACTCGATCGAGGGGAGGTGGTATGAGCCTGTTCGCCGACGTTGCGGGAAGCGTGAATGCCGTGCGGCCCGGTCGCACGCGCATGCGCAACTACGATCTGCCTTTGCTCATCGCCGCCAGTTCCTTGCTGCTGCTCGGTCTGTTGATGGTTTATTCGGCGTCGATCGGTCTGGCCGATGGCCCGCGTTATGCGTCGTATGGCCGTTACTATTTTGTGCTTCGCCACGGCATCTTCATGGGTGCCGGGATGGTGGTGGCCGCTGTGGCCATCACGGTGCCGCTGCGCGTCTGGCAGCGCCTGGCCATGCCCATCTTCGTGGCGGTGCTGGTGCTGCTGGTGGCCGTGCTGGTGCCGGGAATCGGGCGCGAGGTGAACGGCGCGCACCGCTGGATCCAGATCGGCCCCATCAACATGCAACCATCCGAGCTGATGAAGCTGGCCGCCTTGCTATATGCCGCCGATTACACGGTGCGCAAGCAGGAACACATGCAGAGTTTCGTGCGCGGATTCGTTCCGATGGCGCTGGCCCTGGGGGCCGTTGGTCTGCTGCTGTTGCTGGAGCCTGACCTGGGCGCGTTCATGGTGATCGTGGCCATTGCAATGGGCATCCTGTTCGTGGGCGGCATCAACGGCAAGTACTTCAGCAGCCTGCTTGCTGTTCTGTTTGGCACGTTCCTGATGCTGATCTGGGCTTCGCCCTGGCGGCGTGCGCGTTTGTTCGCCTATCTGGATCCTTGGGACGATGCCAATGCCTATGGCAGTGCCTATCAGTTGTCGCACTCCCTGATCGCGCTCGGGCGTGGTGAATGGTTCGGGGTGGGGCTTGGGGCCAGCGTCGAGAAACTGCACTATCTGCCCGAGGCGCATACCGACTTTTTGATGGCCGTGGTCGGCGAGGAGCTGGGGTTCGTCGGTGTGACGGCGGTGATCGCCTTGTTTGCGGTGGTCGTGTCGCGAGGTTTTGAAATCGGCCGTCAGGCCATCGCGATGGAGCGTACATTCTCCGGGTTGGTGGCACAGGGCGTGGCCATGTGGTTCGGTGTCCAGGCGTTCATCAACATTGGCGTCTGCCTGGGGCTGTTGCCCACCAAAGGCCTGACCTTGCCGCTGATGAGCTATGGCGGATCGGGCATTGTCATGAATCTTTGCGCTCTGGCCATCCTGCTGCGAGTCGATATCGAGAATCGGGTATTGATGCGTGGGGGGCGCGTATGAGCGAGCAGCGCACCATTCTCGTCATGGCGGGCGGCACTGGCGGACACATCATGCCTGGTCTGGCCGTGGCCGAGGTGCTTGCTGCACGCGGCTGGAAGGTCGTGTGGCTGGGCAATCCCGACAAGATGGAAGGCCGTCTGGTGCCCGCGCGTGGCTACGAAATGGCCGCTTCGGATTTCCAGGGCGTGCGGGGCAAGGGGACGATGGCGTTGCTGAGCCTGCCCCTGCGCCTGGCCGGCGCGTGTTCGCAAGTGTGGCGTCACTTCAGCCGGGTTCGTCCCGATGTGGTGCTCGGCATGGGCGGGTACATCGCGTTTCCCGGTGGTGTTGTGGCGCGGTTGCGGGGGGTTCCGCTGATCGTGCATGAGCAGAACGCAGTGGCCGGCACCGCCAATCGTGCGCTGGCCCGCATCGCCCGCGTCGTGTTGAGCGGTTTTCCCAATACGTTGGCCGGTGCCCGCCATGTGGGCAATCCGGTTCGACGCGATGTGTGCGCATTGCCGGCACCGCAGGCTCGCTATGCCGGGCGCACCGGTCCATTGAGAGTGTTGGTCGTGGGCGGCAGCCTCGGCGCGCATGCGCTCAATACGGTTTTGCCCGAGGCGATGGCATTGCTTGATCAGGCCAGGCGGCCGGTCGTCATTCACCAGTCAGGTGAAAAACACATTCAGTCTTTGCAAGAGCGATATCGCGTGCAAGGGGTGGCCGCGCAGTGCGTGGCCTTCATCGACGACATGGCAGGGGAACTGTCCCAGGCCGATGTACTCATCTGCCGCGCGGGTGCGATGACGGTGGCGGAAGTGGCGGCGGCCGGGGTGGCGGCGCTGTTCATACCGCTGCCTGGCGCCATCGACGACCATCAGTCGGCGAACGCGCGCTACCTGAGCGACGAACAAGCGGCCTGGCGTCAGCCGCAGGAATCATTCAGCGCCGCGTGGCTGGCCGACTGGCTGGGCTCGCTGACGCGTCAACAACTCTCTGCCGTGGCGGCACGGGCGCGATCGTTCGCCTTGCCTGACGCGGCCGAACGCATTGCCGACATATGTGAGCAGTCGGTCGATGTGCAAGCGAGCGTGGCATCATGAAACACCGGATTCAACACATCCATTTTGTAGGCATCGGCGGCTCGGGCATGAGCGGCATAGCCGAAGTGCTGCGTAACCTCGGCTATGTGGTCAGTGGTTCCGATCTGTCGCAGTCCGCGGTCACGCGGCGGCTGGCTGAGTTGGGTTGCGACATCAAAGTGGGACACGATGCCGCGAACGTGGCGGGTGCCGATGCGATCGTCACGTCCACCGCCGTGGCCAGCAACAATCCCGAGGTCATCGCGGCGCGCGCCGCGCGCATTCCCGTGGTGCCGCGTGCGGTCATGCTTGCCGAACTGATGCGCTTGAAGCGCGGTATCGCCGTGGCGGGTACGCATGGCAAGACGACGACGACCAGCCTGGTGGCCAGCCTCCTGGCTGCGGGCGACCTGGACCCGACATTTGTCATCGGCGGCCGCTTGAATTCGGCCGGCGCCAACGCCCGTCTGGGGCAGGGCGACTACATCGTCGTTGAAGCCGACGAGTCCGATGCGTCGTTCCTGAACCTGCTGCCCGTGATGGCGGTGATCACGAACATCGACGCCGACCACATGGACACTTACGGGCATGACGTCGCCCGGCTCAAGAGCGCATTCATCGAATTCACCCAGAAGCTGCCCTTCTATGGCAGCGCCGTGCTGTGCATGGACGATGCCAATGTTCGCGAGATCATGCCTTTCATCTCGCGTCCGATCACGACCTATGGCTTGACGCCCGACGCGCAGGTCTATGGGTTCGATATTGTCGCCGCAGGCACGCGCATGCGCTTCAAGGTGGCGCGCCGTGACCGTCAGGTGCAGTTGCCTGAACTCGACGTGGAACTGGCATTGCCCGGCCTGCACAATGTGCGCAACGCATTGGCTGCGATTGCCGTGGCTTCCGAGCTGGGTGTCAGCGATGAGGCGATTGTCCAGGCGCTGTCGAACTTCACGGGCGTGGGGCGACGTTTTTCGCATGTGGGTGATTTCGACGTGCCCGCCGCTCAAGGCGGCGGCCAATTCACTGTGATCGACGACTATGGACACCATCCTGTCGAGATGGCGGCCACGCTTGCTGCAGCGCGTGGCGCATGGCCCGAGCGTCGCATCGTGCTGGCATTCCAGCCGCACCGCTACACGCGCACGCGCGATTGCTTCGAAGATTTTGTCGGCGTGCTGGGCACGGCCGACGCCGTTTTGTTGACCGAGGTTTACGCCGCAGGCGAGCCGCCCCTGGTCGCCGCCGATGGCCGGGCACTGTCACGTGCGTTGCGTGTGGCGGGCAAGGTCGAACCCGTCTTTGTGGATGATGTCGAGTCCTTGGGGCAGGCGGTCATCGATTTTGCGCGTGACGGCGATGTGGTGATATTGATGGGGGCTGGATCGATCAGCCGCGTACCTTCACGGATTGGAGCGCTCGCATGACGCTGGGTTTTGGAAAGGTGGGTGTGCTGTATGGGGGGCGTTCCGCCGAGCGGGAAGTCTCGATCATGTCCGGCACAGGTGTCCACGACGCGCTGATCGGCGCGGGAGTCGATGCGCACCTGTTCGACACGGGGGAGCGCTCGCTGGCCGACTTGGCACAGCAGGGATTCGAGCGTGTGTTCATCGCGCTGCACGGCCGCTATGGCGAAGACGGCACGATCCAGGGTGCCTTGGAGTTGCTGGATCTGCCTTACACAGGTAGTGGCCCGGGGGCCTCGGCGATAGCGATGGACAAAGTGATGACCAAGCGCATATGGCAGCAGCATGGGCTGCCCACGCCGGCATTCGAGGTGCTGGATGGGCGCTCGGTCCTGCGCAATGTGCCTGATGTGCTGGGTCTTCCATTGATCATCAAGCCGCCGCACGAAGGCTCCACGGTTGGTATTACCAAGGTTGTCGGCTATTCCGACATGGCAGAGGCGTATGCCGCTGCCGCTCGATTCGATGCCGAGGTGCTGGCCGAGCAATTCATCACCGGGCGCGAACTGACCGTCGCCATACTGGGCAAGGGCGAGACGGCCCGTGCATTTCCGGTCATCGAAATCATCGCGCCCGATGGCAACTACGATTACGAGAACAAGTATTTCTCCGACGAGACACGCTACGTTTGCCCGGCCGAGCTGCCTTCGGACCTGTCGGCCCGTATCCGTGAAATCGCCCTCGCGGCCTACCGCTCGCTGGGGTGCGAGGGCTGGGGGCGAGCCGACTTCATGCTCGATGCCGACAACAAGCCCTGGCTTCTGGAGATGAACACCTCGCCCGGCATGACCAGCCATTCTCTCGTGCCTATGGCGGCACAGGCGGATGGCATGAGCTATGCCGATTTGTGCTTAAGCATTCTGTCCGAGGCTGCATGCAAAGTGCGCAGCCCGTCACGCAACACTTGACCGGAAACATCCGTGTGGAACGACGCTCGCTCAATCAACCTCATCGCGAACACGCTGGCCGTGCTGGCGGTGTTGGCCATGCTGGCCGCCGGTCTGATCTGGGTGGGACAACGTCCCTATTTCGCATTGGAAGCCGTGGAGCTGGAGGCCGTGCCGGATTCGTCGCTGCATTATGTGTCGACCGGCAGCGTGCGCTCAGTGGTAGCGGGCCGGCTGTCGGGCAACTTCTTTACGGTGGATCTGAACGCGACACGCGAGCTGTTCGAGTCGGTCCCCTGGGTTCGGCGCGCGACCGTTCGTCGCGTGTGGCCCAACACGTTGCGGGTCAGCATCGAAGAGCAGCAGCCGCTGGGGCTGTGGAACGAAAACCAGATGATCAACACCTGGGGCGAATCGTTTACTGCCAACACGGGCGAAGTGGACGACGAACAGAATTTGCCTCAGCTGGGTGGTCCCGATGGGACCGAATCGTTGGTGGTGCAGCGTTACGCCGAGCTGGCGCGCTGGTTTGCGCCTCTGGACCTGCATGTGCAGGAACTCCAGTTGAGCCCGCGCTATGCATGGCGTGCCACACTCACCGACGGGCTGGTGCTGGACCTGGGCCGCGACCCGGGTGCCGATGCGCCCGACCCGCATGGCCTGCCAGGCGCGGTGCCGTTCGGCGAGCGCATCCAGCGATTTGTCCAGTATTGGCCGCAGGTCGTGTCCAAGCTGGACGGCAGGACGATCACGCAGGCAGATCTGCGTTATCCCAATGGGTTCGCCGTGATGCTCGCGCCACTGCCACCGCCCGAAACAAAATCCAAACATTCACCTCAACCGCAGAAGAAACGCTAACACCATGACCCGTGACATCAAAGACCTGATCGTTGCACTGGATATCGGAACCAGCAAGGTGGTAGCCGTCGTTGCCGAAATCTTGCCCGAAGGACGCTTCGAAGTACTTGGCCTGGGCCAGCATGAGTCGCGCGGCATGCGCAAGGGCGTCGTCGTCAACATCGAGACGACCGTCAATTCGATTCAGCGTGCGCTCGAAGAGGCCGAGCTGATGGCCGATTGCAAGATTCGCGACGTCTACACCGGCATCGCCGGCAACCATATTCGCAGCTTCAACTCCAGCGGGATGGTGGCCGTCAAGGACAAGGAGGTGACGGCGACGGACGTCGGCCGTGTGATCGAAACAGCCAAGGCCGTGAACATTCCGACCGACCAGCAGGTGCTGCATGTCCTCACGCAGGAGTTCATCGTCGACGGGCAGGAAGATATTCGCGAACCCATCGGCATGAGTGGCATTCGCCTGGAAGTGCGCGTGCATATCGTGACGGGAGCGGTGAGCGCGGCTCAGAACATCGTGAAGTGCGTGCGTCGTTGTGGCCTGGAAGTTCAGGATCTGATCCTGCAACCTCTGGCATCCAGCCTGGCATGCTTGACTGCCGATGAGAAAGAGCTTGGCGTGGTTCTGGTGGATATCGGTGGTGGCACGACTGATGTGGCGATCTTCACGGGTGGAGCGATCCGGCATACCGCGGTATTGCCCATTGCCGGGGATCAGATCACCAACGACATCGCAGCCATGCTGCGCACGCCCACCCCGGATGCCGAGGAGATCAAGCTGCGCTTCGGCGTGGCCAAGCAGGTTCTCGCCAGCCCGGACGAAGCCGTGGAAGTGCCAGGTCTGGGCGACAGAGGCCCGCGTCTGGTCAAGCGCCAGGCCCTGGGCGCCGTGATCGAGCCGCGGGTCGAGGAATTGTTTACGCTGGTGCAGCAGGTCGTGCGCGAGTCGGGCTACGAAGATCTGCTGGCCTCAGGCGTGGTATTGACCGGCGGCACGTCGCAGATGCCTGGCGTGATCGAGCTCGCTGAAGACGTGTTTCTCAAGCCGGTGCGCGTGGCGGTCCCCGAGTATGAAGGCAGCCTGGCCGACGTGATGCGCAATCCGCGTTTCTCCACGGTCATGGGGCTGCTCGCCGAGGCACGCATGCAGCGGGTGCGCGGCCGGAAAGTGGCGGCGCAGAGCGGCAACTTCAAGGGCATCCTGCAGCGCATGCGCGAATGGTTCATGAATTGAAGCATCGTCTCGCGCTTCAACGCGGGAGATGTGGCAGGGCAGTAGGCAGTTCAATAAAAGCAGGATGCTGTGATGGCAGGTGCAGGTTGGGGAAGTGTGTGGGTTGCGGCCCACTGTAGGGGAGAAGAGTTTCAAACCCGTTGCGGACCGCAAGGCCGGCGATGGCTTTGAGATGATTCTAAGAAATGAAGTATTGGGGAATTTTTTCGAATTTGGACTTGTGAGGGAGTCATCATGATGAATTTTGAGATGTTGGATAACACCGCCAAGGGCACCGTGATCAAGGTGGTTGGCGTGGGTGGTGCAGGTGGCAACGCAGTTGCCCACATGATTCGTGCAGGTGTGCAAGGCGTGGACTTCATTTGCGCCAACACTGACGCGCAGGCATTGGCAGCCACCAATGCGCCGGTGCAGATCCGTCTGGGCCGCACGGGCCTGGGCGCGGGCGCCAAGCCCGAACAGGGTCGTGCATCCGCCGAAACGGCACGTGAAGAAATCCGTTCGGCGCTCAACGGCGCCCACATGGTTTTCATCACGGCCGGCATGGGCGGCGGCACGGGTACGGGCGCCGGTCCGGTGGTGGCAGAAGTCGCCAAGGAGCTTGGCATTCTGACTGTCGGTGTGGTCACCAAGCCATTCTCGTTCGAAGGCAACAAGCGCCTGAAAATGGCAGAAGACGGTATTGGTGAACTGGCCAAGCACGTGCACTCGCTGATCGTCGTGCTGAACGAAAACCTGTATGACCTGATGGACGAAGACGCCACCCAGGACGAGTGCTTCCGCTCCGCTGACGACATCCTGCACAACGCTTGCGCAGGCATTGCCGAGATCATCAATGTCGAAGGTAACGTCAACGTCGACTTCGAAGACGTGAAGACCATCATGGGCGAACAAGGCCAGGCAATGATGGGCACGGCTTCGGCCAGCGGTTCCGATCGTGCCCGCGTGGCTGCCGAGCAAGCCATCGCTTGCCCGCTGCTCGAAGGTATCGATCTGCACGGTGCTCGCGGCGTGCTGGTCAATATCACGGCAAGCCGTTCCTTGAAGATGCGCGAAACGCGTGAAATCATGGAAACCATTCGCGGCTATGCCTCGGAAGACGCTACCGTCATTTTCGGTACGGCCTACGATGAAAGCATGGGTGAAGCGCTGCGCGTGACGGTCGTGGCAACGGGTCTGGGTCGTGCCGCCGCTGCTCAGGCGAGCCGTCCGCAGTTGGTGCAGAACACCGTTGAAATGTTGCGCACGGGAACCGACAACATGCCGGTTTCCAATGGTGGACAGCAAGGCGACTATCGCAATCTGGATATGCCTTCGGTCATGCGTAATCCCCGTACCCAGGCTTCGGCCCAGGTGCGTGCGCTTGAAAGCTCGGGCATGGATCACTTCGACATTCCCGCATTCTTGCGCAAGCAAGCTGACTGATCTGCCTGACGGCAATCGGTGATCCCTCTTCTGACGTGTCGCGCTTCCCC
>JAEYZR010000094.1 GCA_023427945.1 Pseudomonadota bacterium | reverse complement strand
TTGCGGGTCTGCTTGACCTGGGCTTCGTCGGTTTTTATGCCGTGGGCGCCTATACGTACGCCTTGCTGTATCAATGGGCGGGCTTCGGCTTCTGGGAAGCGTTGCCCATCGCCGGTGCCATGGCCGCCCTGTTCGGTTTCATCCTGGGCTTTCCCGTGCTGCGGCTGCGCGGGGATTACCTGGCCATCGTGACCCTGGGCTTCGGTGAAATCATCCGCCTGTTGCTGATCAACCTGAACACGATCACCAACGGCCCGGATGGTATCTCCGGCATCCCCAAACCCACGGTCTTCGGCATGGAAATGCAGCGTCGCGCCAGTGAGCCGGGCGGACAGACTTTTCACGAAATCATGGGCTGGACCTTCCAGAACCATCATATGGTGATCTATCTCTACCTCATGGCGCTGATGTTCGCTCTGGTCACGCTGTTCGTGTCCACGCGCCTGATTCGCATGCCTGTCGGGCGGGCCTGGGAAGCACTGCGCGAAGACGAGATCGCGTGCCGTTCACTTGGACTGAATCCGACGCGCATCAAGCTCTCGGCCTTCACCCTGGGCGCCATGTTCGCCGGGTTCGGCGGTGCTTTCTTCGCCGCGCGGCAGGGGTTGGTCAATCCTGAGTCGTTCACCTTCATCGAGTCGGCGCTCATCCTGGCCATCGTGGTGCTGGGTGGCATGGGCTCACAGGTCGGCGTCATCCTGGCTGCAACGCTGCTCACGGTTGTGCCGGAGCTGGCTCGAGAGTTTGCGGAGTATCGGATGTTGATATTTGGTTTGGTCATGGTGTTGATGATGGTCTGGCGTCCGCAAGGTCTGCTTCCCATGAAGCGCCCGCATGTGGAGCTTGCGAAATGAGCAGCGAACTGTTGAAAGTTGCAGGATTGAGCATGCGGTTTGGTGGATTGCTGGCCGTGGACAGCATCGATTTCACCGTGGGCAGCAATGAGGTGTTTGCCATCATCGGTCCCAACGGCGCGGGCAAGACCACGGTCTTCAACTGCGTAGGCGGTTTTTACAAGCCAAGTGCCGGACAGATCGTCATGGATGACAAACCGATCAATGGTTTGCCCAGTCACATGGTAGCCCGTCATGGCCTGGTGCGCACGTTCCAGAACGTACGACTATTCAAGCAGTTGACCGTGCTGGAGAACCTGCTGGTGGCGCAGCACACGCAGGTCGAGAACCGTTTGTTGCCTGGCCTACTGAAACTGCCCGGATATCGGCGCTCCGAAGACGAGGCGCGTGAGCGTGCAGCGAAATGGCTGGACTTCATGGGCTTGCGCGAGTTCGCCAATCGCGAAGCCGGCAATCTGGCCTACGGCCATCAGCGGCGGCTGGAAATAGCCCGATGCATGATCACCAAGCCGCGACTGCTCATGCTCGATGAGCCTGCGGCAGGCCTGAATCCACAAGAGAAAAAAGACCTTCAATCCATGATCGACACCTTGCGCCGCGATTTCGGCGTGGCGGTCCTGCTCATCGAGCACGACATGAGCCTGATCATGGGGATCTCCGACCGCATACTTGTGATGGAGCATGGCAAGGGGATAACGACCGGTACGCCGGACGATGTGCGCAATGACGAGCGCGTCATCAAGGCTTATCTGGGAGAAGAATGATGCTGAAGCTGGAAAACGTGCATACCTATTACGGGGCGATCCAGGCTCTCAAAGGGGTGTCGATCGAAGTGAACCAGGGCGAGATCGTCACCCTGATCGGCAGCAACGGTGCGGGCAAGACGACTTTGCTCATGAGCGTGTGTGGCAGCCCCCGGATCAGGGAGGGAAAGATCACGTTCGAGGGTAAGGAGATCAGCGGCACCGATACCCATCAGATCATGCGCAGCGGTATTGCTGTCTCCCCCGAAGGGCGCCGGGTGTTCAAAGACCTCACCGTTGCTGAAAACCTGATGATGGGTGGATTTTTCTCCAGTCGCGAAGAGATTCAGTCCGGCCTGGAGTATGTGTATGGCTTGTTTCCCCGCCTGAAAGAACGGGCAAGTCAGCGAGCGGGCACCATGTCGGGTGGTGAGCAACAAATGCTGGCAATCGGTCGGGCGCTCATGTCCCGTCCCAGGTTGCTGCTGCTGGACGAGCCTACGCTGGGTCTGGCGCCCCTGATCATTGCACAGATCTTTGACATCATCCGGACCATTCGCGACCAGGGCATCACCGTTTTCCTGGTCGAGCAGAACGCCAACAAAGCCTTGCAGGTCGCTGATCGCGGCTACGTGCTCGAAACAGGCAGGGTGGTATTGGCTGACACCGGAGCCGCACTCCTGGTCAATCCGGATGTGAGGCGTGCCTATCTGGGCGCCTGACGAGGAAAGGAGCGGGCGCTCGGCACAACGCCGCCCGAGCTGCCCGGATTCCCGCCCGCCATCTGCCAGGCGGGAATCAAGCAAGCAGGAATCAACACGGTTTCACCGTGTGGCGTCAGCTCAGTCCTTCCTCCTTCAGGGCGGCTTGCACGCCTCGGTCCTCAGCCATTTTTTTGAAGAACCTGTCCAGGTTCTTCAATCCGCCAATATCCACGTTCTTGGCGTGCGCCCAGCGGGTGACGACGTACAGATAGGCATCTGCAACAGTTTTTCGATCTCCCGTCAAAAACGGCCCGTCCTCAAGGGCCCGATCCACCTGGGCGAACAGATCCGTCAGCAGGCGCAGGGCGCTTGCTGTCAGGGCATTTTGCGAGGTCTTGTCCTCGATGAATTTTTGCGGACGGAAGACCAATGGGAAGGTCTTGTGCAGGTCCGAGTTGATGAAGCCTAACCAGCGTCGCACCTCGGCGCGGGCACGCGGTGTATTCTGGCCCAACAGATTCAGCGTAGGGTCCTGTTCGGCGATGTATTCGAGAATGGCAATGTTTTGCGTGAGCGCCCAGTCACCCTCTGTGATGGCGGGCACTGCGCCCAGTGGGTTGATGGCCAGGTATTCGGGGCCCTTCAGTTCTTCACGTGAGAGCCGGTGCGTCTCGAAGGGGCGGCCCAGCCAGTGCAAGGCAATGTGAGGTGCAAGCGAACAGGCGCCTGGCAGGTAATAGAGCTTCATGTCTTCTCCCTTGGTTTGTGGTGGCACATCGTGTGCATAGCGTCCCGTGCCTTCACCGGATGTTACGGTTAGAGGCCTGGCACCTGCGGAACCTTTAGTCAGCCGGACAGCCAGAATGGGTTGGTTGTGTGCCAACCCATAACTTATCGTAGTCCTTACCTGTCGCGGGGAGTATTTGATGCACCACTTGAAATTTCTATGTGCCGCCCTGGCATCAAGCCTGTGCCTGCTTGCACCCGTTCGGGCCGAACTCACCCCCACTTCCGTCGATTCCAATACGCTCGAAATCGCCGAAATTGCTGACGGTCTCGATCATCCCTGGGGATTGGCCTTCATGCCCGATGGTGCAATGCTGGTGACCGAACGCAGCGGCCAGTTACGTACGATCAGTGCCAACGGCGAAGTGGGCGACCCCTTGGCTGGTGTGCCCGAGGTGGCCGCCCGGGGCCAGGGCGGCCTGCTCGATGTGGCGCTTTCGCCGCAATTCGAGACTGACCGTTATGTTTACCTTTCATACGCCGAGCAAGGCGATGACAGGAAAATGGGTACGGCAGTTGGCAGAGGGCGTCTTTCGGTCGACGGCCAGTCACTGGAAGGTTTCGAGGTGATCTTCCGGCAGCTTCCAAAGTTGTCGACGGGCAATCACTTCGGGTCACGCCTGGCGTTTGACCGCCAGGGCCATCTGTTCGTCTCGTTAGGGGAAAACAACGAGCGTTCGACCGCGCAAGACCTGGACAAGCACCAGGGAACCATTGTTCGTATCAACGCCGATGGGTCGGTGCCCAAGGACAATCCCTTCGTGAATCGCACGGGGGCCAGACCGGAAATCTGGACGTACGGCCAACGCAACCCTCAAGGTCTAGCCCTGAATCCTGAGTCAGGCGAGATCTGGAGCAGCGAGCACGGTCCGCGTGGTGGTGATGAGGTCAATCTGGCCGAACCCGGCAAGAACTACGGCTGGCCGCTTGCCACGCATGGCATCAACTATTCCGGCATGCGCATTCCGGAGGCCAAGGGAGAGGCGGTGGAGGGCACCGAGGCCCCGCTTTATGTCTGGAAAAAGTCGCCGGCAATCAGCGGCATGGCTTTTGACAGTGGCAAGGTGCCCCAATGGCGTCATTCGCTGTTCATCGGGGCCCTGAGTTCCCAGGATGTCATCCGGTTGACGCTCGATGGCAAAAAGGTGGTTGCCGAGGAGCGCCTGCTTGCCGACCGCGGCGAACGGGTGCGCGATGTTCGCATTGGCCCGGATGGTGCGTTGTACGTTCTGACCGACTCATCCAAAGGTAAGCTTCTGCGCGTCAAGCCCCGCTGATCAAACGACAGCGTCAGGCAGCGCGCCAGGCCGTCCAGGCCACCAAGAGCCAGGCCACCAGAAAAGCCACGCCGCCCACGGGTGTCACTGGTCCCAGCCAGCGCTGGCCGGTGGTGGCCAGGGCGTAGAGGCTGCCGCTGAACATCACGATGCCGGCAAACATCACCCATCCGGCTACGGCCATCGTGCCCGACGGCATGCGCGGCACCGCGATCGCTATAGCCAGAATGGCCAGCCCGTGTATGAGGTGATAAGTCACAGCGGTCTGCCACACGGTCAGCATGTCGGCGCTCAATACACGTTTCAACCCGTGGGCGCCGAACGCGCCGGCCCCGACGGCAACTACCATGTTCAATGCTGCACACACTGCAAGCGCCCGGTCGATCATTGAAAGCTCCTTAAATTGACGAATGTCGTGTTTGACGACAATTTGCTGCGATACTATCGACTTGCCGGAAACACATGGTCCGGTTTACTCATCTTTGTCTGAGAATACGGAATGAAGAACTGGTCACTCAAGCAACGGATCCTGGCAAGTTTTACCGTCATTCTGACAATTATGTGCGTGATGGCGGGGCTCGCCTATTCTCGCCTGAGTGCCATCGACCGCGAAGCAACTGTTCTTCGCGAAGATTCGATGGCAGGGCTGTATTACAGCACTTCAGCGCGTGCCGCCTGGTTTGAAGGCCTGCTGATCACGCAAGAGATGGTCGAGGTGACTGACGACATCGCGAGAGCGAATTACGCGAGTTCGTTTGGTGAAAATGCTCAGGTGTTGACCGAGGCACTCACCCGTTATCAGGCGACCGCGAGCTCTGAGGTCGAGGCGGCTTGGCTGCGTGATCTGCATAAGCTGCGGGGTGAGTTCGATACGCTGCGTGCCTCCATCTTCGATATGGCACGCCAGGGCAACACTGTTCGTGCTGCAGAACTGACACGCACTGAACTCAAGCCCCTCTGGCTGAAAGGGCGTGACCTGTTCTATTCGATGGTGCGTTTCAACCGTGAACAGGCTCAGGAGTCGGTGGACGCCATCAATGGATCAGTGCAGATCGCCAAGCTGAGTCTGGAGATTTCCTTGGTTGTCGCGTTGCTGGTGGCCCTGGTCTGTGGCTATCTTCTGATGCGTGCGATCACCCACCCGATGCAACGGCTTGTCGTTACCCTGGCTGGCCTTGGTAGTGGAGATCTCACGCAAAGGCTGAAACTGAATCGTCGCGACGAGTTCGAAGCGGTCGAAAATGGCATGAACAGCATGGCAGGGGAGTTGACCACCCTGGTCGGGCATGCTCAGCGCTCGGCCATTCAGGTGGCGACATCAGTCACCCAGATTGCGGCGACGTCCAAGCAGCAGCAGGCCACGGCATCCGAGATCGCCGCCACTACTACGGAAATCGGCGCAACGTCACGCGAGATTTCCGCTACCTCGCGAGACCTCGTGCGAACGATGGTGGAGGTTTCCTCTGCCGCCGAGCAGAGCTCGCATCTGGCCGGCGGTGGCCAGGCGGGTCTGGCACGCATGGAGGAGACCATGCACAACGTCATGGAAGCGGCCGGCTCGGTCAATGCCAAGCTTGCCATCCTCAACGAGAAAGCCGGCAACATCAATCAGGTCGTCACCACCATCAACAAGGTGGCTGATCAAACCAACCTGTTGTCGCTGAATGCTGCCATCGAGGCGGAGAAAGCCGGTGAATACGGCCGAGGCTTCGTTGTGGTGGCTACCGAAATTCGTCGACTGGCGGACCAGACCGCCGTGGCCACTTACGACATCGAGCAGATGGTGCGAGAGATCCAGTCGGCGGTGTCCGCCGGTGTGATGGGCATGGACAAGTTTTCCGAGGAAGTTCGCCGCGGCATGTCGGATGTGCAACACGTCGGGGAACAGCTCACACAGATCATTGAACAGGTGCAATTGCTGACGCCACGCGTATTGACCGTCAACGAAGGCATGCAGGCACAGGCGACCGGTGCCGAACAGATTAACCAAGCCTTGGTGCAACTCAGCGATGCCACGCAGCAAACCGTGGAATCGTTGCGGCAATCGACTCTTGCCATCGACGAACTCAACCACGTGGCCAACGGTCTGCGCACCGGTGTGTCACGCTTCAAAGTCTGACCAGCGAGCCCTCGATGTCTGTCATCAGGCTACCTTTGCGCAAGAGCGGCTCCCGGAAAGTGAAAGTGGATTCGCGCAAGCTCTTTCTGGCCTTCCGCCTGGGTCAGGGTCGGTATGTCATGGCCGCCACCGACATTGTTGCGGTACGTCGCTTCGAAAGCGCGCGTCCTGTACCCGGTGCGCCTGCATGGGTATGTGGCTTGATCACGCATGGACAAAGGCCAGTGCCCCTGATCGACCTGACAGCACGTGCCACCGGTGTGGCCGCCAGACGGGTCACCAGCACGCGTATCGTGATGGTCAGCTATGAGTGGCCACATGCCACCCCACCGGCAGTCAACATGCTGGGGGTCCTGGTCGAGCAGGCCACCGAGACGATCCACCTGAACACCGATGCTTTCGTGGCTTCCGGCGTACATGTTCCCACCGCGCACTACCTCGGGCCTGTCATTGATTCAGGCGAAGGATTCGTTCAATGGATCAGAGTGCAGGATCTGCTCGATGAGGATGTGCGTGCCTGTCTGATGGGGGCAACAGCACAGGGCAGCGAAGCGGTCGCGACGTCCGACATCGCAGATTCGGACTTGCCATGATTGCGCGATCGAGATTCGAGGCCTTGCTTGCCGAGCGAATGGGGCTCGATCCCGAGTCCATCGGCCCAGCCGCGGTGAGCCGGGCTGTGCAGATACGCGCCAGGGACGTCGCCCAGGGCGATCTTGAAAAATACTGGAGCACGCTTACCCATTCATTGGACGAAAGACAGGCTTTGATCGAACTGGTCGTGGTGCCGGAGACCTGGTTTTTCCGATATCCGGAGTCGCTCAATCTGTTTGGCGAACGCGTTCAGTCGATGTTGCGCGCGCGCCAGGCGAAGGGGTCGAGCGCCCCGGTGCGTGTGATCAGTCTGCCTTGTTCGACTGGCGAAGAGCCTTATTCCATCGTCATGGCGTTGCTGGCACGCGGCATTGCCAGGGAACAGTTTGTGGTGCATGGGCTGGATATCAGCGCGGTCGCCGTTGCCCGTGCACGCGCAGGCGTCTATGGCAAGAATGCCTTTCGAACCGAAGACTTGAGCTTCAGGGACAGGCATTTTTCCAGAGTCAAGGATGACTACGTGTTGGCCCCGTCGATTCGGGCTGCCGTGGATTTCCGCGTCGAAAACATTTTCGAACTCTCGGCGGACACGCGGGCATCTCCGTATGATGTGGTGTTTTGCCGTAATTTGCTCATCTACTTCGATCCCGACACTCAACGGCGGGCGCTCGACGTGCTGTCACAACTGTCCACTGAGACAAGTGAGCTGTTCGTGGGGCCTGCCGAGGCCAGTCTGTTGACACGTTCTGGCTACGCTTCTGTCGGTAGTCATCGCGCTTTTGCGTTTTCTCGCACCAGACGTGTTCTGGCCGAACCCGGAGACGGTCCCGCCATTCACGCGTGGCGCACCAATACGTCGCCATCGAACACGATGCCTGTGCGTGCCAACGGCGCCGACAATGCGGCCTCGCGCGGGTTTCCACGCATGCCCGGCGGGGCCCGGCCAGTCAGGTCCGGCCATGCCGGTTTCGCTGCGCCACGCAGCCTGGCCTCGCCCGCAGGTCGGCCGTTCGCGGCCCGGGCGCAAGGCCGTGCCCAGCCGCTTTCTGATAACCGCGCCTGGGGTATGGCTGGGCAGCCAGCCGCCAGCGCCGTGCGTGTGGCCACTCAAACGACCCAGCAGCAGGATGGCTTTGCATGGATACACGCGATGGCAGACCAGGGCAGGGTAGAAGAGGCCAGCCAGGCTGCCCGCCAGGCACTGGTCGATCACGGACCGGACGCCGGACTGTTCTATCTGCTGGGGCTGTGTCTGGATGCGCAGAATGATCTGACTCAGGCAGCCGTGCATTATCGCAAGGCGCTGTATCTGGAGCCTGATCACGTTCAGGCACTGAACCATTTGGCGGTTCTGCTGGAAGCGCAGGGTGATGGTGCATCCGCCCGACGCATGCGCCAGCGAGCACTGAGGAAGGAGGCCGGCAATGGTTGAGCATCCGGGTTCGCCGGTGGATCATGCCGCAACCGTGGACGATTGCTGGAAACGGATCGGGGTTGCCGGTGATGGCAGTTGTCCCAAGCTGTCCCAACACGTTCGGTGCTTGAACTGTCCTGTCTATGCACAGGCCTCGCGCATGTTGCTGGACCGCATGCACGTCACCGAGATCAAGGAAGACCGCCAGGAAACGATGGGTGCTGACACCCTTGACGAGGCCAACGAAAGTGCGACCTTGCAAGCCTTGGTGTTCCGCCTTCAGGGTGAGTGGCTTGCCCTGCCCGTGTCGGCACTGGAAGAGGTGGCCGCAGCGCGTCCCGTCCACGGCGTTCCCCACCGGCGTAACGGTAGCCTGCAGGGACTCGTCAATGTCCGGGGTACGCTGTTGCCCTGTGTGTCACTGGCCGCCGTGCTGCACGTGGCCACGGTTGCCAATGTCTCCAGGGAGCGGCCCCGGATGCTGGTGCTGGGCGCCAAGGCAGGCAACATCGTGGTGAGCGTCGATGAAGTCGATGGCATCCACCCCATTGCCGTGGCAAAACTCTCCCGCATTCCCGCCACCCTGGCGCTGTCCACAGTCAGGCACACGGTAGGGTGGGGTGTCTGCGGCAAACGGCAGGTGGGGCTGCTCGATGCCGGGCTGGTACGTGTCGCGCTTGAAAGGGGCATGCAATGAATGATGCCTATCGCGACGCGTCCATGCTGGAGCTTTTCCAGATGGAAGCCAAGACGCAGACCGACACGCTCAATGCCGGCTTGCTGGCGCTCGAACGCCAGCCCACTGACGCTGCGCATCTGGAAAGCTGCATGCGTGCTGCGCACTCGCTCAAGGGCGCGGCACGCATCGTCAACCTGACACCCGCCGTACCTGTGGCACACGCCATGGAGGATTGCCTGGTATCGGCTCAGACAGGCCGATTGAGTCTCAGTCCGGCCCACATCGATGCGTTGCTGGCGGGATCGGATCTGCTGCTGCAACTCGCCCAGCCCCCCGAACCCGGGCATGCACATCACGTCGACCCGTCCGTGATCGATCAGTATGTGGCACGATTGGCTGCATTGCCGGGCATGGAGTCTACGAGTGTTGCCACACCGACTATCGAGCCCGTCAGCGCGACGCCGCCAGACATGACATCGCCTGCGGCACCGCCTCCCGTGATGGCTGCGCACGAGCAGGCGCAACCGGAACTCGAGCCTGCCGCAGCACTGAGCGACGAAGACCTCGGGCCCGCGGATCCCAGCCTCGATTCTGCGGCGGAGGTCGGGTCCGATCGCATGCTGCGGGTCACGGCCACCGCGTTGAATACATTGCTGGGACTGTCCAGCGAAACGATGGTTGAAAGCCGTTGGCTCATGCCGTTCTCGAAATCGCTGCTGGCCATCAAACGGCAGCATGATCAGAGCTTGACGGCGCTGGATGGCATGCGTGCGCTCATGCAGGAACAGGCGGTAGACCCGCAGTTGCTTACCCGGCTCGAGGAGCTGCGCACCCGTCTGGCGGGCACGCGTTCGGCCTTGCTCACCCGCGTCGAGGACATCGAGCGCTTCGACTGGCGCATCACCCACCTCAGTCAGCGGCTGTACGACACCGCGCTGGCCTGCCGGATGAGGCCTCTGGGCGACGTGGTGACGGGTCTGCCTCGCGTGGTGCGTGATCTGGGGCGCGAGCTGGGCAAGCTTGTCCGACTGCACATCGTAGGCGCCCGTA
>JAEYZR010000080.1 GCA_023427945.1 Pseudomonadota bacterium | reverse complement strand
TCTCCGTATTGCCTTCCGATCCGCAGCTCGAAGACATCACGATCATCGGGGTGACCTCGCTGGTGCTTTCCTTGCTGGCGACGCTCTATCCAAGCTGGCGTGCATCGCGCCTGCAACCTGCACAGGTGTTGCGCCATGACTGATATTGCCCTGAAGGCAGAGAACCTCGTGAAGGTCTACGACGAGGGCAACGATCATGTGCATGTATTGCGCGACGTGAGCTTCTCGGTCGCTCGCGGTGAAATGGTGGCCATCGTCGGCGCATCGGGTTCTGGCAAGAGCACCTTGCTGCATATCCTGGGGCTGCTTGACGAACCTACCAGTGGTTCGGTCGTAGTGGCGGGCGAGAGTGCCGCCGGGCTCTCAGAGGCCCGCAAGAGTGCGTTGCGCAATCGCAGCCTGGGCTTCGTCTACCAGTTCCATCACCTGCTGCCGGAGTTTTCGGCCGTCGATAACGTCGCCATGCCGCTGATCGTGCGGCGTGAGAGCCGTGCGTTCGCACGTGAGAAGGCACGCGAAGTGGTCGATCTGGTGGGCCTGTCGCATCGTGCGACGCACTTTCCGGGGCAGTTGTCCGGAGGAGAGCGCCAACGCGTGGCACTGGCGCGCGCGCTGGTCACCCGGCCCGCCTGCGTGCTGGCCGACGAGCCCACTGGTAACCTCGATCGCCATACGGCGCATGCCATGTTCGAACTGCTTGCGCGAGTGAACCGGGAGTCCGGGACTGCGTTTGCCATCGTCACGCACGATCCTGAGCTGGCTGCGCGGGCAGACCGGCAACTCGTGATGGATGCCGGCAAGCTCGTCTCGGGTTGACGAGAGCGGGCTTTTTACAGGCTGCGCGCCATGCTGATCGATACCCACTGTCATCTCGATGCGGCGGAATTCGATGCCGACAGGGGGGACGTCATCGCTGCGGCGGCCTCGGCCGGCGTTGGCGCCATCGTCATTCCTGCGATCGAACGGTCGAACTTCGAGACGGTGCGCAAACTGGCCCATGACATGCCGGGTGGGGCCTATGCCTTGGGTATCCATCCGCTGTATGTGCAGCGTGCTGCCGACGATGACCTGCAACACCTGCGCGATGCCATCGAGCAGGCCATGCCGGACCCGCGTTTTGTCGCCATAGGCGAAATCGGTCTGGATTTCTTCGTCAAGGAAATAGCCAGCGGGCCTGCGCGTGACAGGCAGGAGCATTTCTATCGGGCGCAACTGGACATGGCGATGGAGTTCGGCCTGCCGTTGTTGTTGCATGTCCGGCGGTCACAGGACATTTTGCTGAAGTACCTGCGACGGCTGCCGCGGTCTCCGGGTGGCATTGCGCACGCCTATAACGGCAGCGATCAGCAGACGGATGCTTTCATTTCGCATGGATTCGCGCTGGGCGTGGGTGGGGAGATGACTTACCCGCGCAGTAAGCAGATCCGGCGCCATGCGCAGACCCGAGACCTGACGCATCTGGTACTCGAAACCGACTCTCCCGATATTGCGCCCGCCTGGTTGACAGGAAGCGAACGTCGCAACACGCCAGCGCAAGTGCTGGGGGTGGCGCAGGCTTTGGCCGGACTTCGCGGGATACCGTTGCAGGAGGTCATCGCAGGTACGGGTGCGACCGCCAGGCGAGTGCTGCCTCGCCTGGCGCATATCGACGCCTGATTTGCGCCGCCGGCATCTGGGCCGGGCGCCTCCATCGCAGTCCAGTCCTGTGTCTTGCCGCCCATAGGGAAGGGGGCCGTGCGAAGTGACGGGGGCGGGTCGCGGCGGTACGCATGGCTGCGGCTATCCGATGTGAGGATCTGGTCACGCCAGCCTGCCCGATCCGGTTCACCCGGCCTACGCTTCTTTGTTTGGGTAGACCGAACATGCGCGGCAGGCTGGTATGTGTCGCTTTCGTGGCAGGGGCGACGGTGTTGCATCAGGTCGCCCGTCTGCCCGAGCCGTGGACGATGGTGCTATTGGCGCTGGCCTGCGCGATGCTGTGTGGTGTCTATGGCTGCATGGGGCGCAGGACCGGCTGGGTGATCGGCTTGCTCGTCATGGCGTCTGCGATAGCCGGTTTCACCTATGCGGGCTGGCGTGCGCAATGGCGTCTGGACGATGTGCTGGCCTGCGTGCATCGCGATCAGGTCACGCGCCTGACGGTACGTGTCAACGGTCTTCCCACAGGCACGGAGCAGGCACGCACGTTCGATGTGCAGGTGTTGGACAACGGTGCCTATTGCACGGATCCGTTGCCCGGCGACTGTGCGCCGGCAACGCCATCCTTGCCGGGTATCCCGGGTGGGGTGCGTGTGTCCTGGCGGGTTCCGATCGGCTCGAGCACGACGCTTCCCGAGGTATGGCCAGGCCAGGTATGGCGGATGGCTCTCAGGCTGCGTGCGCCGCATGCCAGTCAGAACCCATATGCGCCAGATATCGAGGCTCGCCTGTTTGCACAGGGGGTCCGTGCATTGGGATCGGTGCGTGGCACTCCTTTGCTGTTGGCGGACGACCCCTGGGCGAGCCCGATGAGTGCTGTCGCGCGCATTCGCCATGAGTTGCGCACCGCGCTCTACCGTGCGCTGGGTGATAAACCCTATGCCCCGATTCTCGTGGCCCTGGCCCTGGGCGATCAAAGCGCATTGCCGCGATCAGACTGGACGATGCTCAGTCGAGCTGGTATTTCGCACCTGGTGGCGATCAGCGGATTGCATGTGGGGCTGGTGGCCGGTCTGGCGGCTGGATGCTGCGGATTCTTTTACCGACGTTGGCGTATTCGCCAGCGTCTGGCGGCGCAGGTCGTGCCGGCCCAGATCATGATGGCCATGGCTGCCTGGGTGGCCGCAGCACTCTATTGCACCCTGGCAGGGTGGGGCATACCGGCGCGACGGGTGTTCTTCATGTTGTCCACTGTGGCGGTTGCGGTGATGTGTCGAGTTCCAGTGTCGGCATCTCGAACGCTCGCGCTTGCGGCTGGGTGGGTCGTGCTGGTCGATCCGTGGGCACCGCTGGCCATCGGCTTCTGGCTTTCATTTGCCGCCGTTGCAGCGCTGATGATGATGGCGGCGTCGGCGACGCGTCAGACCCAGGCTGGCGCAGCACCCGTGCAGGTGCACGACGACATGCGTGCGCGCCGGCCTGTCGCAGAGCCGGCAGGGGTGCATGTGCGAGCGTTGTGGCGTCAGAGGCGTATGTTTCGGCTGAAGCCGCAGCCAGCAGAGGGGCAGGCTGTTTCCTCGTCCGACGACCTGCTGCACGTCGAAGAGGTCCCGCCCACGCAGGCTGAGTCCTGGCATGCGCTGGCGCGGGCACTGAGGACGCAGATCGCCCGGGGATGCAGGAGCGCAGGACGTATGCAGGGCTTGCTGACACTGGCGCTGACGCCGCTGCTGGCGGTGACGGTTGGTCAGGTTTCGCTTGTGTCTCCACTGGTCAACGCGTTTGCCATTCCGATTGTCGGAGCCATCGTCACGCCATTGGCGCTGGGCTGTGCCGCACTGGCCGGAGCAGGCAGGCTGGGCGTTCCTGGTGCTGGCAGGGTGGCCGGCTGGATAGGAGCAGGTGCACACGCCATTCTCGCTCCCACGCTGGATGCCGCACGTTTCCTGTCTGCACCTGATTGGGCAATCTGGTCCGTGGCGAAAGCGCCGTGGCCTTATGCGGCCCTTGCATTGGGTTGTGCCGCGTGGGGGCTGATGCCTAGAGGGGCGCCAGGTCGTCGCCTGGCCTGGGGAGGTCTGCTTCCCTTGTTGCTCTGGCGGCCCGCGCCACTACCGCTGGGGGCGTGGGACCTTGTCGCACTGGATGTGGGGCAGGCAGGCGCGGCTGTCATCACGACGCGGCATCATGTCGTTGTCTTTGATACCGGTCTGCGTTATGAGGGAGGCGACGATGCGGGAGCACGCATCCTGGTGCCGTTTCTTCAAGCGATTGGCCGCACACAGGTCGATCGGCTGATCGTCTCGCACGCGCATCTAGACCACATGGGCGGGGTGCGCGGGTTGATGAGCGGCATGCCCATCGTGCGCAGCCATTCGCCGTTCGATCTGAATGCCCATCTGCAGCGCGAGGCTGCCATGTTGCACGACAGTGTGCCTGCGCGGGGGTGGCCGCTTGATGCCGCCACGTGCGAAGCGGGCCAGGCCTGGACGTTCGATGGGGTGACCTTCAGCTTTCACCATCCCCAGGCGGGGCAGCGCTACAGCCAGGCGCAGGCCAATGCCTCCAGTTGTGTGCTGGTGGTGCGCGGGACTCATCACAGTGCAGTCCTGCCGGGAGATATCGGCGCCAGCGAGGAACTGTCGATGGTGAACGGTTCTGGCGCCAGTCTCGAGTCGTCGGCGGGACGAGGCCTCCAGGACAGTGTCGATCCGGTGCCAGCAGGCCATGGCGGCAGGCGTCGGATAGGCAGGATCGATGTCGCACTGGCGGCCCATCACGGGTCGCTGACCTCGTCCAGCCCCGCGTGGATAGCCGCCCTGGAGGCGCGCCATGTGATTGCCCAGGCGGCCTACGGCAGTCCGTTCGGCCACCCTGCGCCACGGGTACAGCAGCGGTGGATCGAGAGTGGTGCGGCATTCTGGCGTAATGACCTGGATGGTGCGGTCTGGGTGGCCTCGCGCGCTGAAGGCCTCGATGTCCGTGCGTGGCGCGACCAGGGCATGCATTATTGGCACGAACCGCTAACCGACGGTGCGCACGATCGTTGCGCAGTCACGCTCGCCACAGGCGGGGATGGGCTACGATGATCCAATGAAACTGCAACTTCTTTCCGATCTGCATCTGGAGAGCGACCCGAGCTTTGTCGCCACACCTGCGCCTGGCGCTGACATGCTTGTTCTGGCGGGCGATGTGGGTTCGTATCAGGCGGGCTCGCGGCTCGGCGGACGCGATTATGGCCTGACACGGTTCTCACCCCGTCACGGTTGGCCCACGCCTGTGGTGTATGTCCCGGGCAACCATGAGTATGACGGTGACGATTTCGACGACGTGCACGCGCGGCTGCGGGCGCTGTGTGACTCGCTGGATATTCAGTGGCTGGAGCGCGAGACGCTGGTTCTGGGCGATGTACGCCTGATCGGGACGACGCTGTGGAGCGACTTCGACGCATTGGCCAGGCCTGGCGACACTTTGACTGACGTGTTACGCAAGCGTGGCAAGGCATTTCGTGCCGCCAACTTCTATCTCGAAAAAATGGGCGCCACCCGTCATGGAAATCCCTGGTTGGCGGAGGATATTCGCGAGCATGCGCTGCTTTGCCAGGACTGGTTGCGTCAGGCGCTCGCCGTGCCTTTCGACGGCGCCACGGTTGTGATCACTCATTTTGCCCCCACCTTGGAGAGTGCGGATCCGCGTTTTGGCGTATCCCCAGGCACTGCCGGTTTTTGCAATGGGCTGGACACCTTGTTGTGCCAGGCCGATGTGTGGTTACATGGGCATCTGCATTGCGCCCACGATTACGTCAAGGATGGCTGTCGAGTGGTGGCCAACCCGCTTGGCTATCTCAAAAAAGGCGAGCAGGAAGCCTTCGATCCCGTGCTCTCCATAGAGGTATGCGGCACAGCCAACGCTACGATAGCCTGAGCCAATGACGTCGATCAGCAAAGACGATTGGCGGATCCGCCGATGTTTGTCTAAACTATGATCTCACTGCTTCTGATAGCCAAAGGAAATCGAAAATGTCTCTCATCAATACCACCGTCAAGCCTTTTAAAGCTACCGCTTTCCACGGTGGCAAATTCGTCGATCTGACGGAAGCCTCGTTGCTGGGCAAATGGTCGGTTATTGCTTTCTACCCGGCTGACTTCACTTTCGTATGCCCCACCGAGCTGGAAGATCTCGCAGATCACTACCCCGAACTGCAACGCCTGGGCGTGGAAGTCTATGGTGTGTCGACCGACAGCCATTTCTCGCACAAGGCATGGCATGACACCTCGGAAGCCATCGGCAAGGTGCAGTACCCCCTGATTGGCGATCCCACGCACGTGCTGGCTCGCAACTTCGAAGTCCTGATCGAAGAAGAAGGCATGGCCCTGCGCGGCACCTTCCTGATCGATCCGGAAGGCAAGATCAAGCTGTACGAAATCCATGACAACGGCATTGGCCGTGACGCCAGCGAATTGCTGCGCAAGGTCAAGGCAGCCCAATACGTGGCCGCACATCCGGGTGAAGTCTGCCCCGCCAAGTGGAAAGAAGGCGAAGAAACGCTGACGCCTTCGTTGGACCTGGTCGGCAAGATCTAAGGCTTCAGCCTGTCAGTGAGCACGGCCCGTTGGCCGTGCCACACCAATCATTACCCTGAAGCGGGCCGGTCCCTGGACCGGCTACGCAGCACGATCCCCGCACTTCGCGGGGCAGTGCACTGACCGCCCACTTTGATGTGGCGGTGTTTTGTCGCGCCTCTGCTGGCGTGGACACCCCAAATTTTTGTATAGACGGGAGCGCATCATGCTCGATGCCAACATCAAGACCCAACTGAAAAGCCATTTCGAAAAAATCACGCAGCCGATCGAGATCGTCGCTTCGCTGGACGACGGACCGAAGTCGCGTGAAGTGGGTGAGCTGCTTAGCGAACTGGCCGAGCTGTCTGATCGCATCACCGTCATCCTTCGTCCCGAAGCGTCGGATCGCAAGCCATCCTTTTCGCTGAATCGCCCCGGTGAGAATCTGGGTATCCGCTTTTCAGGCGTGCCGATGGGCCACGAGTTTACGTCGCTGGTGCTGGCACTGCTGCAGGTGGGCGGGCATGCACACAAGTTGTCAGCGGACACGGTGGCGCAGATCCAGGCGCTTCGCGGCGACTATGTTTTCCAGACGTTTGTCTCGCTGACCTGCCAGAACTGCCCGGAAGTGGTGCAGTCGTTGAACCTGATGGCCGTGCTCAATCCGAACATCAAGGTCGAAATGATCGAAGGCGGTTCGTTTACCGAAGAGGTGACGGCACGCGAGATCATGTCGGTGCCCACCATCTTCATGAACGGCGAGGTGTTCGGCCAGGGCCGCATGGGCGTGGAAGAGTTGCTGGGCAAGATGGATAGCGGTGTCGCCCAGCGTGATGCCGAGCGCCTGAACGCGCGTCTGCCTTACGATGTGCTGGTCGTCGGCGGTGGTCCGGCTGGTGCGGCAGCCGCCATCTACGCCGCCCGCAAGGGTATTCGTACGGGCCTGGTGGCCGAACGGTTCGGCGGACAGGTGCTGGACACGATGTCCATCGAGAACTTCATCTCCGTGAAGGAAACCGACGGGCCGCATCTGGTTGCCGGTCTGGAAGAGCACGTGAAGAGCTATGACGTGGACATCATGAATACGCAGCGTGCGACCGGTCTGTCGGCCGGCGAGCAGTTCGCGCAAGTGCATCTGGCCAACGGTGCGTCGCTGAAGTCACGTACCGTGATCGTTGCAACGGGCGCACGCTGGCGCGACATCAATGTGCCGGGCGAGAAAGAGTATCGCAACAAGGGGGTGACCTATTGCCCGCACTGCGATGGCCCCTTGTTCAAAGGCAAGCGCGTGGCTGTCGTGGGCGGTGGGAACTCCGGCGTCGAAGCCGCGATCGATCTGGCCGGCATCGTCGGACACGTGACCCTGCTGGAGTTCGATTCGGCGCTGCGTGCTGACGAGGTCTTGCAACGCAAGTTGCGCAGCCTGTCCAACGTCGAGATCATCGTGCATGCACAGACCACTGAAGTGCTGGGCGATGGCAACAGAGTGACCGGTTTGACCTATAACGATCGCATGAGCAACACCTCGCACACGGTTGAGTTGCAAGGCGTGTTCGTGCAGATCGGACTGTTGCCCAACACGGACTGGATCAAGGAAACGGTTGCCTTGTCCTCGCGTGGCGAGGTGGAAGTGGATGATCACGGCAGGACGTCGGTCCCCGGTGTTTTTGCGGCCGGAGATGTCACCACGACGCCGTTCAAGCAGATCGTGATTGCGATGGGCGACGGAGCGAAGGCTTCCTTGAGTGCGTTCGATCACCTCATTCGCAGCCCCTTGCCCGTGGATGCAGCGGTCCAGGCCACTGCCGAAACACAGCCCGCCTGACATTTGTCGCGTCGGTACAATTTGTGTGATGTAAGCCGGAGTGCCCCTGTGGCGCTCCGGTTGCTTTCTGGCGAGGCGTTTCTGAGGATTCACAATGAATGAGCGGTCATCATCTTCTGCAGGGCTGGATCGATTGCCCGAACGCGTGCGCCACGAATTGCGATTTCGTGTCGTGCAGGTCAAGCACAGCGCCTTGATTTCGCCGGGCATGTTGCGGATCACTTTCGAATCGCCGGAACTTGAAGGTTTCTACAGTCCCGGGTTTGACGATCATGTGAAGCTGATTTTCCCGGATCCTGCCACGGGGGCCATCGCGTGCCCGGAGGTGGGGCCGAACGGGTTGATCTGGCCCGATGACAGCCGCCCCATCATGCGCGATTACACACCCAGGGACTACGACGCCAGTGCGCGGCGCTTGACGATCGACTTTGCCTTGCACGAAGCGGGACCGGCCACGGCGTGGGCGCTGGCTGCGCGGCCAGGTGATGCGTTAGGGGTAGGCGGCCCCAGGGGATCGATGATCATTCCCACTGATTTCGATTGGCACTTGCTGGTGGGCGACGAGACGGCTCTGCCTGCCATTGCGCGCCGTCTTCAGGCCTTGCCGTCTTCGGCTCGAGTCGTGGTGGTGGTCGAGGTGGACAGTCCCGAGCACGTCCTGGATC
>JAEYZR010000299.1 GCA_023427945.1 Pseudomonadota bacterium | reverse complement strand
CCAGTTGCTGATAGGCCTGTGCAACCGTATAGGTACTGACGTCATAGTCGCGCGCGAATTCCCGCACGGACGGCAAAGCCATTCCCGGACGCAGAACCTGGGCAGCCAGGGCGGCGGTAAAGGCGTCGACAATCTGCTGGACCAAGGTCGGCGCACGTGTGCGATCCCGTATCGGCTGAAAATCGATCATGAGTTTTCTGTACAGTTGTGCTGTCTTTAACTATACAGCCAGCGCGATATCTGGCCACCGTATATTTAGTTTGCAAGGCTGGCGGGCCAGAATGTGCGCTAGTGCATCGTTGCGGCAAGGCGTGGTTGCCTGCCTGCACCCGCTCAAGTCTGAACCCCTTTCCAGGAGTTGCCTCCATGAATACGCGCACTGAACTCGATATGTCCCACTACTGGCTGCCCTTCACGGCGAACAAGCCGTTCAAGGCCCATCCTCGCATGCTCGCCAGCGCCAAGGGCATGTACTACACGTCGGGAGATGGCCGCCAGATTCTGGATGGTACCTCTGGCCTGTGGTGCGTCAACGCCGGTCATGGCCGTCCGGAAATTGCGGCCGCCATTGCCGAGCAGGCCGCCCAGATGGATTACGCGCCCAGTTTTCAACTCTCGCACCCGGGCGCCTTCGAGGCCGCCACCGCCATCGCCTCCTTCATGCCCGAAGGGATGGACCGCATTTTCTTCACCAACTCGGGATCGGAATCGGTCGATACCGCACTGAAGATCGCACTGGCCTACCACCGGGCACGCGGCGAAGGCCAGCGCACCCGGCTGATCGGCCGTGAGCGCGGCTACCACGGCGTGGGTTTCGGCGGGATTTCCGTGGGCGGCATCGTCACCAACCGCAAGACGTTCTCCGGCGCACTGCTACCGGCCATCGATCATCTGCCCCACACGCACAACCTGGAACACACCGCGTTTTCGCGCGGACAGCCTGCGTGGGGCGAGCATCTGGCCGACGAACTGGAACGCCTGGTGACCCTGCACGATGCGTCCACCATCGCCGCCGTCATCGTCGAACCGATGGCGGGCTCCACTGGCGTGCTGATCCCGCCTCAGGGCTATCTGCAGCGCCTGCGCGAGATCACCGAAAAGCACGGCATCCTGCTGATTTTCGATGAGGTCATCACCGCATTCGGCCGCCTGGGTGCGGCAACCGCCGCCGAACGATTCGGCGTCACGCCCGATCTGATCACGCTGGCAAAGGGCGTGAGCAACGCAGCCGTACCGGCAGGTGCCGTCGCGGTCAAGCGCGAGGTTCACGATGCCGTGGTCAACGCAACGGCAGCGGGCATCGAGTTCTTCCACGGCTACACCTATTCGGCGCATCCGCTGGCGTGCGCGGCCATCGTGGCCACGCTGAACATCTATCGTCGCGACAAGCTTTTCGAGCGCGGCGCAAGCATGGCCCAGGCGTTCGAAGATGCTGCGCATTCGCTCAAGGGCGCACCGCATGTGATCGACGTGCGCAACCTGGGACTGGTGGCAGGCATCGAACTCAAGCCCCGTGATGGCGCACCGGGCGCCCGCGCTGCCGAAGTCTTCCAGAAGTGTTTCGACCAGGGCCTGATGGTTCGCTACACCGGCGACATCATTGCCATATCGCCCCCCCTGATCATCGAGCCTGCGCAGATCACCGAGCTGTTCGATCGCATCCGCTCCGTTCTCAACGAAATTGCTTAAGTCATGACTTCCAATACTCTTACGCATTACATCGACGGCAAGGCCTACGCAGGCACCAGCGGGCGCAGCACCCAGGGCTTCAACCCTTCAAGCGGCGAGGTGATCACGACCATCCCGCTGGCCAATACCGCCGACGTCGACAGCGCAGTCGCCGCCGCGCGCGCAGCCTGGCCTGCCTGGTCGGAAACGCCGCCGCTCAAGCGCGCCCGCATTCTGTTCAAGTTCAAGGCCCTGCTGGACGAGCACCAGGATGAACTGGCTGCATTGATCACCCGCGAACACGGCAAAGTGTTTTCCGATGCCCGTGGCGAAGTCACCCGAGGCATCGAGGTGGTGGAATTTGCCTGCGGCATTCCCCATCTGCTGAAGGGTCAGTACACCGAACAGATTGGTGGCGGCATCGACAACTGGAGCGTGCGCCAGGCCCTGGGCGTGGTGGGCGGCATCACGCCGTTCAACTTCCCCATGATGGTGCCGTGCTGTATGTTCCCGGTGGCCAGCGCCTGCGGTAACACCTTCGTGCTCAAGCCCACCGAACGCGACCCGTCCACCGCCATTCGCCTGGCCGAACTGTTCAAGGAAGCCGGTCTGCCTGACGGCGTCTTCAATGTGGTGCACGGCGACAAAGAAGCCGTGGACGCCTTGATCGAGCACCCGGATGTCCAGGCGCTGTCGTTCGTCGGTTCCACTCCCATTGCCGAATACATCTATGCGCAGAGCACGGCGCGCGGCAAACGCGCCCAGGCGCTGGGTGGCGCCAAGAATCACATGGTCGTCATGCCCGATGCGGACCTGGAGCAGGCCGCCGATGCACTGATGGGCGCGGCCTACGGTTCCGCGGGCGAGCGCTGCATGGCCATTTCGGTCGCGCTGGCCGTGGGCGATGTGGCCGATGCGCTGATCGAGAAGCTCACCCCGCGTGTCAAGGCGCTGAAAGTCACAGACGGTATGGACGACGCGGCGGAAATGGGGCCTCTGGTCACCGCCCAGCATCGGGCCAAGGTCGTGGGTTACATCGAGGATGGTGTCGCGGCAGGCGCCACGCTGGTCGTGGATGGCCGCGAGCAGAAGATCGATGGCGACAAGAACGGCTTCTTCCTGGGTGGCACGCTGTTCGATCAGGTCAAGCCCGAGATGACCATCTACCGCGAAGAGATTTTCGGACCGGTGCTGTGCGTGGTGCGCGTGCCCGACTTCGCCGCGGCCGTGGAACTGATCAACAAGCACGAGTTCGGCAACGGCGTGTCGTGCTTCACCTCCGATGGTGGCGTGGCGCGGGCGTTTGCGCGCCAGATCCAGGTGGGCATGGTGGGCATCAACGTGCCCATTCCTGTCCCGATGGCCTGGCATTCGTTTGGTGGCTGGAAGCGTTCGCTGTTCGGCGATCATCACGCCTACGGCGAAGAAGGTGTGCGCTTCTACACCCGCTACAAGAGCGTGATGCAGCGCTGGCCGGACAGTATCGCCAAGGGTGCCGAGTTCACGATGCCCGTGGCCAAGTAGTCCCGCCGATACGTCGATGTAGCGCCCTTTACGCGTGCGTGGGTCCGGCCAGAACCGCCGTGACGCCCATCGCACGCGTGATACAGGTACGACAACGCCTATAATGGGGCGCCACCGGATCACCGACCGGTGCCTGCAACCGACCTGGCGCCCATGACCTCAGCCCCCGCTCCCCGCGCACGCAAGCGCGCCCGCAGCCTGACCGACGAAGTGGTCAACGATCTCTCGGCACGTATCCGCGACGGCAAGTATGTGCCCGGCCAGAAGTTGCCGACCGAATCCGAAATCATGCAGGACCAGGGGGTCAGCCGGACCGTCGTTCGCGAAGCCATCTCGCGCCTGCAGGCAGCTGCGCTGGTGGAAACCCGCCACGGCATCGGCACCTTTGTGCGCGAAGCGCCTAGCGACAACAGCTTTCAGATCGACACTGCCAGCATTCTGACCATGCTGGACGTCATGGCCGTGCTCGAACTGCGCATCAATCTGGAGAGCGAGGCAGCCGGTCTGGCGGCCACGCGCCGCAGCGAGTCGCAATTGCGCAGCATTCGCCAGGCTTTGGACGATTTCGCCCATCACATCTCGGCACGCACGGGCAATGCCGTCAATGCAGACGTCGCGTTTCACCTGAGCATCGCAAGCGCCACCGGCAATCGCTATTATTTCGACATTCTCAGCCAGCTGGGCAACACCATCCTGCCCCGCACCCGGGTGAATTCGGCTGCGCTTGCCGATGCCAGCCAGCTCGAATACCTGCAGCGGGTCAACCGGGAACACGAAGAAATCTTCTCGGCCATCGTCAGCCAGGATGCCGACGGCGCCCGCTCGGCCATGCGCACCCACCTCACCAACAGCCGCGAACGCCTGCGCCGCGCCCACGACGCGGCCGATCAGGCACGCAAGAGCAAGTCGCCAGACTAGGCGCCACCGCCCACCAGACAAGCCTGGATCGGCACCCTACCCTGTCGATTATCTGCTTCACTTCGCAAGTCGCCTGCTCGTCGTCGCACTCACCTGATTGTCAATCCACAATCTATGTTGTACGATAACTGACATCAACACTTGATGACCGGGTTTTCCACGACGAACATGCCCCGGCCGTTCAATGCAAATCGTCGTATCGTCGCTTTTTTCGGATCTGTCATGACTTCACCGCAAGAACTCAAAGCCATCGTCTCGCAAGGCCTGCTCTCCTTCCCCATCACCGATTTCGACGAGCAGGGTGATTTCCGCCCCAAGACCTACATCGAGCGTCTGGAATGGCTGGCTCCCTACGGCGCCAGCGCGCTGTTTGCCGCCGGTGGCACGGGCGAGTTCTTCTCGCTGGAGCCCAAGGAATACAGCGAAGTGATTCGCACTGCCGTGCAGACGTGCAAGGGCAAGGTGCCCATCCTGGCCGGTGCCGGTGGCAGCACCCGTGCCGCCATTGCCTACGCACAGGAAGCCGAGCGCCAGGGCGCACACGGCATCTTGCTGTTGCCCCACTACCTGACCGAAGCCAGCCAGGACGGCATCATCGCCCACGTCCAGCAAGTCTGCGCATCCATCAAGATCGGCGTGATTGTGTACAACCGCGCCAACTCCAGGCTGACCGCCCAGTCGCTGCTCAAGCTGGCCGACACCTGCCCCAACCTGATCGGTTTCAAGGATGGTGTGGGCGAGATCGAACCTATGGTCCACATCCGCCGGGCCCTGGGCGACCGTTTCTCCTACCTGGGCGGCTTGCCCACCGCTGAAGTCTATGCGGCGGCCTACAACGCCCTGGGCGTGCCGGTCTACTCCTCGGCCGTGTTCAACTTCATTCCGAAGACGGCCATGGAGTTCTACCACGCCGTGGCCAAGCTGGACTACGCCACCACCGATCGCCTGATCGACGAATTCTTCCTGCCCTACCTGGAGATCCGCAATCGCAAGGCAGGCTATGCGGTCAGTATCGTCAAGGCAGGTGCCCGTCTGGTCGGCCACGACGCCGGTCCCGTGCGCGCACCGCTGACCGATCTGACGGAAGAAGAGTCGGCTCAACTGGATGCCCTGATCAAAAAGCTTGGTCCTCAATAATCGAATCACTCGCAGCATCCCGATGCCGGTCGCTGAGATGACCGCCGGGCCTCGGATAAACTGGATTGCAATCCCGTTTATGGAGGCCCGGTCATCTCGCGCCCGGCTCTTTTCTTTTGGAGAAAGAATTCATGAAAATTACCGGTGACATGCTGATCGGTGCCCGCACCGTGCACGGCACGCAAGGCACGACACGCGCAGTCAATCCCGCCACCCGCCAGGAAATCGAACCCGTGTTCGGCATGGGTTCGCGCGAAGACGTGGACGCGGCTTGCGCATTGGCCGAGGCAGCCTTCGACCCGTTTCGTGCCGCCCCCCTGGAGACGCGCGCCAAGTTTCTGGAGGCCGTTGCCCAGAACATCCTGGACCTGGGCGACGCGCTGATCGAACGTGCCCAGACCGAAAGCGGTTTGCCCAAGGCACGCCTGGAAGGCGAGCGTGGCCGCACCGTCGGCCAGCTGCGCCTGTTTGCCAAGGTCGTGCGTGACGGCCATTTCCACAGTGCCATCATCGATCCCGCGCAACCCGAACGCACCCCCATGCCGCGCTCGGACCTGCGCCTGCGCAAGATCCCGCTCGGACCGGTTGCCGTGTTCGGTGCCAGCAACTTCCCGCTGGCCTTTTCCGTGGCCGGCGGCGACACCGCATCGGCGTTTGCCGCGGGTTGCCCGGTCATAGTCAAGGCGCATAGTGCCCACCTGGGCACCTCGGAACTCGTCGGACGGGCCGTCCAGAAAGCGGTGGCCGATACCGGTTTGCCCGAGGGCGTGTTTTCGCTGCTGGTCGGCGCGGGCCGCACGATCGGCGAAGCACTGGTTGCCCATCCTGCCATCAAGGCCGTCGGTTTCACGGGTTCGCGCCAAGGTGGCCTCGCGTTGGTCGGCATCGCCAACGCCCGCCCGGAACCCATCCCTGTCTATGCAGAGATGAGCAGCATCAATCCTGTGTTCCTGCTGCCCAAGGCACTGGCCAATCGCGGCGCAAGCATGGGCTCGGCTTTCATCGACTCCCTGACATTGGGCGTAGGCCAGTTCTGCACCAACCCTGGCCTGGTGATCGCCCTGGCAGGCCCGGATCTGGACGCCTTCACGGCAGCCGCCGAAAAGGCGATCTCGCAGAAAGCCGCCGCTACCATGCTGACCCCGGGAATCTTCCAGGCCTATGAGTCGGGTGTCGAAAAACTGGCAGGCCAGCAAGGTGTGAAGGCCGCAGGACAAGGCCAGCCGACCAACGCGGCGGCCTGCGCGCCCCAACCTCGCCTGTTCGCCACGGACGCAAAAGCCTTCCTGGCCAGCAAGGCACTGGAAGACGAAGTGTTCGGACCGGCATCGCTGATCGTCGCTTGCAACAACATGGACGAAGTCCTGGCGGTGGCCAACCATGTTGAAGGCCAGTTGACGGCCACATTGCAGTGGGATGCTGGTGACGAAGAGGTGGCACGCACGCTGCTCCCCGTACTGGAGCGCAAGGCCGGCCGCATTCTGGCCAACGGCTTTCCGACGGGTGTCGAAGTGTCGCACTCGATGGTGCATGGCGGCCCGTTCCCCGCGACCTCGAACGCAGCGTTCACCTCGGTGGGCGCCACTGCCATCGACCGCTTCCTGCGTCCGGTCTGCTATCAGGACATTCCCGACAGCCTGCTGCCGCAAGCATTGCAAGCCGCCAACCCGCTGGGCCTGTGGCGCCTCGTGGATGGGGAACGCGTGAAAGCATGAGCGCCTGACTCAGTCCATGGGTGTGTTGAGCGCCTGGACTGAGCTGATGGACGCCTTCAACAGGCAGCAGTAGCGCCTGAAATCAAGCCTCTCGCTCTCGGTCTTCCGAACGCGAGGGGCTTGCTTGATTGTGGGCCCTGCAACAGGGATTCACTGCAGCATGCCGTGATCGATCCTGCGAGCCGCACGGTTTCACGCTTTCACGGTCTCGCGAATGGCGTCAACAAAAGCGCGCAGACTGGCCGGCATATGGTGATTGTGCGGGAAATAAAGGAACAGCCCGGGAATGTACGGGCACCAGTCCTCTAATACGGCGACCAGCTGCCCATTGCCTAGCGCAGCATGGACATAGAGTTCAGGCACATAGGCAATACCCAGTCCCGCCTGCGCAGCTTCGACCATCAACTGAGTATTGTCCAACGTCAAACTGCCGGGCACGTCGATTTCCAGCAATTTCCCGTGCTTGCTGAACTCCCAGCGATAGCGTTTGCCACTGGGCAGGCGCTGGCGGATACAACGATGCCGGGCAAGCGCGTCTGGCCTGTCTGGTGCGGGATGCAAGGCCAGATAGTCGGGTGACGCCACGGCGAGAAAACGCATGTCCGGGCTGAGGCGTACCGCCACCATATCCTTGGCCAAGGCCTCGCCCAATCGAATGCCTGCATCGAAACCTTGCTCGACGATGTCCACCAGCCGCCCCTCGGAGACAAGGTCCAGTTCGACGCCGGGGTGGCGCGCCAGGAACGCCGGCACCACGGTCTGCAGCAGCAGCCGGATGGCACCCTCATTGCCGTTGATGCGCACCTGGCCCTGAAGTTGCCCATGCTCGCCCGCGAAATCCTCGAGCGCCGAGTCCAGGTCGTGCATCAGCGGCGTGATGCGCCTGAGCAGGCGTTCGCCAGCCTCGGTCAGCGACACGCTGCGCGTTGTCCGATGCAGCAGACGAGTGCCCAGGTCGTCCTCCAGACCACGAACGGCGTGACTCAAGGTGGAACGGGTCACCCCCAGCAGATCGGCAGCGCGTCTGAAGCTGCGATGCTCGGCCACTGCCGAGAAAGCGCGCAGGTCGGTCAAGGTCGGCTTGCTCATTGGTGATTTATTTTCACTTGTTCATGCGGAAAACAGGTCCTTATCAAAACAATGATACGGCCATATCCTGATCGGTCAATCTGTCATTTCTTCTCTAAAGGATGCACATGATGGCTAAAACCTGGTTTATCACCGGTACGTCTTCCGGGCTTGGTCGCCTGCTTGCCGAGCGCCTGCTCGAGCGTGGCGACAGAATCGTCGCCACGCTTCGCCGCCCGGACGCGCTGGACGACCTGCGCGCACAATATGGCGACGCGTTGCACGTCCTTACGCTGGACGTGACCGACCCCGAAGCCATCCGATCCGTGGTGGCGGACGCCTTCGCGAGCATGCCGCGCATCGATGTCGTCGTCAGTAATGCAGGCTACGGGTTGTTTGGTGCAGCCGAGGAAGCCAGCGACGCGCAGATCGAGCGGCAGATCGCCACGAATCTCGTCGGCTCCATCCAGCTCATTCGTGCGGCGCTGCCCCATCTGCGCGAACAAGGCGGCGGACGCATCGTGCAGGTATCTTCCGAAGGCGGCCAGATCACCTACCCCAGCTTCAGCCTCTATCACGCTACCAAGTGGGGAATCGAGGGCTTTGTGGAAGCCGTGGCTCAGGAAGTGGCTCCGTTCAACATCGACTTCCTCCTGGTCGAGCCCGGGCCGACCGGTACGAATTTCGCCCAAGGCCTGGATCGCACGCAGCCTATGGCCTGCTACGACGACACGCCCGCCGGTCAGGTTCGCCAGGCCTTGCTATCGGGAACATTCGAGATCAAGGGCGATGCGACACGCTCGGTCGATGCGATGATCGCCGCCGCTGATAGCGCGACTCCCCCGCTGCGTCTGGCCCTGGGCAGCACGGCCTACGAAAGCATCGCGCGAGAACTGTCCAAACGGCTCGAGGCGGTCAAGCAACAACGCGACATTGCGTACGGTGCCGACCGGCAGGACTAGCGGGGAGCCAACCCTGTTGTCCCGCGCCTGACTTTCACGGCTGGCGCGGGACACTGCCATTTTGCAAACGGCTAGCTTTCGCTTTGAGCGTAGGACTCGATCGAGGGGCAGGCGCAAACCAGGTTGCGATCGCCATAGGCGTTATCCACACGTGCCACGGGCGGCCAGTATTTGGCGTCGCGCAGGTGAGGCAGAGGATAGGCGGCTTGGGCACGGGTGTAGTCGTGATGCCATTCGTCTGCCAGCAGCATCTGCGCGGTGTGCGGTGCGTTTTTCAGCACGTTGTCGCTGCGGTCGCGTTCGCCCGATTCGATCGCAGCGATCTCGCCACGAATGGCGATCATGGCGCCGATGAAGCGATCCAGCTCGGCCAGGCCTTCAGATTCGGTGGGTTCGACCATCAGCGTGCCGGCCACCGGGAAACTCATGGTGGGGGCATGGAAACCGTAATCGACCAGACGCTTGGCGATGTCCTCGGCGGTCACGCCGCTGGTTTCCTTCAAGGGGCGTAGATCGAGGATGCACTCGTGCGCCACGCGCCCGTTGCGACCGCTGTAGAGCACTGGGTAGTGATCGCGCAGTCGCGCCGCGATGTAGTTGGCATTCAGGATGGCCATTTTCGTGGCCTGCAGCAGGCCTTCGGCACCCATCAGGGCAATATAGACGAAAGGAATGGGCAGGATGCCGGCCGAACCAAAAGGCGCGGCAGACACCGGGCCAATCTTGTACTCGCCTGCCAGGCGCCCCTGGGCATTCACCACGCCAGGCAGGAAGTCGGCCAGGTGAGCACGCACGGCAACCGGGCCTACACCCGGGCCACCACCGCCGTGCGGAATGCAGAACGTCTTGTGCAGGTTCAGGTGCGAGACATCGGAGCCGAACTTGCCCGGACGCGCGAGTCCCACCATGGCGTTCATGTTGGCGCCATCCATGTAGACCTGACCGCCCGCATCGTGGATCAGGGCGCAGATTTCGGTCACGGCTTCCTCGAACACGCCATGCGTGCTGGGATAAGTGATCATGAGGGCTGAAAGGCGATCACCCACCTGTGCGATCTTTGCACGCAGATCGTCGACATCCACGTTGCCGTTCTCGTCGGAGGCCACGACAACGATATCCATACCGGCTAGCTGGGCCGAGGCGGGGTTGGTGCCGTGTGCCGAAGAGGGAATGAGGCAGATGTTGCGCTGTGACTGACCCTGGGACTCGTGATAGCCGCGAATGGCCAGCAGGCCCGCGAACTCGCCTTGCGCGCCCGAGTTCGGCTGCAGGCTGATCGCGTCGTATCCCGTGATTTCGCACAGCGCCGCCGACAGCCTGTCGATGAGTTCGCGATAGCCGTCGGTCTGATCGACGGGCGCGAACGGATGCATCTGCGAGAACTCCGGCCAGGTGATGGGGATCATCTCGGCCGTGGCATTGAGCTTCATGGTGCATGAACCCAGGGGGATCATGGTG
>JAEYZR010000242.1 GCA_023427945.1 Pseudomonadota bacterium | reverse complement strand
CTGGAACACCGTGCCGGCACCCGCATTGGAGTGCGCCCATATCTGCCCGCCGTTGGCCTCCACGATGACCCTGCTGATACTCAAACCCACGCCCACCCCCTCTTCCTTGGTGGTCCAGAACGCCTCGAACAAGTGCTCCTGCACGCCGGCAGGAATGCCTACGCCGGAGTCCGCCACGGCAAGGACGATGTGCTCACCCTCGATCTGCGAGGTGACGCGGATGTTTCGCGTGGCTTGCGCAACCGGCGCCAGGGCTTCGATGGCATTCAACAGCAGGTTGCCGATGACCTGCTGGATCTGGACACGGTCGGCGAACGCCGCGGGCAGATCGGGACTCAAGTCCACGTCCAGAGACGTGCTGGTCCGCTCCATTTCGCCTTCAGACAAGGCGACGATTTCCCGCACAGCCTGATTGAAATCGAATTCGCTCTTGTGTGGCGGCTCGCCTTTGGTCAGGCTGCGCACGCGAGCGATGATGGCGCTGGCACGACCGGCATCGGCAACGATCCGATCGAGCGCCTGATGGGCTTTGGGCAGATTTGGCGGATCCTGCGCCAGCCAGCGCTGGCATGCATTTCCGCTGGTCACGATGGCTGCCAGGGGTTGGTTGATCTCGTGCGCAATCGATGTGGTCAGGCCTTCGAGGCTTTTGACACGCGCAATTCTCAACAATTGCGCCTGTGCCTCATCGGCCACCGCCCTGGCCGTCTGCGTCTTCAGAATCAATACCCAGATCATCGCGATGGCCGCAATGCTGATGCCGATGTTGATCAGCCCTGCCTGCAGATCGCCATGCGGCGTGAAAACAAAGCTGACCACCGTGAGCACGATGCAGGCCACGGCCAACGCCGACAGTCCCCGGCGCGACAACACCCGGGCCGAACCGAAAATGACCAGCGTGTAGAACACCGGCACGGCGACTTCGTATCGCGTGGTGGTGTCGGCCAGGAAAATGGCGGCCATCACCACGCCGGTCAAGGCCAGGCGCAAGGCACGATGCGTTCGCGCCGCGAAAAAAGTCGAGTGATCGGAATGCATGGGTATGATCGCGCCGGACGTTGCGGCGCTATGACAATATCCTTTGAGAAAGAATAAGTTATCACGCATGCACCGCAAACCGTCACATCGTGCTTTCACTGCCAGCCGAACTTGCGGACATAGATCTTTTTCAACACCGTGGTGAGCGTCGCATAGGCCAGCAGGATCGCGATCAGCCACGGGAAATAACTCAGTGGCAGCGCCTGCAGCTTGAAGTAGTCCGCCATCGGGCTCATGGGCAGGGCCACCCCGATCGCCATGATGACCACCGTGGCCAGCAGCAGCGGCCACGCCGCACGGCTTTCGATGAAAGGCAGCTTCGGCGAGCGGATCATGTGCACGATCAAGGTCTGCGTCAAGACGCCCACCACGAACCATCCCGATTGAAACAGCGACTGTTCGGCCACGGTATTGGCACCGAACACATGCCACATGAGCGCAAACGTGGTGATGTCGAAAATCGAGCTGATCGGTCCGAAGAAGATCATGAAGCGCCCGATGCCCGCCGGGTTCCACCTGAGCGGATGGGCCACCTGCTCGCGATCCACGTCGTCAAACGGTATGGCGATCTGCGAAATGTCGTAGAGCAGATTCTGCACCAGCAATTGCAGTGGCAGCATGGGCAGAAATGGCAGGAACATGCTGCCCACGAGTACCGAAAAAACATTGCCGAAATTCGAACTGGCGGTCATGCGGATGTACTTCAGCATGTTGCAGAAGGTGCGGCGCCCCTCGATGACACCTTCCTCCAGCACCATCAGGCTTTTTTCCAGCAGGATGATGTCGGCAGCCTCCTTGGCGATGTCCACGCCACCATCCACCGAAATGCCAATATCGGCCGCCCGCAATGCCGGCGCGTCGTTGATGCCGTCGCCCAGGAAACCGACCACGTGCCCGTTGCCGCGCAACGCCAGCACGATGCGCTCCTTGTCCTGCGGCGTCAGGCGGGCGAACACCTGGTGGGACGCAACTGCCTGCGCCAGTTGGCGATCGTTCATTTCCTGGATCTGCGGACCCGTCAGGAAGCGGCCCTGCTCAAGTCCGACCCGGCCGCACACGTGCGATGCGATCAACTCACTGTCGCCGGTCAGTACCTTCACCTGCACGCCGTGCGCCTGCAGCGCGCGCAGCGCCGGCTCGGTGGATTCCTTGGGAGGATCCAGGAATGCGATATAGCCGATCAGGATCAGACCTGCTTCGTCGGCCACCGAGTAGACCGATTGCGTTGCGGGCAGCTCCTTCACGGCGACCGCGACCACACGCATGCCCTGTTGGTTCAGGTCTTGCGTGACCACGCGCACACGGGCCAGCAGGTTTTGGTCCAGTTCGACGTACTCAGGACCTCGCAAAGTCTCGATCCGCATCAGCTTGCAGACCGACAGCATCTCTTCCACCGCCCCCTTGCAGATGAGTTCGTGATGATCCTCCTGTTCGGACACCACGACCGACATCCGGCGGCGCTCGAAATCGAACGGTATCTCGTCGACCTTGCGATAATCCTGGCCGATGCGCATCTCCTGTTGCAGTTCAGCATGCTCCAGCACGGCATGATCCAGCAGGTTCTTCAGGCCGGTCTGGTAGTAACTGTTCAGATAGGCGTAGCGCAGCACGTCGTCGGAGGGGGTGCCAAACACGTCGGTATGCTGCGCAAGCGCAATCTTGTCCTGGGTGAGCGTACCGGTCTTGTCCGTGCACAGCACGTCCATGGCACCAAAGTTCTGGATGGCATCCAGGCGCTTGACGATGACCTTCTTGCGCGACATGAGCACCGCCCCTTTTGCCAGGGTGGACGTCACGATCATCGGCAGCATTTCCGGCGTGAGGCCCACAGCCACCGAGAGCGCAAACAGAAACGCCTCGCTCCAGTCACCCTTGGTGAACCCGTTGATGAACAGCACCACGGGCGCCATCACCAGGGCAAAACGGATCAACAGCCAGCTCACGCTGTTCACGCCCGCCTGAAAGGCAGTCGCCCTACCATGGGACGCCATGACTCGCGTGGACAACGCGCCGAAGTAGCTGCGCTTGCCGGTGGCGATCACCAAAGCCGTGGCGGAACCCGAGATCACATTGGTCCCCATGAAAACGAGATTGGGCGCGTCGAAAATCGACTCGAAAGGCGCACCAATGCCGGCGAACTTTTCGACCGGCAACGATTCGCCCGTCATGGCGGCTTGAGAGACGAACAGGTCCTTGGCGAACAGCAGCCGGCAATCGGCGGGAATCATGTCACCGGCGCGCAATGCGACGAGATCGCCGGGAACGAGCTCGCGGATCGGACGTTCGAGCTGCAGGCAACGCCCGGGCATGGCATGTTCTGGCTGGGGCCGGGCATCAGTGCCCTGGTCGTCGCCGGCCTGGCGCCGGATCACGGTCGCCGTATTGCTGACCATCGCTTTCAGCCGCTCGGCGGCCCGGTTGGATCGCCCTTCCTGCGCAAACCGGATCAAGGTGCTCAGTGCCACCATCGTGCCGATGACCACGGTCGCCTTCATGTCCTCGGTCAAAAACGAGACCACGGCAAGCAGCGTCAGAAGAAGGTTGAACGGGTTCTTGTAGCACTGCCACAGATGCTGCCACCAGGGCAGCGGCTTCTCATGCTCCACCTCGTTCGGTCCGAAACGATCCAAGCGACGCTGCGCTTCATCAGCACTCAAACCTTGTTCGTGGGAAGACATGCGTGCCAGCGCAGCGGCAACACCGTCAGCGGCGATGCGGCGCATTTTGCGGGGCACTCGCTCGAATGCCGCCTGTCTTTCACCCGTCTGAAGTTTTCGCAAACTGCCCGGCGCGTCGGGTCGGCTGAAAAGACGCTTCGTGCGTCGGACATCGAGGAAGTTGCTGAAAATATTCTTCAGCATGTTGTTGATGAAGCGCATGGGATCACTGCTCGCTGGTGTAGATTTTCTGAAAGTGGCGTCAAGACAGAGATCGTGATGTTTCATCCCGACGACACAGCGAAAATTTTCCACGTTGATCTTTATCGTGACCAGCAGGCATTGGGAGCCCTGCGATATACCAAGGTATAGGCTGCGCCGAGTCAGGCCCATTACCCAAAACCAGGAAAATAGGCGATAGTGCCGATATCGTTCTGGATGCGACTGTCATGGACTCACTCCCTGCCCGACCTCCTGTATCGGCAACCCGAGGCGAAACGACTCGCGCGCTTGCCACCCTGATCGATCACTACGCCCCGATCGACGGCGAATACCAGATGGCCGCGATTCCCTCGCTGAGGTTTTTCCGATATTCGGCGCCTACTCGCAACGAAGCAGCGTTCAGCAAGGTGTCGCTGATCTTCGCCGCGCAAGGCTCGAAAAGCGTCCTTGCCGGCGACACCTCGTATTTCTATGACACGCAGCATTACCTGCTGACCTCCATCGACATGCCGGTGATCGGACAGGTCCAACAGGCCAGCACCGAACACCCCTACCTGTGTTTCAACTTCGATATCGACCTGCAGCAGGTTGCCGATCTGGTCGCCGCGAACGACCTGCCGGCCCCGGACGAGTCGCCGACATCCCTGGGCATCAGCGCGGGCGAGTTGTCGCTCGATCTCCTGGATGCGGCCTATCGACTGGCGCGTCTGCTGGAAACCCCCAAACACATTGCGGTGCTGGCACCCCTGATCGAACAGGAAATCATCTATCGCCTGCTGATGAGCAGCCAGGGCGTGCGGCTCAGGCAAGCCCTGGTGGCAAACAGTCGTGCATTCAAGATCACGCGAGCCGTCAGCTGGATCAAGGCTCATTACCAGTCGGACATGCGCACCGAAGAGCTGGCCCACCACGTCAACAT